>VXNK01000010.1 GCA_009840595.1 Rhodospirillaceae bacterium | reverse complement strand
GTCGCGCACAATCCCCGGTTTACCCCGGAAATCGCGGCTTTGTGTTGCAAATCGGCAACAGGGGGCGGGAAGGCGGGGAAGAGGCGGGGGACACCCCCTTCCGTCATTCCGACCGAAGCCCCGGCCCCCGGGCCGGGGCGTAGTGGAGGAATCCCGGCTCGGACCCGACGAACGGGAACCCGAGTCCGGCGACGAGATTCCTCCGCTACGCCCCGGATTAAATCCGGGGCTCCGGTCGGAATGACGGAACGGGCGGTGGATACGAACGGGGCGGGGGTTATTCCGCCGGCTCAACCCGGCTGTCGGCACGCGCGCGGCCTGTCAAGCCGAGTCCTTCGAGCAGTCCGGCCATGCGGGCGGTTTCCTTTTCAACGGCGGTCAACCGCGCGCCGAGCCGCCCGGACGTGGTGAGAATCAGCCCGGCGAGCGCAGCGCCGACGCCGACGATGGCAACGCCGACGCCGGCGATGGCAAGGACGATTTCGGTGCTGCTTTCCATACCGCAATGATGTGTCCGGCTGGCCGCCGCCGTCAAGGGGCGGCAGCCGTTCCGGGGGGCGAGCGGGCGGCAACGAGGCGCAGGGCATCCTCTCCCGTCATTCCGACCGAAGCCCCGGCCCCCGGCCGGGGCGTAGTGGAGGAATCCCGGCTCGGACCCGATGGCAGGAACCCGAGTCCGGCGACGAGATTCCTCCACTGCGCCACCCTGCGGGCGGCTCCGGTCGGAAAGACGGGGCGGGGTGCCTCCGACACCGGCAAGGTCAGCCGGAAGACCCGGACTCGGCCCCGGTCTCCGCCCCGGTGTTTGCATAGTACGCGCGCACGGCTTCGCGGCGGTGGCGGCCGTGGGCGGATCGGGCGGGGTCGGCCGCCGCGGCGCGGCGGGCCTGCGCCGTGAGTTCGCGTTCCAGGCCGGGCAGGTCGAGCGCCGCGAGCCGGCCCGCGGTAACGACCGGCCGGCCCGCCACGATCAGCTCGCGGACGTGGCCGCTGTGCGCCCAGGTCAGCAGCACTTCGACCTCATCCGGGATCTCGTCGGGGGCTTCGTCCGGGGTTTCATCGGGGGTCTCGCCCGCGGCTTCGCCCGGGCCCTCGACCGGGGCCTCGTCCGGGTCGCCGAGCAGCCGGCCGGCGGTCATCGCGCCGTAGTCCAAGACCACGAGATCGGCGCGCGCGCCCGGCTCGAGGGCGCCGTAGTCGCCGCTGCCGTCGATGGCGCGGAAGCCGTCGCGCAGCGCCGCGTCGAACAGCCGGGCCGGCGGCAGCGCGGGCTCCAGCCCGGTACCGTTGTGGACCCGCCGGGCGAGGCGCAGGTCGCGCAGCCAGTCCTGGTCGTCGTCATGGCCGGCGCCGTCGAGCCCGAAGCCGAAGCGCAGGCCGTGGCGCAGGTAGCGCGCGACCGGCGCGGTGCCGGAGCGCATCCGCAGGTTGGACGAGGTGTTGACCGAAACCGTGACTCCGCGCTCGGCGAGCAGGGCGCATTCGTCTTCGGTCAGGTGGACGCCGTGCGCCACCGTGAGCCGGGGCGAGAGCAGGCCGATCTCGTCGAGGAAGCGGACGATGCCCTGCCTGTAGGCGGCGTCGAGCCACCGGCGCTGGCGCGGCGATTCGAGCAGGTGCATGTGGACCCGGCGGCCGTGCAGGGCGGAGGCTTCGGCGATCCGCGCCAGCGTATCGTCCCGGCACCATTGCGGGCCGACCGGGCCGTACTGGACCTGGAAGAGGTCGCTCTCGTGGGCCGCGGCGATCTCCTCGACCTGCTCGACCTGGCGGTGCGCCGGCGCCGCTTCGGCGAGCGCGGCCTCCAGCGCCGCCCGGCCGGCGGGGTCGAGATAGGGCAGCAGGCTGCGCTGGTCGCCGTAGATCCACGGGTTGCGGTCGCGCACCGGGCAGGAGAAGGCGACCCGGATGCCGACCTCGGCGGCGGCGCGGGCGACGCCGTCGGCCTCGTCCGCCAGCCGGTCGACGGCGAGCGAGTTGTGGCAATGCACGGTCGCACCGATGCCGGCGAGCGCCATGCGGCCGAAGGCGACGGCGGCTTCGAGGCGCGGATCGAGCGGCAGGCGCAGGAAGGAGGCGATCCAGCATTCCAGGGCGTCGTCGCAGCCGCCCAGCGCGAGCGGGAGGATGCCGTAGCCGTGGTCGTGGGCGTTGACGAAGGCCGGCAGGGCGATCCGGCCGTCGCGCGGCGCGCCGCCCGAGGCGGCGACTCCGGCAATCCGGCCGTCCGCCATCGTCACCTCGGCGTTGCGCAGCGCCGGCGCCCGGCCCGGCTCGGCCAGCAGGCGGCCGACGGAAAGGCGTTCGGTCATTGGGCGTCCGGTCTCGGGCCGTCCGGTCATCGGCCGTCCAGCCCGGACACGCCGGCCAGGCCGCCCATGTCGCGCCCCAGATGCTCCGCCATGACCCGGGCCGCCACGGTCGGGCTGCGCTCGGACGGGGCGAGCAGGCACAGGCGGAGCTGCGACAGGCGCTCGCCTTCCAGGGGCACGGCGACCAGCCGGCCCTCGGCCAGCTCCTCGACGAAGCCGAGCCGGGTGTAGAAGGCGATGCCGACGCCGCGCAGCAGCAGGCGCTTGAGCAGCGCCAGGGTGTTGGAGGTCAGCACCGGCTTGTGGGCGCGCTTGAAGATATCCAGGCTGTCTCCGAGAAAGCCGCGGATCGAGCCGGTATTGTCCTGGTAGACCAGCGGCCAGGCGCTGCACTCGTCGAGCGTGACCGAAGCGCGGCCGGCCAGCTCGTGGTCCGGCCGCATGATGGCGTGCAGCGGACAGGGGATGTTCTGCAATTCGTGGATGCCGCCGCGCCAGACCGGATCGAAGGTCAGGCCGAGATCGGCGTTGCCGCGCGCCACCGAGTGCAGGATTTCGTTCGGGTCGCCGGCGGTCACGCGGATCTGCACCGCCGGATGGGCCTCGATGAAGCGGGTCAGCGTATCGGGCAGGAAATGCTGGGTCAGGCTGTCCAGGGTGGCGATCGCGACCTCGCCGCTGACGACGCTGCGCAGATTGTCGATCTCGCCGTGCAGGCGCCGGAAATCGTGCAGGGTATCGCGCGAATGGCGCAGCATGAGCTGGCCCGCCTCGGTCAGCCGCATGCCGTCGGGGCGGCGCTCGAACAGGGGCGTGCCGAAATAGTCCTCGATCTTGAGGATCTGCCGGTTGACCGCGGAGGCCGAGATGTTCAGCCGTTCCGAAGCCCGGCGGATCGACCCCTCTTCGGCGACGGCCTCGAAATAGCGCAGCACCGCGGCGTGCATGGCGTCGCGCTCACCCGCCGCCGGAATCCCAGGCCGCGACCGTCGGATGGTCCTTGTCGGTGCGGAATGCCTCTTCCAGGCCGCCGGGCTGCCCCCAGCCGGTCACCGATTCGCCGAAGAACTCCGCGTTGACCGCGGCAAAGCCCTCCGAACCCGCCGGCAATTCGTCGTCGGGCCAGATCGCCTCGACCGGGCAGACCGAGACGCAGAGCGCGCAATCGACGCATTCGTCGGGCTGGATGTAGTACATCCGGCCGCCCTCGTAGATGCAGTCGACCGGGCAGACCTGGGCGCAGACACCGTCCTTCACGTCGATGCAGGTTTCGGCGATCACGAAGGCCATGGCTGCGCTCCGGACGGCGGTTCAGCTGCCGGTCCAGACCGGCGGGCGCTTGTCCCGGAAGGCCTGCACGCCCTCGTCGGCGTCCCGGCTTTTCAGGGCGTCGATCAGGGCCGGCAGCCGGGCGTTGCGGGCTTCGGCCAGGTTCATATGCGCCGTGTCGTAGACCGAGCGCTTGATCGCCTTCAGGCTGAGCGGCGCGCAGGCCAGGATATCCGCCACCCAGGCATCGACGGCGGCATCGAGGCCGTCGTCGGGCACGACCCGGTTGATCAGCCCGCAGCCCAGCGCCTCCGCCGCGGTCATGCGCCGGCCGGTCAGCAGCACGCCGAGGGCCTGCGCCCGCGGGACCAGGCGCGGCAGCACGACCCGGGCATCGAGCGGCACGCGGCCGACGCGCGGCTCCGGCAGGCCGAAGACGGCGGACTCCGCCGCCACGACCAGGTCGCAGCCCAGCACCATCTCGAACCCGCCGCCCAGCGCCGGGCCGTTGACCCGGGCGATCAGCGGCACCGAAAGGCGGCCGCCGAGCGCGATGCCGCCGAAGCCCCAGGGATCGGCGCCGGCCCAGTATTCGAGGCCCTCGACGCCCTCCTCCTTCATGTCCGCACCGGCGCAGAATGTCCGGCCGGCGCCGGTCAGCACGGCGCAGCGAATGTCCGGGTCGGCCTCGATCCGGTCCCAGATGTCGCCGAGCGCCGCCTCGGCCGCCCGGTCGATGGCGTTCCTGCGGTCCGGGCGGTTCAGGACGATCCGGGCGACGCCGCCGGCGATATCGAGGTCGACGCTCACGCCGCGACCCCCCGGCGGCTTTCCGCCAGCACCTCGTCATTGTGCTCGCCCAGCTTCGGCGGCGCGTGGCGCACCCGGAACGGCGCGTCCGACATGTCGATGGGCGACGCGATGAGGCGCACCGGCCCGCCTGCGGACGGCGCGAGTTCGACGACCATCTCGTTGCAGGCGGTCTGGGGATCGTCCAGCGCCTCCGGCAGCGATTTGACCGGCGCGCTGAGGATGTCGACCGCGCCGAGCCGCTCCAGCCAGTATGCGGTGCTGTTGGCGCGGAAGCTGGTGCGGAAAATCTCCTGCAACTCCGGCCGGTGGCGCTTCTGCTGCTCCAGATCGGCGTAGCGCGAATCCGCCGACAGGTCCTCGATGCCGAGCGCGCGGCAGATGTCCTGCAGCGGGTTCTTCTTGAACGCGCCGACCATGACGATCGCGCCGTCGGTCGTCTCGAACACGCCGCAGAGCGGCATGGCGGCCCAGTTCAGGTCCTGGCCGCGCATCATCCACGCCGCCGCTTCCTGCATCTGCATGGCGAGCATGGAATTGTAGAGCGACACCGCAACCTGCTGCCCCCTGCCGGTCTGCCGGCGTTGCAGCAGCGCCAGCAGGATGCCCTGCACGAGATGCATTCCGGCGGCGTAATCGGCGAGCGCGGTCGGGTAGACCGAAAGCGGCAGCGCGGGATCGGCGCGCCGGTGCATGACGCCGCTCATCGCCTGGGCCAGCACATCCTGCCCGCCCCGGTCGACGTAGGGGCCGTCGAGCCCGTACCCCGTCCCGACCGCATAGACGATGCGCGGGTTGATGGCGCGCAGGTCGTCGTAGCCGAAACCCATGCGGTCCATAACGCCCGGGCGGAAATTGTTCACGACGACGTCGGCGGTTTCCACCAGGCGCAGGACCGCCTCCCGGTCCTCGTCGGCCTTCAGGTTCACGGCAATGCTGCGCTTGTTCCGGTTCAGGCTGGCGAACACCGGATTGTTGCCGCCGTCGGGATCGTCGCCGACGCTCCAGCGCGACAGGTCGCCCCCTTCGGCGCGCTCGATCTTGATGACGTCCGCGCCGTAGTCGCCGAGCATCTGGGTGCAGCACGGCCCCATCATCACCTGGCTGAAATCCAGAACCCGCACCCCTTCGAGCGGAAGGGGCCGGCCGCCGGCGCCGTCCTGCCCGGCCGGCATCACGCGGCCTCCGCGACCAGGGCGTTGGCCGCCGGCCGGTCGCCCGGATCGGCGCCCTGGGCCCGCATCTGGCGCTGGATGGCCCGCACGTCCGCCTCGCGCACCGTAACGCCGCTGTCGAGCGACTGCGCGGCCGCGATGCCGGCGGCTTCGCCCATCGCCATGCAGGGCGGAATCTCCCGGCTCAGCTTCTGGGCCTGGGGCGTCGCCGAATAGTGGCGGCCGGCGACCAGCAGCTGCTCCACCCCCTTGGGAAGCATCGCCCGGTAGGGCGTGTAGTAGTCGCGACCCCGGCAGACGCTGTCGTGGAAATGCACCCGGTCCATCACGTCGCGCTTGGTGACGACATAGTCGCCGTCCAGCAGGCGGGTCTGGCGCACGCCGGTCTGGGGTGCGAAATCGACGAAATAAGCCCTGGCGAAGCCGGGGATATTCTCGCGCGCGAATTCCAGCAATGCCTTCATCCGGCGCCGGCCCTCGATTTCGGCGCCGGTCAGGTCGCCGACCTTCATGCCGTCGAAGCCGACCATGTGCGGGCAGTTGCACCAGACGATGCCGGGCAGCGGCGTCTTGAGCCACCAGTATTGCCAGCAGCAGCCGATGATGCGCTTGGCCTGCCGGTCGAGCTCGGCGAAGCGCTCCGGCTCGCCATACTGGAAGCGCTCGGCCTCGTCGGTATCGACGCCGCCGATGCGCGAGACGGTGGTCACGATATAGGCGCCTTCGACGAACGGGGCGCTGGCGCTGGCGGCGACGTCCAGATCGCCGGTCGCGTCGATCACCACCGAACCCCGGATCGCCTGCGGCCCTTCCTTGGTCTCGACGATGACGCCGGCGGCCCGGCCGTCCTCGACGATGGTCGACTGGAACCAGCTGTGCAGGCGCAGGTTCACGCCGGCCTCGCGCACCATGTCGAGCGAGGCCTGCTTGAAGCCTTCCGGATCGAAGGCGGCGGCGAAGATGACGGGGTGCGGCTTGGTGTGGGTGTGGAAGTCGAACACGCCCCAGCGCGACCACTTGCGCCACATGTCCTCCGTCGCGCGGACGGCAGGGTCGCGGTCCGCTTCCGGCGGATAGACGCACAGCCCCTTGGCGTGCATCCGCTCGACGATCTCCATGGCTTGGCCGCGCACGGAGATTTCGGTGTCGTTGTGCATGTCGTCGAGCACCAGCACCATGCCGCCGGACGCCAGCCCGCCGAGATAGGGATAGCGCTCCACCAGGGTCGCGGAAACGCCGTTGCGCGCGGCCGAAACCGCCGCCGAAACGCCGGCCGGCCCGCCGCCGACGACCACCACGTCGGAAGTCGAAACGACGGGCACCGCGGCCTCGGGCCGCCTAACGCTGTCGGAAAGAGTCACGCCGGTTTCTCCGTTTTGGGGGTTTCTCCGTTTTCGGGTCAGATGACATCGCCCGGTTTCCATTTGAGGACACGCCGTTCGACGATCGTGGTGATCGTGAAGGCGGCGACCGCCATGCCCGCGCCGAGGATCACCGTGGCGTAGAGCAGGGGCGCGCGGAAATTGTAGGTCGCCTCGATGATCAGCGAGCCGAGCCCGTAATTCGAGCCGATCCACTCGCCGACGATGGCGCCGATCACCGAGGTGGTGGACGCGATCTTGAGGGCGGCGAACAGGAAGGGCAGCGAACTCTGAAGCCGGATCTTCCAGAGCACCTCGGCCTGGTTGGCCGACAGGACGCGCATCAGGTCCAGCATCTGCGGGCTGACCGATTTCAGGCCCCGGACCATGTTCACCAGGGTCGGGAAGAAGCAGATCAGCGCCGCGATGACGATTTTCGGCGCATAGCCGTTGCCGAGCATCAGCACCAGGATCGGCGCGATGGCGATGATCGGGATCGTGTTGATGAAGACCGCGATCGGGTAGAAGGCCCGCTCGGCAAGCTGGCTGTGTACGAACCAGACGGCGAGCACGACCGCGATGCCGTTGCCCAGCGCAAATCCCGCCGCCGCTTCCATCAGCGTCGGCCAGAAATTGATCCACAGGATTTCGCCTTCCTTGCCGAACACCTCCAGCACCTGGACCGGGCTGGGCGCGATGTAGGTCGGGACGCCGAAACCGTCGACGATGAGCTGCCACAGCAGCAGCAGGCCAAGCGCCGCGGCGATGGCCGGGGCGCGGTGGCGCCATTTCTCCATCCGCCTGCCGGGATCGCCGGCGGGTGCGGCCAGCGCCTGTGCCTTGCCGTAGCCGACCGCTTTCATTCCTCAACCTCCAGAAGGCTGCGCAGATGCGAGGTGATCTGCACGAACTCCAGGGTGTCGCGGACGCCGAGCTGCCGCGGCTCCGCCAGGTCGATACCGACATAGCCGCGGACCCGGCCGGGCTGGGCCGAAAGCACCAGGCATTTGCGCCCGAGAAACGCCGCCTCGGGCACCGAATGGGTGACGAACATGATCGTCGTTCCCGTTTCCCGCCAGATCCGCAGCAACTCCTCGTTGAGCTTGTCCCGCGTGATTTCGTCGAGCGCGCCGAACGGCTCGTCCATCAGCAGAACGCGGGGCTTCTGGACCAGCGCCCGGGCGATCGAGACCCGTTGCTTCATGCCGCCGGACAGTTCGTGCGGCAGGGCCTCCTCCCGTCCTTCGAGCCCGACCAGCGCGAGCAACTCTTCCGGTTCCGCGTGCCGCTCGAGTTCGACCCCGCCGCGCCGGCCGACCTCCAGCGGCAGCCGGACGTTGTCGATCGCGCTGCGCCACGGCAGCAGCGTCGAATCCTGGAAAACGAAGGCGAAATCCCGGGCCAGCCGCGACTGTTCCGGCGTCCGGCCGAACACCCGGATTCCGCCCTCGCTGACCGGCACAAGGTCGGCGATCGCCCGCAGCAGGGTGGACTTGCCGCATCCCGAGGGCCCGAGCATGGTGACGAAACCGCCCTCGGGCACCTCGAAATCGACATCGCTCAAGGCGGTGATGCTGCCGTCGTTCCCCTCGAACCGGACAACGAGGCGATCGACGGAGATCGCCGTAACGCCGGAACCGGACGCAACCTCCGCCGCCGCCTCGTCCCTCATGTCATCCGATCTGCTTGCGCAGCTTCTCGGTGGCCGCCAGGATCTTGTCGGTCATGACATCGTCCACGGTCGGAGTCTTTCCCTTGAACTGCTTCAGGCTGTCGTAGGAATCGATCTGGGCCTGCCAGTTCGCCTTGTTCATGGCCGCCCAGCCCTCCTTCGCCGTCACCTTGTCGAAGGAAAAGCCGAGCACGCCGCCGACCGCCGCCATCTCGCTCGCCCTGTTCAGGTTCTTGTACTCGGCGACCAGATGATCGACCGCCTTCTCGGGATTCTTGCGCGCGAAGCCCCAGCCGCGGGCCGATCCGGTCAGGAATCGGGTCAGGACGTCGGCATGTTTCGCGAGCATGTCGTCGGTCGTGTAGTAGACGTTGGCATAGAGCCGGATGCCGGCATCCCACAGCATCATGTCGACGCGGTCCTTGCCGAGGATCTTGAGCGCGTTGGTGTTCGTCATCCAGCCGGTGACGGCAGCGACCCGGCCGGTCATCAGCTGCGCCATGTCGCTGCCCATCTTGACGACCTTGACCTGGTCTTCGGCGATGCCGTTCTTGGCCAGCAGCGCGCGCAGCAGGATCACCGCCGTCGGCTGGGTGGCGATGGTCTTGCCGATCATGTCCTTGGGCGTGCGGATCGGGTTCTTCTTCAGCGAGAAATAGGTGAAGGGGTGTTTCTGGTACCCGGCGGCGAAGGCCTTGACCGGGATGCCGGCAGAACGCGCCAGCATCAGGGAGGGGCTCGACGAAAGCTGGCCGCTTTGCGCGCGGCCGGCGGCAACCGAAGCGACGCCGTCGACGCCCGGACCGCCCGGCGTGACGTTCAGATCGATGCCCAGTTCCTTGTAGTAGCCCATGCGCTTGGCGACGACCTCGCCCATGATGCCGTTGCTGGCCAGCCAGCCGAGCTGCATGTTGACCTTGGCCGTGCCGGCAGCGAGCGCCTCGACGCTGATCAGCGACGACATGGCGGCAGTGCCGCCCAGCGCCGCACCGTATTCGAGGACTTTCCGGCGGCTGACCGCAGACGGAGTTGAATGATGCTCTGCCATGATGTTTCTCCCGGGCGATAGCGTTAGTGTCGTTGCGTCGGCAGATCCGTCGGCGCCGGGCCTGCCGAAGACGATCAGCGCACCTCATGCAACGGCCGGGCGGACGCGCCGCGCCCGGTTTGCCGTTAAGCCGGACCGGGACCGCCTGCGCGATCGAATTTCCCTTCCGGACGCCCGCGCACCGTCCCCGCTCCGGCGACCGGCGCACTGGAACGGGCCGCTGCCTCGGTCTGCCGACAGATTAGACGGTAATTCGCCGGAGCGTAAGGCAGAAGCGTAATCTTTTGCCTGCCTCGTTGCAATTTCGGCAACGGGCAGGGCGGCGGGGCGGCTTTCCTTGCCGCGGGACTTGTTCTAGGTGAAGCCCTCCGGGTGAAGCCTTCCGGGCGACGGCGCGGGCGGAAGCCGCCGGCCGGCCCGGCCGGATACGGGAAACGAATACCGGGACCGAGTACCGGGAAAGGGCGTGACATGGCGCTCAGCGTGGCGATCCAGATGGATCCCATCCACAGCATCGACATCGGGGCGGACAGCACCTTCGTGCTCGCCCTGGAGGCCCAGGCGCGAGGCCACGCGCTCCATTACTATACGCCGGACCGGCTGCGTTTCCGCGACGGCGTGCTGAGCGCGCCGGTGCAGCGCCTGACCGTGCGGGCCGAGCGGGGCAACCATGCCGACCTCGGCGAAGCACGGCTCGCCGACCTGTCGGAGATGGACGTGATCCTGCTGCGCCAGGACCCGCCCTTCGACCTGGCCTACATCACGACCACCCATTTCCTTGAGCAGCTCCACCCGGCGACGCTGGTGGTGAACGACCCGGCCGAGGTGCGCAACGCGCCGGAGAAAGTCTACGTCAACCGCTATCCGGACCTGATGCCGCCGACCCTGATCACGAGCGATCCGGAGGCGATCCGGGCGTTCCGCGACGAGCATGGCGAGATCGTCGTCAAGCCGCTCTACGGCAACGGCGGCGCCGGCGTGTTCCATCTCCGGCCCGGCGACGACAATCTCGGCTCGCTGCTGGAAATGTATGCCGAGCAGTTCCGCGAGCCGATCATCGCCCAGCGCTACCTGCCGGAAATCCGCCGGGGCGACAAACGCATCATCCTGGTCGACGGCGAATTTGCCGGCGCCGTCTCGCGTATGCCGAACGAGGGCGAGGCGCGCGCCAATTTCCACGCCGGCGGCCAGCCGAAGGCGGCCGAACTGACCGACCGGGAACGCGAAATCTGCGCCCGCATCGGCCCGGATCTCAAGGCGCGCGGGCTGGTCTTCGTCGGCATCGACGTGATCGGCGACTGGCTGACCGAGATCAACGTGACCTCGCCGACCGGCATCCAGGAGACCAACCGCCTGTCCGGCACGAAGATAGAGGCCGGTATCTGGGACGCGATCGAGGCGCGGCTCGACCGCTGATCCGCCCCTGGCCCCGCGTCCGGCTCCTCTTCCGGCCCCCGGGGCCGGCCTCGCGCCTACCCCCGAAGGGTGCGGATCAGGATTTCGACATCCTCGTTGATCGACGGGTCGATGGCGCGGAGTTCCTCGATCTTCCTGACCGCATGCATGACCGTGGTGTGATCGCGGTTGCCGAACTTGCGGCCGATTTCCGGCAGCGAGCGGCTGGTCAGCATCTTGGCGAGATACATGGCGATCTGGCGCGGCCGCGCCACCGCCCGCGCCCGGCGCGCCGACGACATGTCTGTCATCTTGATGTTGAAATGGGCGCAGACGCTGCGCTGGATTTCCTCGATCGTGATGTGGCGCTCGTTGGCGCGCAGCATGTCCTTCAGCACGTCCGCAGCCATTTCGATGGTCAGGTCGCGGCCGATCAGGCTGGCATGGGCCGCCATCCGGTTCAGCGCGCCCTCCAGTTCGCGCACGTTGGACTGGATCTTGTGCGCGACGAATTCGAGCACCTTGTCCGGGAAACGGCAGGGCATCCGGGCGGCCTTGGTCTGCAGGATGCTGAGCCGCAATTCGTAGGTCGTCGGATGGACGTCCGCGACCAGGCCCCAGTTGAAACGGGAGACCAGCCTTTCCTCGATTCCGGACAGATCGCTGGGCGACTTGTCGGCCGACACGACGACCTGACGCCGTTCGTCCATCAGCGCGTTGAAGGTGTGGAAGAACTCCTCCTGGGTCGCGCCCTTGTCGGACATGAACTGGACGTCGTCGATCATCAGCACGTCGACCGAACGGAACTGCTCCTTGAAGGCCAGCGTGTCCTTGAAGCGCAGCGCCCGGATGAACCGGTACATGAACTTCTCGGCCGAGATGTAGGCGACGCGGCGCCAGGGCGCGCGTTCGCGGATCCGCCAGGCCATGGCGTGCATCAGGTGGGTCTTGCCCAGGCCGACGCCGCCGTGGATGAACAGCGGGTTGAAGGGAATGTCGTCCGCTTCGGCGACCCGCTGGGCGGCGGCGCAGGCCAGTTCGTTCGGCTTGCCGACGACGAAACTGTCGAAGGTATAGCGCGGCTCCAGCGGAAGACTGGGCGTGCTGTCGGCGTCGTCGTCCGCCGCGCCGTCGACCCGGGTCAGAGCCTGGTCGGGATCCTGCGCCCGGCCGTCGGCGCCGCTGCCGGCTTCTGCCGCAGGCGACGCATCAGCCCCGGGCGCGCCGGCACGGGCAACCAGATCGACCGCCTCGATCGCCGGGAGTTCGGCCTTGAAATGCCGCAGAATCTGCTCGCGATAATTCGACGACACCCAATCGCGCAGGAAGCGGGATTTGATCGACAGGACGGCCGTGCCGCCGCGGACGGTTTCGAGGGTCAGCGGGCCGATCCAGCTGCGGAAGGCCTCGCCGCCGAATTCGCTGCGCAGGCCCGCGCGGGCCCGCGCCCAGGCTTTCGAGACCGCCGGCGAAACCGCGGCGCCGGCCGGCGCCGCCTTGTCCTGCGCGCCTCCCGAAATTCCTCTGGCGGTTCCCGCGGGTGCGATACCGGGGCTGGTCCCGCCCGTTTCCTTCTCCATTCGCTACGTCCTCGTTCCGTCCGGGCTGCCGGCCGCAGCCGGCGCCGGTTTCAGCTGTGTTTGCGTGCGGCGGGCGGTCGCCGGTCGCCGCATATTTCCGTCCGCCGTCAGGTCTGTCGCCACGGCAGACCGTCGGCCTTCCATCCGCCGAGCCTGCCCCGGTGGCCCGCCGCGTCGCAGTCCCCCTCGAAGCCCGTGGCGACGTTGTAACAGGGGCCGTAGCCAAGCGCCGTCATGGCGACCGCCGCGTCGCGCGACCGCACGCCCGACCGGCACAGGAAATACAGCGCCGCGCCGCGCTCAACGCCCGACGCCGCCACCGCCTCGGCAAAGGCGGGGTTCACTGCCATCGACGGAAACCGTTTCCACTCGACCGTCACCGGCGCCTTGCCGAGGGCGCCGAGATCGGGAAGGCCGACATAGGCCCACTCCGCCGTCGTCCGCACGTCGATCAGCCGGGCATCGGCATCCGAAGACAAAGCAGTCCATGCTGCTTCCGGCGAGACGTCGCCGGCATAACCGACTATTCGTGACATGCTGCAATGGAGAAAAGGTTGGGGGTGTCGGAAACGACAGTCTTGGCAGCGGACTAGTTACCGCCAATTCAGGTCCTTGGGGGCGGTTCCGGCCGGACGGCGCGGCATGTCAAATAAAAATAGATCATTACACCCCATCCCCCCTTTTTTATTTAATTTCAGATGACCAATACTTAGGCCTCGCTGAAATTTCAAGTAACTGTAATACAACAGCGAATGCGGCGCAACGGCAAAGATGCCGATTCGGACGGCGATTCCGTCCCGCCGGAGCGCCCCGGAATGTCCTTGCCGGGCGCCCGATTCTATATGGGCAGATCGTTGACGAAGCCACTGATTTCCTGTCGTTTGTCTGGCGCCGAAATGCGTGTCGAGGCAGTTCGAGCGGACGGGATTTTCGATAATCCGGGAGTTCACGATGACGTGGGAAGAAGGATTATCCTCGGGCGGCGGCGCGGTACGGCTGCTCGCGATCGGGCGCGGCTATGTCGCCCGGCGGCTGGCCGGAACGCACTCACCCGAATCCGGCCGGGCCGACCCGACCGTCAAGGACCCGACCGTCCCGGGCCCGACCGTCCTGGGCGCGACCGTCCTGGGCGCGACCCATCGGCCGGACGGCGCGCCGCGGCAGCCGGGCGATATCCGCTTCGGCGATACCGCCGCGGTCGCTCCGCTGCTGGAGCGGGCAACGCATCTGCTGGTGTCGGTGCCGCCCGACGCCGACGGCGACCCGACCCTGCGCTGGCTGGGTGCGGACCGGCTGGCCGGGACGACGAGCCTGCGCTGGATCGGCTATCTCTCGTCGACCGGCGTTTACGGCGACCATGGCGGCGCCTGGATCGACGAGACGGCGCCGCTGAACCCTGTCGGGCGGACCGCGGAACGCCGGGCGCTGGCCGAGGCGGAATGGCTGGCTGCGCGCACGCCGGCCGGCGGGCGGCGCGGCTTGCCCGTGACCGTCTTTCGCCTCTCCGGCATATACGGGCCGGGGCGCAGCGCGTTCGATGCGCTGGCGGCCGGCACGGCGCGGCGCATCGACAAGCCGGGCCATGTCTTCTGCCGCTGCCATGTCGACGACATCTGTGCGGTGCTGCGCCGGTCCATGGCGGGTGCGGGGGCG
>VXNK01000029.1 GCA_009840595.1 Rhodospirillaceae bacterium | reverse complement strand
CGGTGCTCCTGAACCCGAATCGCAGCGGTCTGGCCGGCGTCGGTGCGCGCGGCGCCGGAGATGAACAGCGGGCGTTCAGCGGGAAACTCGGCGCGGCGGCGGCGCGCGACGGCCGCTCGATCGTTTCCGGCGGCGCGCGCGGCGTCGACCGGGCCGCAATGAAAGGCGCGCTCGACAGCGAAGGCACCGCCGTTGCGGTGCTCGCCGACGGTCTGTTGCACGCGGCGACATCCGCGTTCTACCGCCGCCCGCTCCTGTCCGGCGATCTGGCGCTGGTCTCGGCGGTCAACCCGGAGGCGGGGTTCAATGTCGGCAATGCGATGGCCCGCAACCGCTACATCTACTGTCTGGCCGACGCCGCCGTCGTCGTGGCCAGCGCGCGCGGCAGCGGCGGCACATGGTCCGGGGCGTGCGAGAACGCGAAGGAAGGCTGGGTTCCGCTCTGGGTCAGGCACACAAGCGATCCGGATTCGGGCAATCGCGACCTGGTCGAACGGAAGGGCGCGCGCCAGCTGCCCGACCGGCTGGACTCCCTGGCCGCCCTGTTCGAACCCCCGGACGCCGCGCCGGCACCGGTTCCGGAGAGGATATTCGGGGAACCGCAATCTCCCTATGCACCCGCGTCCGATACGCCTGTTTCGACAGCGAGTGCCGGGAATGAACACTATGTTCCGACAGTTCCGAACGATCTGACATTCTATGGCCTGTTTCTGGCGAAACTGGCAGCGGCGACGGCCCAAGAGCCGCTTTCCGGAGACGCGATCGCGCAACGCTTCGATATTGCGAAAACTCAGGCAAAGGAATGGCTTGGGCGCGGCGTCGCCGAAGGAAGGGTCGAAAGGGTGACGGCGCCGGTCCGATACCGGGCCCCGCCCCGGGAACACTCCCTGCCGCTGGACGAACCGCCGCCGGAACCGTCGGCGCTGCCGGATCCGGAAATCGCGTCGGCGGAATCGTTACATCGGACGGAATTTCAGGACTTGTTTCAGGCACGGTTGGATGAATTGACAGCCGCCGAACCGTGCTCCGCCGATAACGTCGCGCAAAGCCTCGACGACGTTACGCGGTATCAGGTGCAGGAATGGCTCCGGCGCAGCGTCGCCGGCAACAAAATCCGCAAATCAGGAAAGCCGGTCCGATACAGCCGTCCCGAGTGACGGGGCGCGGCAATTCTCCGGCTTCACGATGCGGGGTTACGCGCCGCCCCTTCCCGGTCCTCGGCGATCATCGCCGCCGCCTTTTCCGCGATCATGATGGTCGGCGCGTTGGTGTTGGAGCCGTTGATGACCGGCATGATGCTGGCGTCGGCGACGCGCAGCCCCTCGATGCCGCGGACGCGCAGGCGCGGATCGACCACGGCCATGTCGTCGGCGCCCATCCTGCAGGTGCCGACCGGGTGGAACACGGTATCGCCGACGCTGCGGATCCAGGCGTCCAAGTCCGCATCGCTCTCGACGTCCGGGCCGGGCGCCCGTTCCCGCTCGATATAGCGGGCGATCGCCGGCTGGCGGAACACGCCGCGCATGATCCTGACGCCGTCGCGCATGGTCCTGCGGTCGTTCTCCGTCGCCAGGTAGTTGGCATTGAGGCGCGGCGGCGCGAACGGATCGTCCGAAGCCAGCCACAGCCGCCCGCGGCTTTCCGGCACGGTCATGTGCACGCCGGCATAGAAGCCGTGGCCGCTGTCCGGCCCCGGTTTCGCGAACGGCAGATGGGTCACCGGCTTCATGGCGGCGACGAAGTTGAGCTGGATGTCCGGCGCCGCCAGTTCCGGCCGCGTGCGGATGAAGCAACCGCCCTGCAAGGCGAAATCCGTGCCGAAGCCGCGGCGGCGCACCAGGGCGTTCACCGCGTGCCAGGCGGCGCGGTCCAGCCGCAGCTCGTCGTAGATGCCGACCGGCGCGTTGCAGGCATACTGCATCCGGGCGACCAGATGATCGTGCAGGTTTTCGCCGACGCCGGGCAGCGCGTGCACGATGGGCACGCCGGCTTCTTTCAGCCCGTCGGCCGGGCCGATGCCCGACAGCAGCAGCAGTTGGGGCGAGGCGATCGCGCCGCCGGACAGCACGATCTCGCGCGCCGCACGGACCTCGTGCATCCGGCCCTTGCTGCGGTAGTGCAGACCGGCCGCCTTGCCCCGTTCCACGGCCACCCGCGTCGTGTGACAGCCGGTGCGCACCGTCAGGTTGGGCCGCTCCATCGCCGGCTTGAGAAAGGCCTGCGCCGTCGTCCAGCGCCGGCCGTCGCGGATCGTGAAATGGTAGCGGCCGAAACCCTCGCGTTCCGGCTCGTTGAAATCCTCCGTCACCGGATAGCCGGCCTGGGCGCCGGCTTCGACCAGGGCGTCGTAGAGCGGCGCCGTCGCCCGGCCGGGCCGGACGGTGAGCGGCCCGCCCCTGCCGTGATGGTCGGCCGCCGGCCCCTGGAAATCCTCCGACCTGGTGAAAAAGGGCAGGACATCGTCATAGGACCAGCCCGTGCAGCCCATCTGGCGCCAGCCGTCGTAGTCGAGGCGGTGGCCGCGGGTGTAGACCATGCCGTTGATCTGGTTCGAGCCGCCCAGCACCTTGCCGCGCGGCCAGTTCAGCCGGCGGCCGTCGAGGCCGGGCTCCGGCTCGGTGACGTAGTTCCAGTTGTTGTAGCGCTTGCGGAACAGGATGCCGGCGAACATCGGCACCCGGTAGAGCGGCATCCAGTCCCGCCCGCCGGCCTCGAGCACGAGAACGCGGACGGCCGGGTCCTCGGAGAGCCGTGCGCCCAGCACGCAGCCTGCGCTGCCCGCGCCGACGACGATATAGTCGAACTCCTCGGCCATCCGGAGTCAGCCGCGCCCGGTCCCGGCGCCCGGGGCGAAAGCCGGTCCGGCGGCAAGGGCAATTCCGGTCTTCATCGGTTGGTCCCTCCAGACAGGGCCGGTCTCCGATCGGCAGCGCTGCACCCGGAACATCCGTTCAATCGGAAAGACGCGCCGTTTCGGTTTCGCCGGGAACGGATTTGCGGCGGGTACTGAAGACGTGCCAGCCGATCCAGACGGCGGCGGCGGCGATGGCGGGGCCGTAGACCGTGGGATCGGCCGATATGATGAGGGCGGCCAGCGCCAGGCGCAGCACGGTTTCCCATAGCGGCAGCGCGGCCCGGTCGAAGCGCGCGAGCGCGCTGGCGAGCAGATAGAGCGCCAGCACCAGGCGCGCGAGCAGCCAGAACAGGGATCCGGCGTCCACCGTGCCGTCATAGCCCGGCAGGTAGGCGACCTCGTTCCCGGTCGCCGAAGGATCGAGAACCGCCTCCTCGATCAGGAGCAGTTCGGGATAGACCGCGAACACGAACGGAATGACGAACATCACGATGCCCGACCGGACCGCAGAGAAGCCGGTCGCCATCGGCTCGGCCTTGGTGATGGAACTCGCCGCGAAGGCGGCGATCGCCACCGGCGGCGTAATCGCCGACGCCACCGCGAAGTAGAAGATGAACATGTGCGCGGTGAAGATGGCCGTGCCGAGCCCGGCGAGGACCGGCCCCATCAGCAGCGCCACGTTCACATAGGCCGGCACGGCCGGCATGCCCATGCCGAGAAGCACCGCCAGCAGCATGGTCATGCCGAGCGCCATGAACTGGAACACGACGGAGCCGCCCGCGCCCAGGTTGAGGCTCTTCAGCCACTGCAGCACGTCGAGGGAGATGAAGAAGGGCAGGCCGGTGAGCTTCAGGCAGAAATCGATGATCGAAACCGCCAGGAACATCAGATAAAGGGTCGAAATCAGGATGCCGGCGTTCGAGAACGCATCGAGCAGCTTGCGCGGCCGGGCCCGCATTTCCGGATCGAGGAAGAGCAGGAAAATCAGCAGGAAGACGGCCCACCAGCCCGCGCTTCCGGCGTCGCCGGCGGCATTTTGCAACAGCTTGAGCAGCCACGGCAGTTCGGAGACCTTGCACATCCCGTCGGCGAAGACGCGCTCGGCGCCGAGCAGGCCGTCGAACCAGCCGCAGCCGACATTCTCCTTCGGCGTCAGCAGCAGGAACAGGATGATCAGGATCGGCCCGAAGATCATGATCAGGTTGTAGATGTCCTGGCGCGACAGGTGCATGTCCTCGGTCAGCACGCCCAGGGCCTCGATATTCTGCTTGCGCGACTGGAAGACCGCGGACAGGAAGAGGCAGAGGAAATAGGCGAGCGCGGGAATCGCTGCCGCCACGATCACGTCGCTGTAGGGTATCCCGGTCAGGGCGGCGAGGACGAAGGCGGCCACACCCATGACCGGCGGCATGATCGAGCCGCCGGACGAGGCCGCGGCCTCCATGCCGCCGGCGAAGACGCGCGAGAAACCGCGCTTCATCATCATCGGGATGGTCAGCACGCCGGTCGAGAGCACGTTGACGATCGGCCCGCCGGAGATCGTGCCGAACATCGCCGAGGACACGATGGCCGCGTGGGCGGGCCCGCCGCGCAGGCGCCGGGTCCAGCGGAAGGCGAGCTTGATCAGCGACCGGCCGCCCGCCGAGGCGCCGAACAGCGATCCGAGAATGAGATAAGGGAATATCTCGTTGAGAATGATGTCGATAAATCGCCCGAGCAGGCCGGACGCGTTGTTGGTCAGGATATCGTGGACGCGCGGCCGGCCGTCGGCCAGCGATCGCGGTTCGCCGCCGAGCTTGGTCACCAGATATTTGTCGATGTCCTGGGCGCCGTAGAAATACCAGATCAGGACGGTGCCGATGGTGTAGGCCGCGATCAGAAGGGCGACGAGGACGAGCGGAAACCCCCAGACCTTGATGTTGTAGGTCAGGAAAACGACGACCGCGAGCCCGACGATCGCGACGATCCAGCCGCCCGTGGTGTGCAGGCATTGCGGGTCTTCCACCGTCTCGGGCTCGGGCAGGCCGAAGAGCTTCGCATTCTCCTTCTCGACCCTCAGGCTCTCGGCGATCATGCGCTCGCGGTCGCCCGTGAACCGGTCGATCAGGCAGACGGCCTCGATCTCGACGATGTAGGTGAGCGAGATGGCGATCGCCGTCGTCACGAGCGCCAGGTCCATGAACAGGCCGAAACCGCGGCGCAGGCGGCTCCGGTCGGTCCAGGCGCGCCACATCGAATGATGCAGCGCAACCGTCAGCATCATCGCGGCGAAATAGAGCGGGTAATAATATTCGTAGGGGAATTTGCGGATGATGAAGCGGGGGCTGCCCGCGATGTCCTGCACCAGGTCGTCGAGGCCGGGAATCCCCGGCATTGCGTTGACCAGCCCGACGACGACGAGGGCGATCGACAGGACATAGACGATACGATGACTGAGGCCGCGGCGGGCGGGGCCCGGAATGACATCGTCGGACACTTGTGCACTCGCCCGCTGCGGCGGGAGGGCCGCGGAAAATTCCGCGGCCCCTTGAGCCGGTTCAGACTACGGTTTGGCGCAATCGGGAATCTTGTGGCCGGCCTCCTCCCAGGCCGCCACGGCGCCCGGATGGTATTTCACCGGAATCGCGCCGCACATGCCCGTCTTCGCAGGAGCGGTCGCGCCGAGAAAGATGTTCGCCATGTAAGGCGCCTTCGACGTGAACTTCTTCACGTTGGAGATCGCCGCCTTGGTGAGCGCCTTGGCCAGGTCGAAGCTCATCGACGTCTGGACCATCTCGGCGCCCGCCGTGCCCGGGCTGCGGAAAATGCCGTCCTCGGAGACGACGGTCAGCCCCTTGATCGGCTTGACGGTCTTCAGGTCGACGACCCACGCCGCCTGTCCGGGCGCCTTGAGATATCTCTGCATGGGCTTGGAGTCCCACACCGTCTTGGGCACCGACCACAGGGTGATGCTGCCGGAGCCGAGCGAGCGGAGGATCCGGGTGTCCGGGAAGGTGATCGGCAGGACCATGGCGTCGCCGGTGCCGTCGGTGATGGTCTTGACCATCTGGCCCCAGTTGGACTGCACGCCCTTGTAGTCCTTCTTGTCGTCGTAACCGGTCACGATCTTGACCAGGTTCCGGGCGATGTTCAGCGCCGCGCCGCGCGGCGGGCCGTTGACGATCGTCTTGCCCTTGATGTCCTTCCAGCCCTTGACGCTCGAACTGTCGAAGGCATAGAGGCCGTAACCGCCGTAGGTGTAGGTGTAGAGCACGGCGATTTTCTTGACGAGCGCCGCCCCCTTCTTCTTGCCGAGCTTGCCGTAGGGGCCGATGCCCCGCGACAGCAGGAACGGCAGGATGAGCGGGACCGCCGCGACGTCCGTCTTGCCCTCGGCAAGGTTCTGCGTCGAGTTGGTCAGGGTCTGGCCCTCGGCGACCTGGAAATTGGCGATTCCCGCCCCCGCGGCCAGTTCGGCGAGGGTGGTGATCGTGGCGTGCGGCACGCCGCCGGGGCTGGCGGTTTCCGCGGTGAGATTCTGCTGGGCGCTGGCCGGTACCGCAAAGGCGACGGCCGCCGCCAGGGCGGTCAGCGCAACGGTTCCGGACCTGAGTTTCGAAGACATGATTCCTCCCTGTTTCTTTGCTTGTCCAGCGAGCGCAAACCTATAGCGGATGGCCGCCCGGCCCGCCAGCCGGAAAATTAACATGTTAAGTAATCTGCGGCCAACCCCAACACCGCCCCAAAACCGCTTCTACGCTGCCGCCGGAACGTCCCAGACGCGCCGGGCGAAATTCGGATAGGGGTTCGCGATGTCCGGCGCCACCGTCCCGCGCAGGACGGCGAGGGTTTCCGCATCCGGCGGCGCGGTCTCCGGCACATTTTCGGGAATGTCGAAATCGAAGCCGGTGTTGTCGCGCACGTCCCCGACCGTCCGGCCCGGATGGACGCTGGAGAGCCGGAACCGCGCCCGCGCCCGGTCGAAGCGGAACAGGCACAGGTCCGTCACCAGGGCGTAAGGGCCGCCGGGCCGGTGGACGCCGGGCGGGCTGGTGCCCGGCGCGCTGATGAAATCGACCGCCTCGACCATGGTGCGCCGGGAATGTTCGAGCCGGAACAGGATGACCTTCGGCACCGTGAAATAGAGATAGGCGCTGCCGAACGAGCCGGACCAGCGCACCGTCTGCTGCGGATAGCCGTCGCCGACGCCGACCAGGTTGATGTTCGCGCTGCCGTCGATCTGGCCGCCGGACAGGAAGAAGGCGTCGACCCGGCCCTGGCCGGCGCTGTCGAACAGGTCGACGCCGCCGTCGGTCCGGTATTCGGGAAGCGTGGTGCCGATGATCGAGACCCGGGTGCGTTTGCCGGCCTGGCGGTCGCGGTGCCGGCGCAGCAGCGCCGCCGAGCCGGGGATCGGCGAGGACACGCCGACGGCGATGTGGCCGCAGCCTTCGAGCAGATCGGCGACGGTCGCGATCAGCAGCTCTTCGAGGGCGTAGTCCCCGGCCATCGGGCTATTCGGCATCGGCCGCTATTCGGCCGCGACGGCCGGCGCCCTGCCATGGACGGTCTCGTCGAGCCAGGCGGCGAAGCCGTCCTCCGTTTTCGCCATGCTCGCGTAGGCCGCAATACGGCCGGCGTCGTCGTCATACAGGCCGGTCACGCCGTAGGGCGCCGCCCCCCGTTCGGCGACCGCGACGCCGCCGATATACATTTCGGGGATCGTCGCCGGCGCCAGCGCCTCGTCCTGGAGCAGGTTGCCCTCATGCAGCCTCTCGCAGGTCACCAGCGTCGTGCGCGCGGCGTGGGCCATGATCTTCAGTTCGGCATGGCGGCCGATCCAGACGTTGCCGGACCGGTCGGCCAGCGGCGCGTGGAACAGCGCGATATCGGGCACGATCGCCGGCAGGGCGACGATGGGATCGTCTTCGGCGAACGGGTTGTCGACGATCCGGTAGTCGTCGCGGTGCCGGACGATGTCGGAGCCGATCAGCCCGCGCAGCGGCATGAAGGGGATGCCCTTTTCGCCCGCCTGAAGCCCGGCGTAGACCGCCGGGCAGGTGCTGTCGATCACCCGGACGGCGCCGGAGCGGACGGCGCGGCCGAAGCAGGGCGCCTGGCCGTATTCGCCCAGCGTCACGCCGCTGGTCTCGACCGTGGCGACGCAGCCGGCGCCGATCAGCATGTCGGCCTGGAGCCCGCTGGTCGGCACGGTGACCAGATGCAGGTCCCGCACGCCGCGCCGGATCAGGGCGCAGGTCGCCGCCATCGCCGCGCACCCGCCTTCGGCCTTGAACACGGCGAGCTTGGCGCCGTCCGGCACTTCGGCGGCGAGGGCGTCGACATCGGCGAGAAGCACATCGGACATGGTGCGGCTCCGGTTCGTTGCGGCGGCGGCCAGTGTGGCAGGCCGGGGCGAGAAGCTCAATGGCTGCGGACAGGCGGGCAGGCCGACACTTCCCGACATCCTCCCGGATCGTCATCCCAACCGGCCATCCCCTCGCCGTCATTCCGACCGAGCGAAGCGAGTGGAGGAATCTCGGCTCGATCTATCCGACGGGAACCCGACTTGCATTGATGTTTGATGCTTGATGCACTATCATCAAACATCAATGCCGGGTTTAGCGAGACACACGATGCGCACCACGTTGAACATCGACGACGATGTATTGCTGGCGGTCCGGGAAATAGCGAATCGCCAGTCGAAGACAGCCGGCGCCGTCGTCTCCGGCTTGCTGCGGCAGTCCCTTTCCGGCAGCGACGGAGCTGAATCTGACGATTGCGCGGAGGAGCCCGCCGCAGAGTTCGGTTTCCGCCCGTTTCGGAAACGCGGGGGCCGGCTCGTCACAAATGAACTGATCGACCGGTTGCGCGAAGAGGCCGGTGACTGATGCGAGCCCTGCTGGACGTCAATGTCCTGATCGCGCTGCTCGACGCGCTGCATGTGCACCACGAACGCGCCCGGCGCTGGCTGCGGGATAACATCCGGCACGGGTGGGCGACATGCCCGATTACGCAGAACGGGTGTCTGCGGATCATGGCGCAGCCCGGTTACCCCAACAGTCTGCCGACACAGGCCGTTGCGCAGCGGCTCGCCGAAGCGACGGGCACCGGACACCACCAGTTCTGGCCCGACGATACGAGCATTCTGGATTCCACTGTCGTCGATTGGCGGCGGATTATTGGCCCGAAGCAAATTACCGATATCTATCTGCTGGCCTTGGCGACCGCCCGGCAGGGGCGGTTCGTCACCTTTGACGCCGGAATCGCGCTGGATGCGGTTATCGGCGCGCGCGACGCTAACCTCGACGTGATCTGAACTCCGGCGAAGCTGTCCCGCCCGCCTCCCGCGCCGCCAGCCGTTGCAGGCGGGCGAGGGGGCGGTCGCGGATGCCGTATTCGGCCAGGTGGGCGAGCGTGTTGTCGAGATAGGCCCGCGTCGTGCCGAGCGGCCCCGCGGCATGGGCCAGAGCATCGACCATCTCGGCTTCCGGCGGCCGGTCGGCATAGCGCGGATGGGCCGGGTCGATCAGGAAAGCGATGGCGTCCACGGGCCCGCCGGCGGTCGCGAGGCGGCACCAGCGCGCCCGGTAGGCGCCGCCGAACATCTCGCGCCGCCAGACGATCCCGATCTCCTCGGCCACCGCCGTGGCGGCGATGCGGAAAGCCATGCCGACGCAGGAGCCGCCGGGCTCCAGCCCGAGCATCAGGCCGGGCCGCTCCGGCGTCCCGCGCCCCAGATGGGTCCACAGGCAGAAGCGCCGGTGATAGCCGTACAGCCGCGCGATCCGCCGTTCGACGAAATGGATCGCCGGGTTCCAGATCAGCGAGCCGTAGCCGAACACCCAGACATCGCCGCCCCGTGCCGCGGAGCCGCCGGGCCGGGCCGCCAGCGTCTCCCGCCACGACGCTTCCAGCTCTTCGTCCGACAGGATCGGCACGTCCGGGGCGTTCGCCCGGATATAGTCGCGCAGCGCGCCGCTGAGGATCACCTCGCGGGTCAGCCGGAATTCGTTCTCGTCGGCGTCGCGCATGGGCAGAGGGCCTGTCAGCCTCGGGAATCGGGGAAGGACGCGGCCTTATAGGCGAGGACGGATGGCGCGTCATCCGGCGCGGCCGTGCGGGCCGCCATGACCGGATCGCAGGCGTCAGATGCGGATCGCCGCCGCCTCGTTGCGGATGGCACGGAGGACGGAGAAGGCGGTGAGGCTCGACGTCTTGGGATTGTCGGGCAGCGGCCTGCCCTCCATGCGCAGCGCCATCCGGCCGAACGCGCCTGTGGCCTCGATCTCGTGCACGTTGCCGGGCGCGGCCGGGTCGGCGACGATGCGCACGTCCGTCCGGTCGAAGCCGGCGCCGGCGAGCGCCACGGTCGCTGCCACGTTGGCGTTCTTGGGATAGGTCCGCGCCGCTTCGTCGGCCGGGCCCTCGAACAGGGTGACGGGTGCGTCGAGCCGGTCGAGGTCGCACAGGGCCTCGCCCGGCGTGCCCTTCCAGGCCGGCGGCGGCTTGCGCGAGGTGTAGGTCACGCGCTCCAGCCCGCCCTGGCGCGCCGCGGCCAGCGCGTCGATGCCGCCGACCGCGCCGGGCGCGATCTCGGCCGTGCCGCCGCCCTCCCGCGCGGCCCGCTCCAGCGCCGCCAGCAAGGCCCGGTCCGCCAGCGCGCCGACCGAGACGACGAGCAGCCGGTGGCCGGCCCGCAACGCCGGTACGCCGTGCTCGCCGAGCGCGCCATGGCCCGCCGCCTCGACGATCAGGCCCGGCGGTTCGGCGAGCGCCGCGACGCTGTCGCAGACCTGTATGGACCGGCCGAGCGCCGCCTGCGTTTCCGCTACCCGGGCCGGCCGCACGATCACGGCGCCGATCCGGCAGGTCGCATCGTCCGCCAGCGCGCCCACCGTGTAGCGCCCGATCGCGCCGTAGCCGACGATGGCGATGCTGGATTGCGCCGGAGAGGTCATGGCGCTGCACTCATCTTCTTCTCCCGCACGGGCGGGCCGGCGAAGGGCCGGGCGAACGGACCGATGCCGGCCATGTCGACCTCCAGGACCGCCGGTCCGTCGCCGTCCAGCGCTTTCGGCAGCGCCTCCCGGAACGCCGCGACGCTCGCGGCCTTCAGGTGGCGTACGCCCATGCTGGCGCACAGGGCGGCGAAGTCCGGCGTAAGCAGGTCGGCATAGTGCCGCCGGCCGCCGTAACGGGCGTCCTGGATGTTGCGGATCACGCCGTAGCCGCCGTCGTTCATCAGCAGGATCGTGACCGGCGCCCTTTCCTGCGCCGCCGTCGCCAGCTCGCCGAGATTAAGCGCGAAGCCGCCGTCGCCGACCAGCGCGACCGTGCGCCGGCCCGGTTCGGCGAGCGCCGCGCCGACCGCCATCGGCAGGCCCTGCCCGATCGCGCCGCCCAGCGAATGCACGCCCTGGCGCGAGCCGGTGAGCGGCACCGCCCGGTTGCCCCAGATGCTGTTGGAGAGCGTGATATCGCGCACCCAGGGCGAGCCGGCCGGGAAATGCGCCCTCACCGCGTCCAGCACCGCGCTCCAGCCCTCGCCCAGATTGGCCCGCAGCCCGGCCTCCGCCGCCTGCCGCGCCGCGCCGAGATCGGGGGCAAACGCCGGGTCGATACGCAGCCGCCCGGTCAGCCGGTCGGCCAGCCCGCCGAGCGCCGCCACGGCATCGCCCCGGACGAAGCGCGCGGATGTGTAACCCCGGCCGTCCATCGACGGATCGCAATCCACGCGCCAGCGGTTTTCCGGCAGGCCCAGGTTCCATTTCAGGGTTTCGTTGCCGCGCAGGCGGGATCCGATGACGGCCAGGAGATCGCAGGTGCCGTAGAATTCCTCGACCGGCGGCGCGGCGTTGAACGCGCCGAGCGTCATCGGGTGGGTCTCCGGCACGACGCCGCGGCCGTTCGTGCTGGTCACGATGCCGACGCCCATATCGGCCAGGCGCAGGGCCGCCGAGTCGGCGCCGCGCGCGCCGCCGCCGAACCACAGCACCGGCCGGCGCGCCCCGGCGACCGCCTCGGCCAGCGCATCGAGATCGGCCGGCGATGGCCGGGTGCGGGCAATCTTCGGCGCGGCCAGCGATTCAGGCAGGTCGACCGCCACCGACTGAACGTCGATGGGGATTTCCACGCTGACCGGCCCGGCCGGCGGCGTCCGCGCGCTCCGCACCGCCTCGCGCAGCACGTCGAGCGCCTCCTCCGGCGCGCCGACGCGGAAAAACGCCTTGGACACGCCCCTGAGCATGGTCGGCTGGTCGGGCGCCTCGTGGATGTAGCCCCAGCCGCGGTCGAGCCAGCCGCGCTCGATCTGGCCGGTCAGATGCAGCACCGGCGAGCCTGCCGTGCGCGCCTCGACGAGACTGCCGGCTGCGTTGCCCGCCGCCACGCCGGTCGAGGTCACGCCGACGCCGAGGCCGCCGGAGACCCGGGCGAAGGCGTCGGCCATGTTGAGCGCGCCGGCCTCGCCGCGCGCCGGCACGAAGCGCATCCGGTTGCCGCGCGCGAAGGCGTCGAGCACCGGCATGTTGTGGATCGAGATGACGCCGAAGGCGGTCCGCACGCCGCAGGCGTCGAGAAAGGCGGCGACCAGGTCGCCGACGGTCGACGGGGTATCGGGCGAAGGGGCGTCAGGCAAAGCGGGAGATCCCGCCTGAGACTTCGAGCGCCGCGCCGGAGATGTAGGCGGCGGCCGGCGAGGCCAGGTAGACGACCGCCGAGGCCGCCTCTTCCGGCGCGCCCAGCCGGCCGAGGGGAATGTTCTTCTCCGCCGCCAACACCGCCATCCAGTCCTCCAGGCTCTGGGCCGGGTCGGACCGGGCCTCGTACCGGCGTTGCCATTGCCCCGAATAGACCAGCCCGAGCAGGATGGCGTTGACCCGCACCCCGTCCGGCGCGAACTCGACGCTCATCGACTTGACGAGGTTCTGGACGCCGGCGCGCAGGGCGGCGGTGCAGACCATGTGCGGCTCCGGCTGGCGCGCGAGCAGGGAATTGACGACGACGATGCTGCCGGCCCCGCTTTCCTTGAGCGCCGGGAGAAAGGCGCGGATCGGCCGGATGACCGAAAAGAATTTCAGGTCGAACTCGTCGCGCCAGGCGTCGTCGTCGGTATCGGCAAAGGTGCTGACCCGGCCCTGCCCGGCATTGTTGACCAGGATATCGAGCCCGCCGAACGCCTCCAGCACCTGATCGCGCATCGCGCCGACCGCCGCTTCGTCGCGCACGTCGCAGACAACGGGCAGCACGGCATCGCCGAACCGCTCCCGAAGCGGCGCAGCGGCGGCGTCCAGCCGGTCGGCGCTGCGGCCGCACAGGGCGACCCGCGCGCCGTCTTCCAGCAGCAGCCGCACCGTTGCCAGGCCGATGCCGGACGAGCCGCCCGTCACCAGCGCCCGCTTGCCCGAGAGTCCCAGATTCATCGGGCGGCCCCCCCGAGAGGATCGGCGAGCGGATCGGCAAATCCGGCGAGCAGCGCGTTGAACGCGTCCGGTTGCTCGATATAGGGCAGATGGCCGGCGCCGGGGATGAGCGTGAAGCTCGCCTGCGGCCGGCTGCCGGCGATCTCGCGGTTGCTGTCGGGCGGCGTCACCCGGTCCTCCGCGCCGCAGACCACCGCCATCGGCCCGTCATAGCCCGCGACCTCGGCCATCAGGTCGCCCATCGAGAGCGCCCAAGCGGCGCGCCGGTAGCCGACCGGCCGGATTTCCGCGCTGATGCCCGCGACCGTGTCGCGCAGCTCCTCCGGCACGTCGGGCGCGAGCAGGTTGCCGGCGCGCGCCTGCGCCATCCCTTCGACGCCCAGCCGTTCCAGCGGCTCCAGACGGGCGCGCAGTTTCGCTTCCCGCTCCGCTGCGGAGAGCCGGCCGTGGCCCTGGGCGGCGTCGGACAGGAACAGGCCGGCGACCCGCTCCGGCGCGATGTTGGCGAAGGCGGCGGAGAACAGCGCGCCGAGGGAATTGCCGCACAGGATCGCGCGCTCGATCTCCAGCGCGTCGAACAGGTCGCGCAGCACCAGGGCGTAGTCGCGGGCCACCGGCGTTTCGCTGGCCACGTCGGTCGACCGGCCGTAGCCCGGCGCGCCCCAGGCGATCACCTGGTAACGGCCGGCAAAGGCGGGAAACTGGTGGATCCAGCCGCGCGAAGCCGAGCCGATGCCGTGCAGCAGGAACAGCACCGGCCCGCTGCCGGCCTGCCGAATTTCGATCTGCCTGTTCTCGTCGGGCCGGCTTCCGATTTGGACGATTTCGATTTCGGGAAGAGACATCGCTAGTTGAATACAAACCCCCCGTTGACGGGCAATACCTGCCCGGTGACGAAGGCCGCGCCTTCGGACAGCAGATACATGACTGCGCCGACGACATCGTCGGGATGCTGCGTCCGCGGCATGGCGCGGCCGGAGACGTAGAGATCCTTGCGCGCCTGCGCCACGTCTTCGGTCGCCTCGACCATGACCAGGCCGGGCGCGACCGTGTTGACGGCGATGCCGTCCGGACCGAGTTCGCGCGCCAGCGAGCGGGTCATGGCGATGACCGCGCCCTTGCTCGCCACATAGTGCAGCAGTTTCGGCGCGCCCCAGAGCGCGGTGTCGGACGCGAGGTTGACGATGCGCGCGCCGCCCTCCGCCCGGCGCAGCAGCGGCGCCAGTTCCTTCACGGCGAGCCAGGTGCCGCGCACGTTGACCGCCATGATCCGGTCCCAGGCCTCGACGTCGATCTCCTCGAAGGTCCGGCCGCCGACCCCGGTGGCGACGGCGCCGTTGTTGACCAGCCCGTCGAGCCGGCCGTAGCGCGCGGCGATGTCCCGGCCCAGGGCGGCGACGCTCGCCGGATCGCCCAGATCGACGGGCATAAAGGGCGCATCGATACCGCGTCCGGCGAGGGCCGCGGCCGTTTCGCGTCCCCGATCCTCGACGAGTTCGGCAACGATCACCGCGGCCGCGCCCTCCGCCGCCGCGGCTTCGGCGAAGGCCCGGCCAAGCCCGCGCCCGGCGCCCGTAACCGCCACGATTTTACCGTCGAGGAGGCCCATCGGGATCTCTCTGCAAATGGGCTGCAAGCGGAATTCGACACAGGGGAGGCGGCGCAATCCCCCCCTCCCCTTGGGGGAGGGCTGGCTCGTATAA
>VXNK01000076.1 GCA_009840595.1 Rhodospirillaceae bacterium | reverse complement strand
GAGCCCCCGCCCCGCCCCCGCGCGCCCCCGCGCGCCGCCGGCGCCGGCCCCGCCCCCCCCCCCCCCCCCCCACGCGGCGGTCGTAGCATTGCCGGAAGTCGGCATCGGCGCGCCGGCAGGCGACCCCTCCCCTAGCCCCTCCCCCAAGGGGAGGGGGATTCGATTTGTATCCCTCTTGCCGAAGGAGACCCGACCTCTCCCCCTGCGACGCGGCGGACCCATTGATTTGCAGGGGCGGTTGCGGGCAAACAGGGGCGCGATGAAACCCGCGAATTCCATCCTGAGCGGCTACGGTACGACCGTGTTCGAGGTCATGTCGGCGCTCGCCAACGAGCACAAGGCGGTCAATCTCGGCCAGGGCTTCCCGGACGGCAACGGTCCGGACGACGTCCGCGCCATGGCCCATACGGCGCTCGACGACCGGCCGAACCAGTATCCGCCGATGTTCGGCGTGCCCGAACTGCGCCAGGCGGTCGCGACGCACAACCGGCGCTTCTACGGCCTCGACATCGACTGGCAGACCGAGACCCTGGTGACCAGCGGCGCGACCGAGGCGCTGGCGGCGGCCCATTTCGGCCTGATCGAGCCGGGCGACGAGGTCGTGCTGATCGAGCCGCTCTACGATTGCTACCTGCCGATCATCCGCCGCGCCGGCGCCGTGCCGCGGCTGGTGCGCATCGAACCGCCGGACTGGTCGCTGCCCGAGGCCGAGTTACGCGCCGCCTTCTCCGACCGCACCAAGCTGGTGCTGATCAACACGCCGATGAACCCGGCCTCCAAGGTCTTCACCCGCGAAGAACTCGACTTCATCGCCGGCCTGTGCCTGGAGCACGACGCCTATTGCGTCGCCGACGAGGTCTACGAGCATCTGGTGTTCGACGGCCGGCCCCACGTCACCATGATGGGCCTGCCGGGGATGCGCGAGCGCACGGTGCGCATCGGCAGCGCGGGCAAGACCTTCTCGCTCACCGGCTGGAAGGTCGGTTACATCACGGCGCCGCCGGCGCTGATGACGCCGATCGCCAAGACGCACCAGTATCTGACCTTCACGACGCCGCCCAACCTGCAGCGCGCCACGGCCTTCGGTCTGGAGAAGGACGCAAGCTATTTCACCGGCCTTGCCGCCGGGATGCAGCGCAGCCGCGACCGCTTCCGGGCCGGGCTGGAGGCGATCGGCTTCGAGACCGTCGAGTGCCACGGCACCTACTTCATCGCCGTCGATATCCGCTCGGTCGGCTTCAACGGCGACGACGTCGATTTCTGCCGGACGCTGACGACCGAAGCCGGTGTCGCCGCCGTGCCGGTGAGCGCGTTCTACCAGAACGACCCGCCCCGCCATTTCGCCCGCTTCTCCTTCTGCAAGGAGGACGCGACGCTCGACGAAGCACTCAGGCGGATGCGCGCCTGGCTGGGGCGGTAGGACGCGTCCCTCGATACGCCCAGGCCCCAAGCCGGAGCTGCCCGGGACGAGAGCGCCTGGATGGCTTCGCCGGCCGGCGCCCGTGCCGCGCGCCGCAGTCCGTCGTCCGGCGGAGGGAAAACGGGCTTCCGAATCAGCAGCAGTTCTTGTGAACGAAGACTTCTGATACCTTCCCGTCGCGGCCGACGAGAAAGACGATTTGCCAGGCGTCTTGCCCCCGGGTCTTCGCCGATTCGATCATGTAGGCGGGATGCGAATCGTAGTAGTAGTAGCCATAGGGATTTCCGAAGAGCGCACCGATTTCCGAAGAGTCCATTCCGACATAGTCGTCCTGGGTCTTGAGGAGCGAACAAGCCATGGCGGCGCGCGTGGATTCGTCCTTTTCGGCGGACCGGAACGCTGCGACGTCGAGCGGCCGCTCCCCCCAACGCCGACAGACTTCGCCGACGCTCAGATAGTCCGGATTCAGGAAGCTCCATCTCGCGAGCAAGGGAAACGACGCGGCGGCAGCGACCAGAAGGGACAGGACGAGACCGCCGAAAACGGCGGCCTTCACAACTCCGCTCATGGCCTTCTTCACGGTGAACGTCCGGCTCCCGCCCCGGTGCGGCCGGCCGATCGGCCCCGGCTCCGTGCCGGTAGATGAAGATGATGGCAGAAATTTGCCGCCAGGGCCATTACCGCGCTTCCGGCGCCGCAAGGGTTCCGAATTCCAGGCGCCGATCACTTTGAATTTACCGTATTCGCCGTCGCGGCGCCCGGCGACGCCGGGCACGGCCCGCGGCGGCGGACGGCCCGTACAATCCCCGGACTTCCCCGGACCTCCGGGGAAAACCGGATCGCGGGCCGGGCAAATCCGGGTGCGATCACCGCCCTTCCGGCCTGATATTGTACACGCACCGATTGGCGGGACAGGGGCGTCCGGCTGTGTTACCGTCGCGGCTCGCGGCACGGTGCGCAGCGTTTCGGCGCCGGACGATTTTCCGTGCCGCGCGCCGTTTCGATGCGCACGCACCGATGGCGCGCCGATGCCGCCATTCAACCTGCCGGAACCGGTGTCGGAACCAGCGAAGCACGGAGGCAGCCGATGTCAACACACCGAAATCTCGTCGCGGAAACGGGCATTTTCAAAGGGCTGCACAGCGGTATGGGGCTGGCGGCGAAGGGCATGGTGGTCGCCTTCGTGGTCTTCACCGCGCTCAACGTGAAGTTCGCCAACAGCATCTATTCCGCGATTCGCGGTTGGATCGAGACAGCGCTCAACTGGTACTATGTGATTGCGCTGGTCATCCTGATGTTCGTCTGTTTCTACCTGATGCTGAGCCGGTTCGGAAAGATCAGGCTGGGCGACGACGACAGCCGGCCGGAATTCTCCAATTTCTCCTGGTTCGCGATGCTGTTCTCGGCCGGCGTCGGCATCGGCATCCTGTTCTTCGGCATCGCCGAGCCGATGTTCTATTTCGACAACACCCAGCCTTGGAAATATCCCAACAACCCGTTCGCCGACCTGGCCGGTTATACGGCGATGAACGAGCAACGCGCGGTTGCGGCGATGCGGGTGACCTATTTCCATTGGGGTTTCCACGCCTGGGCGGTCTATGTGATCGTCGGGCTGTGCCTGGCCTATTTCGGCTTCCGCAAGAAGCTGCCGCTCACCCTGCGCTCGTCCCTGCATCCGATCATCGGCGACCGGATCTACGGGCCGATCGGCCATGCCGTGGACCTGCTGGCCGTGTTCGGCACGGTGTTCGGCGTTGCGACCTCCCTGGGCCTCGGCGTGTCGCAGATGGCCGCCGGACTCAATCACCTGTTCGGGATCGATCCGGGGCTCGTCACCAAGCTGGTCCTGATCGCAGCGATCAGCGTCGTGGCGACGCTGTCGGCGGTTTCCGGCGTCGGCAACGGCATCCGCATCATTTCCGAATGGAATATCTGGCTCAGCGCGGCGCTGCTCGCCTTCTTCCTGTTCGGCGGGCCGTTCAACTGGCTGATGGGCTTCTTCATCACGACCCTCGGCGACTATCTGTGGAACGCCATTCCGATGGGCTTCCAGATATTCAACGACAAGGGCGCTGCCTCGTGGCAGGGCGGCTGGACCATCTTCTACTGGGGCTGGTGGATATCCTGGGCGCCCTTCGTCGGCATGTTCATCGCCCGCATCAGTCGGGGCCGGACGATCCGCGAATTCATGCTCGGCGTGATGTTCGTGCCGACCTCGATTTCCTTCGTGTGGCTGTGCATGTTCGGCGGGACGGCGATGTGGATGGAGCTGAACGCCGCCGGCGGCGTCGGCACCGCGGGCATCGCGGATCTGGTGCGCAACTGGGATCTGCCTTCCGCGCTCTACGGCACGATCAGCCAGGTGACGGAACTCGGCTGGCTCAACTGGGCCATGGCGGCGCTCGCCACCCTGCTGCTGGCGACCTGGTTCATCACCTCGTCGGATTCGGGGACGCTGGTCATCACGACCATGCTCTCCATGGGCGACGACAATCCTCCGCAGCGTTTCCGCATCGTCTGGGGCCTGGGCGAGGGCTTCGTCGCCGCCGTCCTGCTGGCGGCCGGCGGCCTGGTTGCCCTTCAGACGGCGTCGATCGCCGCAGCGCTCCCGGTCAGCGTGATCCTGCTGCTGATGGCCTACGGCATCATCAAGTCGCTGCACGAGGATCCGAGCGCGGTCGCCGCGCCGCCCGAGGACCGTGCGCCCGACGGGACGCGCATGGCCCAGGAACTGCACGCCTGATATACCGGGCAGGTCAAGCGGCCCCGGACGGTCCGGGGCCGCTTTTCCGCCGCGCCGCCCGTCCGGCAGGTCCGGGATGACGGCCCGCCGCCGCGCGCCGAACGACCGGAGCAGGCCATTGCTCGAACTCTACCATTTCTGGGATTCGCCCTGCTGCTTCAAGGTCCGGCTGGTCCTCGCCGAGAAGGGGCTGGACTGGACCGAACGCTATATCGCGACCCACCGTTTCGAACATTTCGATCCCGGCTACGGGCGGCTGAACCGGCACCACAAGATTCCGACCCTGGTGCATGACGGCACGCCGGTCATCCAGTCCTCCGAGATCGCCCGCTACCTGGACGAGCGGTTTCCCGAACCCCGAATGCAGCCCGCGGACCCGCAGGCGCGCGCGGTCATGCGCGAATGGATCGCCGAAGAGCAGGAATACCTGTTTCCCCTGATCGTGACGCTGAGTTTCAACCTGATGATGAAGCTGCGCAGCGTCGGCTTCGGCATGGAGCAGCTCAGGGAATGGTCGCTGCGCCATCCGGACCAGGCGCGGGCGCAGGACTATCTGCACCGGGTTTCCGGGCCGCCCGACCATGCCGCCGTCGAGGCTGCCGCGGCCAAGTTCCGCTGGCACATGACGCATCTGGAAGAAGCGCTGGCGGCAAGCGGCGGCCCGTGGATCTGCGGACCGGACTATTCGCTCGCGGATATCTGCGTCGCGCCGATCCTCGACCGGGTCGAGTCCCTCGACCTTGCCCGCCTGTGGGCCGATCTGCCGGCGGTCGGCGCCTGGTATGAGCGCATGAAGGCGCGGCCGGCCTTCCGGCAGGCGGCGCCGCCCTTCGACTACCGCATGTGGGGCCCGCTCAAGCCGCCGCCGGCCCGGTCGGTCGATCCGGCTGCGGCGGGCGATACTTTCCCGGCGGGTTAAGGGCCGCGGCGGACGCGCCGGCGGTTCCGGTCTCAAACCCGATTACGGCAACACTACCTCTGCTGCGCAGCCCGGATTCGTTCCCAGATTTTTCCGATCAGGTCTTCCGCCCGGGCCAACTCTGCCGGCGAAAGCCGGAGGCGGGCCGCGTCTCTCAGCCCGGCGGCCTGAACATACCCCTGTTCTGCGGCCAGGCTGGTCCAGACGAACGCCCGGAAATCGTCCTGCGGGACGCCGTATCCCTGATCGTACAAATGGCCCAGATTGTACTGCGCCCGCGCCAGGCCGCGTTCCGCGGCCAGGCGGAACCATCGGGCCGCTTTCGCATTGTCGGCCGGCACCCCTTTGCCCGTGAAATAGGCGAAACCCAGATTGTGCTGGGAGGCCGCGTGTCCCTGCGCCGCCGCCTTGCGGAACCATTTCAGGGCCTCGGCGTCGTCGGCGGGGACGCCCCGGCCCCGGAAATAGGCGCTGCCCAGATTGTGCTGCGCCGTCGCGTAGCCCTGTTCCGCCGCTTTGCGGAACCACTTGACCGCCTCGACATGGTCGACGGCGACGCCCTGGCCCCGGGCGTAGAGAATGCCCAGCGTGTTCTGTCCGTTCGCCATGCCCCGCTCGGCGAGGATGCGAAAGACCTTCAGCGCCTCGGGATAGTCGCCGCGCCGATAGGCGTCGATGCCGGTCCGGAGGAGATCCTGGCCGAAGGCAAGAGAGCCATACAGGATTACGGCGAGAACGAGCGGCAGAGACCGGACAATCATGCCGCGGACCTCGCGGTCGGGATCGGCGAGCGACGCTGCCCGACAACCGGGTGTCGGCTTTGAATGCCGACCGGCATATCGGCTCCCAAGACACCATTTGCCGCCCCGATTGTCCAGAGGCTCTGCTGCGCTACACCAACCTCAGGTTTCGTTGACGCCCTGGATGCCTTGGAGCAGCGTGCGTTTCGTGATGATGCCGATTGCTGCTGCGCCGTCGACGACCACGATCGGACGGTCGGTTTCGCAGGCGATGGTCACGAGTTCGTCGAGCAGATCGTCCGGCGACACCTTGGGCGCCGCGTCTATTTCCTGCTGCGTCAGCGCCCTTTCCGTCTCCAGCGGCTTCATGACCTTGGCGGCCGTCACCAGCGCCAGGCGCGAAATGCCGGCGACGAAATCCGCGACATAGTCGTCGGCCGGGGCCGTTACGATGTCTTCGGGCGTCCCGATCTGGACGATCCGCCCGTCTTTCATGATCGCGATGCGGTCGCCCAGCCGGATCGCCTCGTCGAGATCGTGGGTAATGAAAACCGTTGTCTTCTTCACGACCTTGGCGAGTTCGAGAAACTGGTCCTGCAACTGCCGCCGGATCAGAGGGTCGAGCGCCGAGAAGGGTTCGTCCATCAGAAGGATGTCCGGATCGGCGGCCATGGCGCGGGCCAGCCCGACGCGCTGCTTCATGCCGCCGGAAAGCTCGTCCGGATAGCGGTCGTCCCATCCGCCGAGCTCGACGAGCTCCAGTTTCTCCGCGGCCAGCCGATGGCGTTCCTTCCGCGGCATGCCGTCGAGCTCCATGCTGAGCGCCACGTTGTCGATCACGGTCCGGTGCGGCAGCAAGGCCATGTTCTGGAAGACCATGCCGACTTCCTTCGACCGAAGCTTCCGGAGTTCGGCCGGACCGAGGCGATTGACGTCGCGGCCGGAAATGTAGACTTCGCCGGCGGTCGGCTCGATGAGCCGGTTCAGGTGGCGGACCAGGGTGGACTTGCCCGATCCGGAAAGCCCCATGACGCAGAAAATTTCTCCCGCCGGGACCGAGAAGGAGACGTCGGCGACGCCGATGACGCAGCCGAAGCGCTCGAAAATGTCCTGCTTGCCGGCGCCCCGGTCGCGCGCCGCTTCCAGAGCCCGGTGTTCGCCCGCGCCGAATATCTTCCAAAGCGACCTGCAATCGATGACGGGCTCGGACATGGCGATTGCAGTATAGGGCGGCGAAGGCGCGGGTCTCGCAAAAAGAGTCCGGCGGCCGGTTCGACCGCCGGACCCGTCCCGTCGGGGGTACTACCGGAGGCTCTACGTCACTTCGCAGCCTTGGCCGCCGCGAGCCACTTGTCCCATTGGGCCTTGTTTTTCGCGATCCAGGCCTTGGCATGGCCCTTGATCTGCCGGTCGGACTTTTCGCCCTTGTTGACGAGCAGGTTCTGGGCGTTGATGTCGCCGATCGGCACCGCGACCAGTTCCAGGAATTTCCGCGCCTTCGGGTTGGCCTTGAGCCACGGTGTGCTGGCGATGACCCGCTGGTGGTTGACCACGAACCCCAGGTTGCCCAGCCCCTCCACCATCGTGTTGCCGGTCCGGTTGTCGGGCAGCGAGGTCTTCTTGACGTTCAGCCAGACGACTTCCTTGCCCGGGCGCAGGACGCCGGAAAGCCACAGCGGCGTCCAGGTATAGTAGAGCGTCGGCTTTCCGGCCTTGATGCGCTCGATGGCGTCCGGAATGATCGCGAAATAGCCGCCCTGCTTGTGCTCGACCGTCTTGCGCAGGCCGTAGGCGGTCAGCTGGTGCTCGATCACCCGCTCGCAGCCCCAGCCGGATTCGCAGCCATACAGGTCCGCCTTGCCGTTGCCGTCGATGTCGAACAGTTTCGCCTTTGCCGGATCGGCCAGTTCGTCGAGATACCTGATCCCGGTCGCATCGGCCGTCTTCTTGTCGATCAGGTAGCCTTGCAGCGAATTGGACGATAGCCGGCCGACCGGCATGAGCTTGGCTTCCCCGCCCGCTTCCTGCCGGAATTTCTGGTGCAGCGGGTCCCAGTGCGCCGCATAGAGCGTCAGGTCGCCGTTGCCGATCGACACATGGGCGAGCTGGATCTGCACCTGGGTCGGTTCGTCGACCTTGTAGCCGAGGGCCCGCAGGCCTTCGCTGACGATAAAGGTCTGGAACAATTCCTCGGTGATGCCGCTCCACGCGACCTTCACCGTATCCGATTTGGCAGGGGCGCCCGCCAATCCGACAAGCGCGGCGAGCACCGCGCCCAACACGGTTTTTTTCATAGTCTGCACTCCTTTCGTGTCAGAGTTTCCGTAACCCGGCTGGCAACGATGCCGTTCCTGCCCGGTCGCGGTTCCGGTCGTTTCAGCCTCCCGGCGGCTGCCGTCAGGCAGATCTCCCCGCTTCCTTCGCCGGCCGGCGCCGTACCGAGGAGCGGCCGGTCGCCCGCAGCGCAAGTCCGACGGGTCCCTGCTGCCAGAAATCGCCCGGACGGCGCCGTATGCCGCTCCTCGCCTGCGTCATGCGGTCGAGGACGATCGCCAGCATGACGATGCCGAGGCCGCCGACCGTCGCGAGCCCGACGTCGAGGCGACCGATGCCGCGCAGCACCATCTGTCCCAGACCGCCCACGGCGATCATCGAGGCAATGACGACCATCGACAGCGACATCATCAGCGTCTGGTTGACCCCGGCCATGATCGAGGGCATCGCGAGCGGCACCTGGGCCTTCCAGAGCAATTGCCGTTCCGAAGCGCCGAAGGCGCGCATGGCCTCGACGACGTCCCCCGGCACCTGGCGAATGCCCAGATTGGTCAGGCGGATCAGGGGAGCGACAGCGAAAATGACCGTGACGATGACGCCGGGAACGTTGCCGATGCCGAACAGCATGACGACCGGCACCAGATAGACGAAGGCGGGAATGGTCTGCATGCCGTCCAGAATCGGCTGCATGACCTTGAACGCGCGGTCGCTGCGCGCCGCCCAGATGCCGAGCGGTATGCCGATCAGGATGGACAGTCCGAGCGCCGTCAGGACGATGGACACGGTGATCATCGTCGCGTCCCAGATTCCGATGACGCCGCAGAAAACGAGCGATCCCGCGACGACGAGCGCGAGGCGGACTCCGCCCAGCTGCCAGGCGAAAAGACCGAAGACGGCGATCAGGACCGTGGGCGGCGTTGCGGTGAAGAGAACTGCAAATCCCTGCAGGACCTGATCGATCGGTTGTTTGACGGACTGAAAGAACGGCCTGTAATTGTCGACAAGCCAGCGCAATCCGTCGGCCGTCCATTCCTGGATCGGAATTTCACCGCATAGGAACGGGTTGAGGATTCCACAATCCGCCATGGGATATCGCTCTCCCGAGATCGGTTGTCCCTATCACGGGGCGTCCCGGGAGCCGGCGCGAAAAAAAATATTTGGGGGGGTGCGAAATTGTAAATCGGCAGATATGCGCCCGGCCGGCCGGCGAATGTGCGCCTGCACCGTGAGGCCGGGCCGGCCGGCCGGAAGGCGGCGGCTGCCGCTATGCGTCCTGCGCGTTCCCCGAAAAATCCGCTTCGCGGTCCGCCACGGCGATAAGCCAGTCCCGGAGGATGGAGGCGGGCGGCGTCAGCGGGCGGTGCCGGTTCCAGGTCAGGTAATAGGACCCCGGCGCGGGGATCGCCAGATCGGTGAATCGGACGAGCCGGCCGGCTTCGACATTGGGTTCGACAAGACGGTTCCAGCCGAGGGCGACGCCGCGATTGTCCTCCGCCGCGCGGACGACCGCCGGGTAGATGCCGAAACGCGCGCCGCCCAGTTTGCCGTGTTCGATGCCCGCACGGGTCAGAAATTCCTCCCAGTCGGTCCAGTCCGGGTCGACCCAACTGACGTGAAGAAGCGCCAGACCCGGCAGGTCGTCCCCGGTTGCGCCGGCGTGCCGCTCCGCAAACGCCGGACCGGCGACAGGATAGATCACTTCATCCAGCAGCAGATGCATGTCCTCGTCGGGCCAGGCGCCGAAGCCGTAGCGAATGCGCAGTTCGACCTCCTCGCGCCTGAAGCCCCGCGGATCGTCGGTGATCTGGTGGTCGACCACGATATCCGGATGGGTATCCCAGAACGCGCCCATCCGCGGGATAAGCCACTGGAGCGCCACGGAATTCGTGCAGGCGATCGTGACGTGGGACGTCCGGTTCGAGGATCTGATCCGCCGCACGATGTCTGCGGCGCCGGCAAAGCCCTGCGCCAGGACGCGGTAGAGTTCCTCGCCCGGCGGCGTCAGGTCGACGCCCGCCGGCGTCCGTGTGAACATCGGATGCCCGAGTTCGTCCTCGACCGCCTTGATCTGCCGGCTGACGGCGCCCGGCGTCACATTGAGTTCCTCGGCCGCCCGTTTGAAACTCTTGTGGCGGGCCGAGGCCTCGAACACCGCAAGCGCGGTCAGCGACGGCAAACCGTAGAAACGCTTGACCATTCACCCGCTCGAATTCGCGCGGCCGGCGGCCGGCGATTTACCGCGATCGTTGCGCAATTCTCATCACCCCAATGAAAATTCTTCGATTTGCAGCCGCTACCCCATGTTCGATAGTTGCGCCGGATTTTATTGCCCGATTTTATTGCCGGATTTTATTGATTGAAGGGTATCCCGGCCGATTGGCTCGTCAAGCGGCGACGAACCGGAATCGGCGATCGGGTTGCTGCCATCGAATTCCGTTTGCGGGTTTTGGCGGATTGTGAAATTTGGCGAACCGGGCGATACGTCGAGCGTCTCAGCACGGTCGCCGTTCGGCCCCGATTTTCGAGTATGCGCGATGGATGCTCCGATTGGCCACGCTTCCGATTCCGGGCACGCCGTCCCGGCGCCTGCCTGGACCCCCGGGATCGCCGCTGCGGTCGCCGCGCTGGCAGACGATCCGGACCACCCGACCGGCCTGCCGGCGCCCTTCTATACCGACGACGCGATGCTGGCCTTCGAGCGCGAGACGGTGCTGGCCACCGGCTGGACGGCGCTTGCTTTCGGCGCCGACGTGCCGGAGGCCGGCGACCTGTTCCCCGTCGATCTGGCCGGCCTGCCGCTGCTGCTGGTGCGCGGCCGCGGCGGGGCGTTGCGCGTCTTCCACAATGTCTGCCGCCATCGCGGCATGAAGCTGGTCGGCGCGCCGGGCAACGCCGGCCGGGTCATCAAATGCCCCTATCACGCCTGGTGCTACGGGCTCGACGGGCGCCTGAGCGCCACGCCCCATGTCGGCGGCCCCGGCGTCCACGAATGCGAGGGCTTCGATACCGGGGATTTCGGCCTCATGCCGGTGCGCAGCGGCGTCTGGCACGATACCGTCTTCGTCAATCTCGACGGCAAGGCGCCGCCGCTGGACGAGGCGCTGGCGCCGCTGAAAGCGCGCTGGGCGGCGTTCGAGGATGCAACGCTGGTCACAGAGGACGGCTTCGGCTTCGGCTTCGACCTGGCGACCAACTGGAAGCTGCCGATCGAAAACTATCTCGAATCCTACCATCTGCCGACCATCCATCCCGGCCTCAACCGATTCTCGCGCCTCGAGGACCATTACAACATCGCCGGACCGGGCGGCATCGCGGGCCAGGGCTCCACGGTCTGCCGGCCGCCGATGGACGGGCAGGGCCGCCGGCTGCCGACCCTCGAAGGGCTGCCGGACGAATGGCTGGAAAAGGCGGAATATATCGCCGTCTTTCCCAACGTCATGTTCGGCATTCACCGCGACCATCTCTACAGCGTGATCGCGACGCCGGTTGCGCCGGGGCGCACGACGGAACGGGCGCGCATCTACTGCTACAGCCCGGACGGCCTTGCCGACGAGCTGAAGGCGCTGCGCCGGCAGACCGTCGAGATCTGGCGCGGCATCTTCGCCGAGGACGTGATCCCCGTCGAAGGGATGCAGGCCGGCCGCCATTCCACGGCCTTCGACGGCGGCGCGCTCACCCCGGTCATGGACGCGCCGACCCGGCACTATCACGTCTGGCTGGCCCGGGCGCTCACGGGCCGGTAGGCCGCTTTCCGGCGCGGTCTTCCCTGCCGGACTTGTGCCCGATCCGATCCTTGAACCCATCCCGTCATTTCGACCGGAGCCCCGGATTTAATCCGGGGCGGAGTGGAGAAATCCGGTCGGCGCGCCATCGACGCCACAGGCTCCGGCGTTCGGCCGGCCTCCGTCGCCGGCCGGATTTCTCCACTCGCTTCGCTTCGGTCGAAATGACGGTTGGAGGTACGCTTCGGTCGAAATCACGGCGAGGGGGTGCGCCGGTCGAAATGACGGGCGGGGCAAGCGGCGTGCCCGGCGCGGCCTCCCTCCCTTTCGCAGGGGGAATCCAAAGGGGGAGCTGCCTGCCTCCGTCCGCCTATCCCGAGCGCAGCATCCGCACGCCTTCTTCGCGCTCGAACAGGTAGAGCAGGGTGCGCAGGGCCTCGCTGCGCGGGCCGTTCAGCTCCGGATCCCGCTCCAGGGCGACGCGCGCGTCGGTGCGGGCGATTTCGAGCAGGTCGCCATGTTCGGGGAAGCGCGCCAGCCGGAAGGCCGGCATGCCGCTCTGGCGCGTGCCCAGGGCCTCGCCGCCGCCGCGCAGGCGTAGGTCTTCCTCGGCGATGACGAAACCGTCGTCGGTCTTGCGCAAAACGTCGATCCGCGCCCGCGCCGTCTCGCCCAGCGGCGGTTCGTAGAGCAGCACGCAGGACGACTTCCGCGCCCCCCGCCCGATCCGCCCGCGCAGCTGGTGGAGCTGGGCGAGGCCGAACCGCTCGGCATGTTCGACGACCATGACGCTGGCGTTCGGGACGTCGACGCCGACCTCGACGACCGTGGTGGCGACCAGCACGGCCGTCTCGTTGTCGATGAAGCGCTGCATGGCGGCGTCTTTCTCCGCCGGCTTCATCCTGCCGTGGATCAATTCGACCGCATGGCTCCGGGGCCCGCCGAACCGCTCTTGCAGCCACGCATGGCGCGCGGTCGCCGCGGTGACGTCCAGGACATCGGATTCGTCGACCAGCGGGCACACCCAGAAGGCCTGCGCGCCGCTGTCGATCGTGCGGCGGATGCCGGCGGCGACCCGGTCGAGCCGGTCGAGCGGCATGGCGCGGGTGTCCACCGGCCGGCGGCCGGCGGGCTTTTCGGTCAGCTTCGAGGTGTCGATGTCGCCGTAGGCCGCCAGCATCAGGGTGCGCGGAATCGGCGTGGCGGTCATGGTCAGCGTGTCGACGCCGCTGCCCTTGCCGGCCAGCGCCATGCGCTGCTGGACGCCGAAGCGGTGCTGCTCGTCGATGACGATCAGCGCGAGATCGCGGAAAGTCACGTCCTCCGAGAACAGCGCGTGGGTGCCGACGACGATGTCGACGCTTCGCGCTTCGATTTCCGCGGTCAGCGCCTTTCGCCCGGCGCCCTTGAGCCGCCCGGTCAGCAGTTCGACGCGCAGGCCGGCCGGAGCGGCCAGGCGCCGGAGCGTCTCCAGATGCTGCCGGGCGAGGATTTCAGTCGGCGCCATCAGGGCCGCCTGGCCGCGGGCCTCGACCGCCGCCGCCATCGCGAGCAGCGCGACGACCGTCTTGCCGCTGCCGACGTCGCCCTGCAGCATCCGCGCCATGCGCGCCGGCGCCGCCATGTCCCGCACGATTTCGGCCAGCGCGGCGTTCTGCGACCCGGTGAGCGAATAGGGCAGGGCGCCCGAGATCTTCGCCCGCAGGCCGCCGTCGCCGTCCAGCGCCCGGCCCTGGAGGCGCCGCTGGCGCTGGCGCACCAGCAGCAGGGCGAGCTGGGTCGCCAGCAATTCGTCGTAGGCGAGGCGCGACCGGGCCGCCGAGTCGGGGAGCAGGTCCGCGGCGCTTTCCGGCCGGTGCGCCCGGCGGAGCGCTTCGGACCAGCCGGGCCATTGCCGCTGTGCCAGCAGATTCGCGTCGGCCCATTCGGGCAGCGCGGCGGCGCGGTCCAGCGCACCGTCGACGGCGCGTTTCATGACCGTCCGGGTGAGGCCCTGGGTGAGCGGATAGACCGGATGGACCGTGCGGATGCTGTCCGCTTCCACGACGGGGACGGTGAAATCCGGGTGGGTCATCTGCCGGCCGCCGCCGAATTCGTCGACCCGGCCGCTGACTACGCGGGTCTCGCCGACCGGGTAGGTCTTCTCCAGCCAGTCCTGCTTGGCGTGGAAGAAGACCAGGGTGAGGAAACCGGTTTCGTCCGAGCAGATGACGCGATAGGGGCGCCGCGGCGCGCCCGGCTGTTCGTGCGCGTCGATCCGCACGGTGACGGTGGCGATCTCGCCGATGACGGCTTCGGCGACCTTCGGGGCGTGGCGGCGGTCGACCAGCCCGGTCGGCAGGGTCCACAGCAGGTCGACGATGCGCGGGCCGGCGACCCGCGCCACCAGCCCCTTCAGCCGCGGGCCGATGCCCGGCAGCGCGCCGATATCGCCGAAGATCGCGAACAGGGATTGCGGACGCATGATGCCGAGTGTCCGAAGCCTCGGCCCGCAGCGCAAGAGCGGAGAGGGGGCGGGCGGTTCGGCCGGGTGCGGGCCACGGCGGCACGAGCCGCGGCAGGTCCGCCATGCCGCGGCACAGTCCGCGGGCGCCTTTCCTGACGCCGGAGGAATGCCGGCGGCCGGGAGCGGCGCTGAAGCGGCTTGAGACATCCGGCTCGACGCCGCCGTCGGCGATCGCGGCGGTCCGCCTGCTGGCCGGACGAATTCCTACCCTGAAACGGGACGCAGTCGACCGGACCGTGCGAGTGCTTCGGTTGCGCGAAGCCGCGCGGGTCCCCCTATGGACTGCCGGGACAAACTCCATCCAGCCTCCCGGAGGGCCAGTGTTGCAAGCCGAATAACACTTCATGAAATATCCGGGCCAGGCTTGGCTACCGGATCAGATTCGGAAGGCCGACGGCAATGGCCGGCGCCAGGATGAGCAGCGCAAGTAGTATGAGACTGCACAGAATGTACGGCAGGCCGGCGAGTGCAACCTCGGACAGCGTCGTGCCTTTCGGTGCGACGCCCAACATGACGAACAGCAACAAACCGAAGGGCGGCGTCGTCAGGCTGATTTCCATCGCCAGCAGCATGACGACGCCGAACCAGATCGGGTCGTAACCCAGCGTGACGGCGAGCGGCATGAACACCGGCAATGTCAGCAGCATCTGCGAAATCTGGTCGAGGAACATGCCGAGAAACAACAGGACCAGGAACATCAGCAAGAGCATCGCAACCGGGGCGCCCCCGAGGCCGGGCGCCCCTGTCACCAAACCGGAACGGGCGCCGGAAAAAGCAAGGAGCTGGCTGAAAATAGACGATCCGACGATGATCAA
>VXNK01000026.1 GCA_009840595.1 Rhodospirillaceae bacterium | reverse complement strand
TGCCTGAAGAACGACAACATCATCTATATCGGCGACCTGGTGCAGAAGACCGAGACGGAAATGCTGCGCACGCCGAACTTCGGCCGCAAGTCGCTGAACGAGATCAAGGAAGTACTGTCGCAGATGGGCCTGGCGCTGGGGATGGAAATCCTGGACTGGCCGCCGGAGAATATCGAAGACCTCGCCCGCAAGCTGGAAGAGCCCTACTAGAGCGGATTGCGTCGCGGCAATCCGCGCCTGCCTTCGGTCTGCCGGGGGCGCAAACGAACGCATACGGCCGCCTGAGGCCGCCCGGGAGTTGGAGCCATGCGCCACAGAATGAGCGGCCGGAAGCTGAACCGGACGAGCAGCCACCGCAAGGCCATGTTCGCGAATATGGCGGCGGCACTCATCAAGCACGAGCAGATCAGGACGACCCTGCCCAAGGCGAAGGACCTGCGCGGCGTCACCGACCGGCTGATCACGCTCGGCAAGCGCGGCGACCTTCACGCGCGCCGCCAGGCTCTCGCCGTTCTGAAGGACCGGGCGCTGACCGAGAAGCTGTTCGGCACGCTGGCCGAACGCTATGCCGCGCGCCGGGGCGGCTATACCCGGGTATTGCGTGCCGGTTTCCGCTATGGCGATTCGGCGCCGATGGCGGTTATCGAACTGGTCGACCGCGACCCGGACGCCAGGGGCCAGGACAGCGGCCCGACGCAGGACACCGGGACGGTGGAGGCGGAAGAGAGCTAGGCGCCGGGCCGGATTTCCGCCGGGGCGCGGCCTGACGGCGCTCCCCGACCGCGATATCGGCGCCACGACGGGACGATTGCCGATGGCGCTCAGCGCAACGCCGCAGAACGCCCCTGGACTGTTCGAGAGTCACGCGCCCCGGCCGCTGGCCGACCGGCTGCGGCCGGAGCGGCTGGAAGATGTCGTCGGGCAGGATCATCTGATCGGACCCGAAGCGCCGATCGGCCGGATGCTGGCGGCCGATGCCCTCGTATCGCATATCCTTTGGGGACCCCCGGGCACCGGAAAGACGACCGTAGCGAGGCTGGCGGCCGACCGCACCGCGCTCCATTTCGAACCCGTCTCCGCCGTATTTTCCGGCGTTGCCGAGTTGCGCAAGATCTTCGACGCCGCCCGCGGCCGGCGGGCCGGCGGGCAGGGCACCCTGCTGTTCGTCGACGAAATCCACCGCTTCAACCGCGCGCAACAGGATGCCTTCCTGCCGGTCGTGGAGGACGGCACGGTCATCCTGGTCGGGGCGACGACGGAAAACCCGTCCTTCGAACTCAATCCGGCGCTGCTGTCGCGATGCCGGGTGCTGGTGCTGAACCGGCTCGACGACGCGGCGCTGGACGCCCTGCTGGAGCGCGCCGAGACCCTGGAAAAGCGGCCGCTCGGCCTGACCGCCGAGGCGCGCAGCGCGCTCAAGGCGATGGCCGACGGCGACGGGCGCTACCTTCTCAATCTTGCCGAAACCGTCTGGGCCGCGAACGCACCCGGGGACATCGATACGGCGGCCCTGGCGTCGCTGGTCCAGCGCCGGGCGCCGCTTTACGACAAGGGGCAGGAAAGCCACTACAATCTGATCAGCGCGCTGCACAAGAGCCTGCGCGGCTCGGACTGCGACGCCGGCCTCTACTGGCTCGCCCGGATGCTCGCCGGCGGCGAAGACCCGCACTATATCGCCCGGCGGCTGACCCGTTTTGCGGTGGAGGATGTCGGCCTCGCCGACCCGAACGCGCTGACCCAGGCCATTGCCGCCTGGCAGGCCTTCGAGCGGATCGGTTCGCCGGAGGGCGAACTGGCGCTCGCCCAACTGGTCATCTACCTCGCGACCGCGCCGAAATCGAATGCGGCCTACAAGGCCCTCGGCACCGCGATGGGGAGCGCCCGCCGGACCGGATCGCTCGCGCCGCCGAAGCATATTCTCAATGCGCCGACCCGCCTGATGAAAGATCTGGGCTACGGCGCCGGTTATGCCTACGACCATGACGCGGAAGACGGCTTTTCCGGCCAGAACTATTTCCCGGACGGCATGGCGCGGGAGGTCCTTTACCGTCCTGCAGAGCGCGGCTTCGAGCGCGATATCCGCAAGCGGCTCGACTATTGGGCGGGCCTGCGCGAGCGCCGAACGCAGGATGGCGGGACGGACCCTGCGGACGCCGATCCGTGATTTCCGCCTGAAGCCGATGGCAGTCACCCGGCACATCGTGGCCGAACGGGATGGCGGGCGGCGGCTCGACCGCTGGTTCGCCGAGCATTTCCCCTCCCTGGCCCACGGCCGGCTGGAAAAGCTGCTGCGCACCGGCCAGATCCGTGTGGACGGCAGGCGGGTCAGGGCCGGGCACCGGCTCTCTCCGGGCGAAGCGATCCGGGTTCCGCCGCTCGAGCCGGCGACGCCGGCGCCGGCTGCGCCGGAGGCCCGAAACCGGAGCTCTGCCGGACGGTCCGCCGGCTCGGCGCGGGAAAGCCGGGCCTTCCTCGACTCGATCGTTCTGTACCGGGACGATGCCGTTCTGATCCTGAACAAGCCGGCGGGGTTGCCGGTCCAGGGCGGCACCGGCCAGACCCGCCATCTCGACGCCATGCTGCCTCATCTGGCCGGCGCCGGGGAACCGCCGCGTCTGGTTCACCGGCTGGACAAGGATACGAGCGGCGTTCTGGCGATCGCGTTGACCCGGCAGGCGGCGGCGGCGCTGACCGCCGCATTCCGCAGCCGGGAGGTCCGCAAGCTTTACTGGGCGATCGTCGCCGGTGCGCCGGCCCGGCGGCGCGGTCTCGTCGACCTGGCGCTTGCCAAGCGCGGCGGTTCCGGCGCGGAACGGGCAATCGTCGCGGAGGACCCCGAAACCGGCGGGAAGGCGGACGATGCCCGCAAGGCCCGGACGCGATTTGCCGTCGTCGACCATGCCGCCGGCGAAGTGAGCTGGCTGGCGCTGCTTCCGCTCACCGGCCGGACCCACCAGTTGCGCGCGCATTGCCGGGCGCTCGGGACACCGATTCTGGGCGACGGCAAGTACGGAGGCCGTGGCGCTTTCATCGCCGGCTTGCCGAAGCAGGTCCATTTGCATGCGCGGCGGCTGATCGCCCCCCACCCGGCCGGCGGGTGGATCGACGCCGAAGCCGAACTGCCGCCCCATATGGCGGAGACCTTCGATACGATGGGCTTCGACCCGAACGCCGATACCGACCCGTTCGACTTCGGCGCGCTGCCCGCAGGACAGAGTTGAGGGACGAACGATGCGCTGGATTCTGCGCGGTGCGATCGGTCTGGCGCTTCTGGCGGCCGCTTTTGCGGCGACGGCTATCGTGCTGGTGGGCGCAACGGACTTCACCGCCTACCGGGACGAGATCGCCGCCGCAGTGAAGCGGGAAACCGGACGCGAGGTCCGGATCGACGGCCGGATCGAGCAGAGCGTGCTTACCCTGTCGCCGTCGATTTCAATGGCAGGCCTGACCTTTGCCAACGCGGACTGGGGATCGCGGCCCGAGATGCTGACCGCCGAACGGGTCGAGCTCGAAGTGGCGCTGCTCCCGCTTATCGGCGGCGAAATCCGGGTGAAGCGGTTCCGGTTGACCGGCGCCGACCTGCTGCTCGAAACCGATACCGCAGGTACGGCCAACTGGCTGTTCGGACAGGCGGACGGCAGGCAATCCGGCCCGGAGTCGGGAGCGGATGGCGACGGGTCCGGTGCATCCCGGCCGGTCTTTCCGTTCGTGAAGGATCTGGAGATTGCCGCTTCCGTCGTCACCTTCCGGGACGGCCGCAGCGGCCTCGAAACGAAGCTCCGGATCGAGCAGATCGCCGCCCGTGCGCCGACATTCGACAGCCCCGTGAACGTGGAGGCCCGCGGCGCCTACAACGGCGTCCCCGTCGCCGCCGAGGGCAGCATGGGCCAGATTGCCGGGCTGTTCGGCCGGGTTGCCAACTATCCCGTGGCCGCGAAACTGCAATTCGGCCGAAGTACCCTGGAGGGAGCCGGCAAGGCCGATCTGACCGGCGCGCTGCCCGTTGTCGTCGGCGAAATGAAAGCCGAACTGCTCGATCTGGACGAAATCGCGGCGGCGACGGCGAAGGGGCGCGGCGGGCCGGCGCCATCCGGGAAATCCGGCACTCCGAAGAGCGGCGCGGCGCGGCAGGATCGCCCGCCCGGCCTGTTCCCGCGCGACGATCTGCCGTTCGGCATTCTCGGCCTGTTCGACGCCCGCCTGAAAGTGCAGATGAAGCGGCTTATCGTGGCGCGGAACGCGTTCGACGCGGTCGGCGCCGATATCGTTCTTCGGAAAGGCCGGCTGGGTATCGACAGGTGCTCCGCCCGGTGGACGAGCGGCAGGGTGGCCGGCAAGGCGCGGTTCGACGCGAGCAGCCGCAGGCCGAGGTTTACCGCCGACCTGCGCGCATCCCGGATCGAGGTCGGCGAGGTGCTCCGGCAGGCGCTCGGCGAGCCGGTCGTGCGAGCGCCGGCCGCGGTCACGATGCGGGTTTCCGGCGCCGGACGTTCGATCCACGGAATTGCCTCGACGCTAAAGGGCCCGGTGACTGTGGCTATCGGCAAAGGCCCGGTCGCCAACCGATTGTTCGATGTCGCGACGACCGATCTCCTGGCGCTTCTGGCGCAGAAGCCCGCCGGGATCGAGGTGGTTTGCGGCGCTTTCGCATTGCGGTTCGACGGCCGCGGCGTGGGCCGCGGCAGGCAGCTCGTTCTCGATACCAACCGGATGACCTTCTACGGGCAGGGCGCCGTAGACCTCGGTCGCGAATCGATGGATTTCCGCTTCGTCCCGGCCGGCAAGGGAATCAGCCTGGGCCAGTTTGCCGGCCTCCTTCCGATTTCGATTACCGGCCGTCTGACACGGCCGGCCGTGGCGATCAAGGCCGCGGCAATCCCGAAACGGGTGGCGAGCGAACTGCTCGGCTTCGTGACGCGGCCCTTCGGCGCGGCGGGCGGCGAGAATGGCGCGCGCCGGGGGTGCGGGGTGCGCAAGGCGCAAGCAAAATCCGGCTCGAAAGAGAAACCGGCCGCCGGGGCAAAAACCGGGGCGAAGCGGCTGCTGGACGACGTGAAGAAGCTCAACCCGTTCCGGTAATGAAGCGTTTTTACAAGGCGGCGGCCGTCGAGGAGGTCGACGGCGGTTTCGGGATTTCGCTCGATGGCCGGCCGGTCCGGACGCCTGCCCGCGCCGCGCTGCGCGTGCCTTCCCGGGCGCTGGCCGAGGCGTTGTGCGAAGAATGGAACGCGCAAGGAGAGACGGTCGATCCCCGGTCGATGCCGCTCACCCAGCTCGCCAACACGGCCGTCGACAGGATGCCGGCCGCGCGGTGGGAAACCGTCGCCGAACTGGTGCGCTACGGCGAGACCGACCTGGTGTGCCATCGCGCCGAACGGCCCGGTACGCTGGCCGACCGGCAGGAGGCGGTGTGGCAGCCCCTGCTGGACCGGCTGCAAAGCCGGCATGGTATCGCCCTGCGGGCCGTCAGCGGCATGCTCCCGCAGCCTCAGGATCCGCATTCGATGGCGCGCCTGGAACGGGTCGTCAGCGCCTGCGGCGATTTCGAGTTGACCGCGCTGCATCTCGCAACGACGAGCGCCGGCTCCATCGCGATCGGCCTTGCCGCGATCGAAGGCGACATCGCCGCCGGGCAGGCCGCCGAGGCCGCCTTTCTGGACGAATGCTACCAGATCGAGCGCTGGGGCGTGGATGCCGAGGCCGAAGCGCGCCTGTCGCAAGGCCGGGACGACATTGCGCTGGCATACCGATTTGCGGCGCTGCTCCGCGCGCGAACCGGCGCATCGCGCCAGCCGTAGCCACTGGTCACGATCCGGGCAGGGTGGTAATCCGGCTACGGGTTCAGGCAGAAGCGGCCGGGGAGGCAGGCATGCAGGAAATTCTTGCAGAACTGGGAAAACGGCGCGAGGCGGCCCGGCTCGGCGGCGGACAGAGGCGGATCGAAGCGCAACACGCCAAGGGCAAGCTGACCGCCCGGGAACGGCTCGACGTGCTCCTCGACCCAGACAGTTTCGAAGAATACGACATGTTCGTTGAGCATCGCTGCGGCGACTTCGGCATGGAAGAACAGCGGGTGCCGAGCGACGGCGTGGTGACCGGCTGGGGCCGGATCAACGGCCGGATCGTCTTCGTGTTCAGCCAGGATTTCACCGTGTTCGGCGGCTCGCTTTCGGAGGCCCATGCCGAGAAAATCTGCAAGGTCATGGACCAGGCGATGAAGGTCGGCGCGCCGGTCATCGGCCTGAACGATTCCGGCGGCGCGCGCATCCAGGAAGGCGTCGCCTCGCTCGCCGGTTACGCCGAGGTGTTCCAGCGCAACGTCATGGCGTCGGGCGTCATCCCGCAGATTTCCTGCGTCATGGGGCCGTGCGCGGGCGGCGCGGTCTATTCGCCGGCCATGACCGACTTCATCTTCATGGTGGAGGACAGCTCCTACATGTTCGTGACCGGGCCGGAGGTCGTGAAGACCGTCACCCACGAGGAGGTGACGGCCGAGGAGCTGGGCGGCGCGATCACCCATTCCTCGAAATCCGGTGTCTCCGACATGGCCTTCGAGAACGATATCGAGGCCCTGCTGCAGTTGCGCCGCTTCGTCGATTTCCTGCCGCCCTCGAACCGGGAAGAACCGCCGCAGCGCGACTGGGAGGATCCGGCAGACCGGCCCGAACCGTCGCTCGATACGCTGGTGCCGGACAATCCGAACAAGCCCTACGACATCAAGGAGCTGATCCTGAAGGTCGCCGACGACGGCGATTTCTTCGAGATCCAGCCCGACCATGCCGCTAATATCGTGATCGGCTTCGGCCGCATGGCGGGGCGCACGGTCGGCTTCGTCGCCAACCAGCCGATGGTCCTGGCCGGCTGCCTCGATATCAATTCGTCGCGCAAGGCGGCGCGTTTCGTGCGCTTCTGCGACTGTTTCAACATCCCGATCGTGACCTTCGTGGACGTGCCCGGCTTCCTGCCCGGCACGGCGCAGGAATATGGCGGCATCATCAAGCACGGCGCGAAATTGCTGTTCGCCTATGCCGAGGCGACCGTGCCGAAGGTGACGGTCATCACCCGCAAGGCCTATGGCGGCGCCTACGACGTCATGGCCTCGAAGCACCTGCGCGGCGATGTCAACTATGCCTGGCCGCAGGCCGAGATCGCCGTGATGGGGCCGAAGGGCGCGGTCGAGATCATCTTCCGCGAGGACCGGGACGACGAGGAGAAGATCGAGGCGCGGACCGAGGAGTACCGCCGCAAGTTCGCCAACCCCTTCATCGCCGGGCGCCGTGGCTTCATCGACGACGTGATCATGCCGCGCAGCACGCGCCGCCGCATCTGCCGTTCGCTCGACCTGCTGCGCAACAAGAAGCTGGAAAACCCGTGGAAGAAACACGCGAACATCCCGCTGTAAAGCGGGCAAGAAAAGGGCGCCGAAGCCTGACGGAAAGCTTGTCGATGACGGGATTGGCCGATATCGACTTCGACCCGCCGCGAGTCCAGATTGGAAGCAAAGCCGCCGATTTTGATGGATCTGCTGCGGAGACAACCGACGCCCGCTGCGGCGCCGGACGAGAGTAGCCGGGCGCCCTGCGGCCGGGCGGCAAGCGCCGCCGCAGTCAGTCGCGCCGCTTGGACCGCCGGCACGGGTTCAACATGCGCTTCAGGGTCGAGCCCCTGTCTACGAAATGGTGCTTGAGCGCCATGCCGGCATGACCGGCGGCCAGGGCGATGCCGCCGTAGGCGAGATAGTAGTGCAGGTCGATGGCGAGGTCGCGCAGCCCTTCGGATGTTCCGAGAACCGCCGGCACTTCGAACAGGCCGAACATGTCGATGCCGGCGCCCTCCGAAGTCGAGACGACGTAGCCGGTCGCCGGCACGAGGACGATGAGGGCGTTGAGGAGCCAGTGCATGGCCGTGGCGCCGGCCCGTTCGTGCGGCTTCAGGTCCGTTGCCAGGGCGGGCTTCGGATCGGCGAACCGCCAGCCGAATTTCGCCAGGGCGAGCGCCAGCGCGACGATCCCGATCGCCTTGTGCAGGGCGAGGGAAGCGTTGTACCAGGGATCGTAGTAGCTCAGCCCGACCATCCACACCCCGAGCCCGAAAAGCCCGACGAACGCCAGGGCAAGGGTCCAGTGGAAGCCTATCGAGATGAGGCCGTACCGGTCCCCGCCGTTGCGCCACATTGCGGTTTGCCTGCGCGCCGGATTGCCGGCGTTTCCTAGTTTCGGATGCCCTCGACCGAAAGGAAGAACTGCATGGTGTCGGACGCCGGGCCCAGGTTCATGCCCGCGCCGAATGCCTTGCGGGACAGGGTCGTCGTGCCCTCGAAGCCGGCCCGGTAGCCGCCCCAGGGGTCGTTGCCCTCGCCGGTTTTCTTCACCGCGATGGCGATCGGCCGGGTGACGCCCATCAGCGTCAGGTTCCCCTTCATCGTGCCGCCCCTGGCGTCGCCCTCATAACCGGTGCTCACGAAGGTCGCCTTCGGAAATTTCCGGACGTTCAGGAAGTCGGGAGAACGCAGATGCTTGTCCCGCTCGGCATGGCCGGTGTCGACGCTGGCGGTGTCGATCTCGACCGAGATTTTCTGGCCGGCCGGCCCGGCCGCCGGATCGAACGCGAAGCTGCCGGAAATCCGGTCGAAAACGCCGACCATCCAAGAAAAACCGAGATGGCTGATCCTGAACTGGACGAAGCTGTGGGCCGGATCGATCCGGTATTCGGCGGCCCGGCTCGCCGTTGCCGAAAAGGCGAGGGCGGCGGCGAGGACGGCGGCCAGCGTGTGTGTTCTCATGGTTCGAGGCTCCGTTCGGATGAGGCCGGTCAAAGGGAAAGAAAGGCGGGCACGGTACAATTCCACCTTGCCGGTGGAGATAAACGCAAACGGGCCAGATGACAGAGCGCCGGAACAATTCCGTTAAGTCAGAAACTACCGTATAAAGTACAGGTTTTCCGCCACCTGGCGGGCGATCGTTCAGGACTTGCTCAGCGCGGACAGGTTCAACTCGTGCTGGTTGCCGAGCCAGGTTGCGTAGTCCCGGTGGTCGGCCAGATCGTCTCCGGTCAGCGGATGCAGGAAGATGTCGAGGTCGCCCCGGTTGAGAATGAGAAAGGGCAGCAGGTCGCCCAGCTGCTCGGCCTTGAAGGCGATCTGGTAGCTCCATTGCGGATGCGGACCGACCGGAAAATCGCGCCACCGGCCCATGACGATGTCGAAATTCGCCTCGACCGCCTCGCGCAGCACCGCAGCGGCCGGCCTGGACTCCGCCGTGTAGTAGACATGGGCGTGATAGCCCGCGATGGCCCCGGCATCGGCAGTTTCGATTTTCATGTCCGCCATCGCGCTCTCCTTGTCCCGCCGCCGATATAGGCCTGCCGCCCGGCGCGGCTACGCCCCGTCTGTACCCGGCCGGCGGCAGGGGATAAAAGGGGATTGCGAAATTGCCGTTCCCGGAAGTCCGCCATGTTCGAGAAAATTCTGGTCGCCAACCGCGGCGAGATCGCCTGTCGGGTGATGAAGACGGCAAAGCGGATGGGAATCGCCACCGTCGCCGTCTATTCCGAGGCGGACCGGGACGCGCTGCATGTTGCGATGGCGGACGAGGCGGTCGCCATCGGGCCGCCGCCCTCTGCCGAATCCTATCTCGTCGCAGAAAGGATCGTCGCGGCCTGCAGGGAAACGGGCGCGGACGCCGTCCATCCCGGCTACGGCTTCCTGTCCGAGAATACGGGTTTCGCCGAAGCGCTCGCCGAAGCCGGCATAACGTTCATCGGTCCGCCGCCGACCGCGATCGCAGCAATGGGCGACAAGATCCAGTCCAAGCGCATCGCGAAAGAGGCCCGCGTCAGCACCATTCCCGGCCATGTCGGGGTGATCGAGAACGAGGCCGAGGCGCTGAAAATCGCCGAAGACATCGGCTTTCCGGTCATGATCAAGGCGTCGGCCGGCGGCGGCGGCAAGGGCATGCGCATCGCCCGCGCCGCCGGCGAAATGGCCGAAGGCTTCCGGCTGGCCACAAACGAGGCGCGCAGTTCCTTCGCCGACGACCGGGTGTTCGTCGAGAAATTCATCGAAGACCCGCGCCATATCGAAATCCAGGTGCTGGCCGACAGCCACGGCAACGCCGTCTATCTCGGCGAACGCGAATGCTCGATCCAGCGCCGGCACCAGAAGGTGATCGAGGAGGCGCCGTCGCCGTTTCTCGACGAGGCGACCCGCCGCGCCATGGGCGAGCAGGCGGTCGCCCTGGCGAAGAACGTCGGCTACCGCTCGGCCGGGACCGTCGAGTTCATCGTCGACGGGGACCGCAATTTCTACTTCCTGGAGATGAATACGCGGCTGCAGGTCGAGCATCCGGTGACCGAAAAGGTCACCGGCCTCGATCTGGTCGAGCAGATGATCCGCGTCGCCGCCGGCGAAGCCCTGTCTTTCGGCCAGGAAGACGTGACGCTGACCGGCTGGGCGATGGAAAGCCGGGTCTACGCCGAAGATCCGCTGCGCGGCTTCCTGCCCTCGATCGGCCGGCTGGTGCGCTACATCGCGCCGGAGGAGAGCGAAACCGTCCGGGTCGACACCGGGGTTGGCGAAGGCTCCGAAATCTCGATCTACTATGATCCGATGATCGCCAAGCTGGTCAGCTACGGCGCGACCCGGGACGAAGCGATCGCGGAAATGCGCCGGGCGCTCGACGGCTACTATGTCCGCGGCGTGAACCACAACATGCAGTTCCTGTCGGCCGTCATGCAGCATCCGCGTTTCGTTGCCGGCAACCTGACGACCGGCTTCATCGACGAGGAATTCCCCGACGGTTTCAGGGGCGTCACGCCGGACGAGTCCCAAACCGTTACCCTTGCCGCCATCGCCGCCGCGGTGGCCCAGATCGTCCGCAACCGCGAACGATCGGTCGGTCCCGCAGGCGCGGGCGGGACGGAGGCGCCCCATTGGGTCGTCCAACTCGGGGCGGACTATATCGATACGCTCGTAGCGGGCGAGCCCGGCGACGCCGAAGTCACCGTCGGCGCGGCTTCGGGCGGCAGTGTTTCAGATGGTGGGGCGGCCAACGGAATCGTCGTCGCCGTGCGCACCGGCTGGCGTCCCGGCGATCCCCTGTTCCGGGGCGAGGTCGGCGGCGTCCGGGCGGTCGCCCAGATCGATCCGGCCGGCGCCGGCTGGCGCATCGGCCACGGCGGCGTCGCGGCGACGGCGCGGGTCCTGCGGCCGGAGGTGGCGCGGCTGGCGGCCACGATGCCGGTCAAGGAACCGCCGGACATGTCGAAATACCTGCTCTCGCCGATGCCGGGCCTGCTGGTTTCGGTCGCCGTGATCGAGGGTCAGCGCGTGAAGGCCGGCGAAGAACTGGCGGTTGTCGAAGCCATGAAGATGGAAAACGTCCTGCGCGCCGAACAGGACGGCGAAGTGAAAACCGTCCATGCCGGCCCGGGCGATTCGTTGACGGTGGACCAGAAGATCGTCGAATTCGTCTGACGCGTTCGGCCGCCGGCCTGCTGCGGTCGATGCCGGCGCCATTTGCAGTTTCTTGCTGTGCCGCTTGCATTCCGGGGCCGGCCGATGGGAAAAGGAATGGCGGAAACGGCCCTTCGCCTGCGCATTTCCGGCAAGGTCCAGAATGTCTGGTTCCGCGGCTGGCTCGTCGAACTGGCGAGCGGCGCCGGGCTCCGGGGCTGGGTCCGCAACCGGTCGGACGGCACCGTCGAGGCGTTGCTGATCGGACCCGAGAGTCATGTGCAAGAGGTGGCCGGCCATTGCCGGTCGGGACCTCCTGCCGCGGTCGTCGGCAGGGTCGAGGCCGCACCGGGACACGATGACGGATCGGCCGGATTCCGGCTGCGTTCCACTGTCTGACGGGAGCGTGGCCGCCGGTCCGGCCCGGAAAGCGAGTTGGCGCGCATGGGCCGTTTGCTGATCGAGGGAATCCCCTTTCATGTCGACACGATGGGGGGATATGTCGGCAAGCCGATCGGCGAGAGCGACTGGATGCCGGTCGACCAGGACCGGATCGACCTGTTCAGCGAGGCGACCGAGGACCGGAACCCGCTGCATGTCGACCCAACCTGGGCCGCCGCCAACGGCCCGTTCGGCAGCACGATCGCCCACGGCTTCCTGACCCTGTCCCTGTTGAGCCACCTGTCCCGCAGCGGCGAGCTACAGCCCGACGGTGTGGATTACGGCATAAACCTGGGTTTCGAGCGGATACGCTTCCTTGCGCCGGTGGCGGTCGGCGACCGCATCAAACTCCGGGTAACGCTGGCGGAGATCAAGCCGCGCGGCGCGGGCAAATGGCAGTACAAACTGCGCTGTACGGTCATAACGGAAAAAACCGGGAAGACGGCGTTGAGCGCGATCTGGCTGGTCCTGTTCGTCAGCGCGGCCCGCGCGGGAGAAGACGGCCGACCGTTCGGCTGAACGTCGCCTCCAGCGCCGCGTCGAGATCGGCCATGGACGCCCCGGTTCCAAGATCCGCCAGCGAGGTCACGCCATAGCGCGGATCGTCGATGCCGCAAGGCAGGATGCGCTCGAATTCCGTCAGGTCCGGCGCGACGTTGACCGAGAGGCCGTGGTAGCTCACCCAGCGGCGCAGCCGGATGCCGAGGGCGGCGATCTTGTCCTCGCGGCCCGGTCCCTTGTCCGCCGACCGGTCGACCCACAGGCCGACCCGGCCTTCGCGCGGCGCGGCGTCCACGCCGAGCTCGCCGAGCGCCGCTGCGATCCAGGCTTCCAGCGCGCGGACCAGCAGGCGCACGTCCCGCCGCCGCCGGTTCAGGTCGAGCATGACGTAGACGACGCGCTGGCCGGGGCCGTGCCAGGTGTAGCGGCCGCCGCGCCCGACCCGAAGCACCGGCAGGTCTCCGGGGTCGCGCAGTTCGGCCGGTTCGGCGCTGGTCCCGGCGGTCAGCACCGGTTCGTGTTCGAGCAGCCAGATCGCCTCGTCTGCGCGCCCCGCCAGGATCGCCTCGACCCGGCGCTCCATGTCGCGCAGCGTCGGGCCGTAGGGGCGCAGAGCCGGCGCGGTCGACCATTCCGGCGCCGTGACGTCCGCCGATACCGCCGTATGCCGTTCTCCGGGAGAACTCACCTGCGCCCGGTCCTTTCCACGCCTCGTCTTGCGCCGATTTGGCCGCCTTGGCCGCCGCGGCTGTCGCCTATATAAGCTGTCTGCCTTTGCCGGTCCCTGGAGTCCATATCGGCGCTTTACATCGGCGGGCCCTTCGAACGGACGGTTCCGGTCGGACGGGCATCGCATGCGGTCGTGGCGGAATTGGTAGACGCGCAGCGTTGAGGTCGCTGTGGGCGAAAGCCCGTGGAAGTTCGAGTCTTCTCGACCGCACCATATCGTCCGAGGGCTGGCAGGTCGGCTCCTTGCAAGACGGGCGGCCGGTGGCCGGCGTTTGCGTCGTCGCCTCGCCGGGGGAATCCGGATATGGCCGACACGATCGACAAGCCGGAAAAGAAAAAGAAGAAACACGCCGCGGCGCCGCTCTATGGCCTGAAGCCGGCGGTGGTCCATGCCGTTGTGGAAGCGGCGCGGGCCGGACAGGCGAAGCAGGTGCGCCGCCTGATCCATCCCCTGCATCATTCCGACATTGCCGACCTGCTCGAGCGCCTGCCCTGGGATGTCCGGTACCGGGTCGTGGACTATTCGCGCCGGACCCTGCCGCCCGAAGTGCTCCCGGAGCTCGACGATGCGGTGCGCGACGAGGTTCTGGAGATTCTCGAGCCCAGGCAGGTCGCCGCCGCCGTCAGCGATCTGAGCACGGACGACGCGGTCGAAATTCTCGAAGATCTCGATCATGCGACCCGGCAGGAGATTCTGACCGAAGTCGAGCCGGAAGACCGGCGGCTGATCGAGGACAGCCTGTCCTATCCGGACGACAGCGCGGGCCGGCTGATGCAGCGCGAGTCGGTCGCCGTTGCGCAGAACTGGACGGTCGGCGAAGTGATCGACCATATGCGCGAAAGCGCCGAACTGCCGGACGATTTCTACGATATCTTCGTGGTCGACGGCCGGTCGCGCGCGCTCGTCGGCAGCCTGCCGCTCAACAAGCTGCTCCGGACCGGCCGGCCCGTGCGCATCGCCGCGATCATGGACCGGGACATCACCATCATCCCGGCGACGATGGACCAGGAAGACGTCGCCATCCTGTTCCGGGACCGCGACCTGGTGTCGGCCCCGGTGGTCGACGACGACAACCGGCTGGTCGGCATGATCACCGTCGACGACGTGGTCGACGTGATCGACGAGGAGGCCGAGGAGGACCTCCTGAAGCTCTCCGGCGTCAGCGAGACGGACTTCTACCAGGACATGCTCCAGACCACCCGGCGCCGCTTCAGCTGGCTCGGCATCAACCTGCTCACGGCCATTGCGGCCTCGGTCGTCATCGCGATCTTCGCCCGGACCATCGAGCAAGTCGTCGCGCTCGCCGTGCTCATGCCGATCGTCGCCTCGATGGGCGGCATCGCCGGCACCCAGACCCTGACGGTGGCAGTCCGCGCCATCGCCATGCGCGATTTCGGCCCGGGCAAGGCGTCCCGCTTCATCCTCAAGGAACTCTCGGTCGGCCTGGCGAACGGCATCCTGTTCGCCGCAATCATGGGCGTGATCGCCGGCGTCTGGTTCGCCGATCCGGGGCTCGGCATCGTCATCGCGGTCGCCATGGTGCTGAACCTGCTGGTCGCCGGACTCTCGGGCGCCATGGTGCCCTTCCTGCTCGACCGCCGGGGCGTCGATCCCGCGATCGCGTCGCCGGTCATCCTGACCACGGTTACCGATGTCATCGGTTTCCTGACGTTCCTCGGTCTGGCGACCGTTTTTCTGCTCTAGGGGCCGCTCCCCGTGCGGATCGTGTTCGACACCTGGCAGTTCGTCCGCGTGATGGTCCGCCTGGAGCAAACGCGGAACCGGGACGCCGCCCGCCGGACCCTGTGGGCGGCCTGGGCGGCGGACTGGCGCAAGGTGGACCGCGAGCTGGAACGGCTGCGCAACGAAGACTTCGCCCGCTTTGCCGACGCCATGATGGCGCAGGAGGTGATTTTCGACCCGGTCGATGCCGCAACCGCCCGGACCGCTGCGCGGCTGGCGCGGGAAGTCGCCGGCGAACTCGACCGGGCGCAGCAGGGCGGAGATCCGGCCGCCCGGCAGGATCTGGCCTTCGAGAAGGCCGGCCTCGCCGACCTCGCGGCGCGGTTCGAGGGGCTGGCCCGCCCCGCAT
>VXNK01000121.1:32123-95419 GCA_009840595.1 Rhodospirillaceae bacterium | reverse complement strand
CCCGCAGCCCAACGCCGCCTGTTCCGCACTATGCCGTGCGGCGCCGTGCCGCCCCACGCGCCCTATGGCGCCATCCTCGCCCCCGCCGTCCGGCCGGGGCCCGGCCGCCTCGCCAAAGGCCGGCGGCTGACGAAAGACGATCTCGCCGCCATTGCGGACGCCGGCTTCGACAGAATCGCGGTCGCCCGCCTGGACCCGGACGATCTGGACGAAAACGATGCCGCCGCGCGCATAGCCGCCGCCCTCGCCTCCGCCAGCCTGCGCGCCGGGCCGGCCGCGAACGGCCGCTGCAACCTGTATGCCCGCCATCCCGGTGTGGCCCTTGTCGACGCTGCCGGCGTTACCGCAGCCAACCGGATCGACGAAGCGCTCACCCTGGCCACGCTGCCGGCCTGTGCGCCGGTCGTTCCCGACCAGCTCGTCGCGACCGTCAAGATCATCACCTTCGGCGCACCGGCATCGAGCGTCGAGCAGGTTGCTGGCGCGGCGGCGGGCACGGTATCGGTCGCCGCCTACCGCGCCCAAAGCGCGGCGCTGATCCAGACCCGCCTGCCGCACACAAGCGCGGCCCTGCTGGCGAAGACCGAACGCTCGACCCGCGAGCGCCTCGCCCGGATCGGCGCGTCCGTGACCCACGTCCGGACGACGGACCACCGCGAAGATGCGCTTGCCGCTGCCCTGTCGGAGGCGGCAGCCACCGCCGACCTGATCGTTGCGATCGGCGCTTCGGCCATCGTGGACCGGCGCGATGTCGTCCCCGCGGCCATCGTTTCGGCCGGCGGCGCCGTCGAACATTTCGGCCTGCCGGTCGATCCCGGCAACCTGACCCTGCTGGCCCGGCTGGGGCAAGCCACCGTGGTGGCCATGCCGGGTTCGGCCCGCTCGCCCCGGGAACAGGGCTCCGACTGGCTGCTCGAACGCCTCGCCGCCGGCCTGCCGGTCGATGCGAAGACGATCGCCGGTTTCGGCGTCGGCGGCCTGCTCAAGGAAATCCGCTCCCGGCCCATGCTGCGCGACCGCGAGCCGCCGGGCGCGCCGAAATCCGAACCGGTCGTCGACGCCATCCTGCTGGCGGCCGGGCAATCGACGCGGATGGGTGCAAGCAACAAGCTGCTGGAGCCGATCGGCGACGAGCCGATGATCCGGCGGGTGACGGCAGCCGTCCGCAGCGCCGGAATCCGCCGCCTGGTCGTCGTCACCGGTCACGAAGCCGGCCGGGTGCGCGACGCGCTTTCGGGCCTGGATTGCGTATTCGCCGACAACCCGGATTACCCGTCAGGCATGGGATCGTCGGTCGCCGCCGGCGCGCGGGCGGCGTTCGACGCGCCGGACCCGCCCGGCGCCGCCATCGTCTGCCTGGGCGACATGCCGGACATCGGACCGGCCATGCTGGACGCCCTTATCGCCAATTACGATCCGCAGGCCGGCCGCACCATCGTCGCCGCCGCCAGCGGCGGACAACGCGGGCATCCGGTGCTGTGGGACCGGCGCTTCGCCGACGACCTGGCGAGCCTGGGCGGCGATGCCGGCGGGCGGGACATCCTGCAGGAACACGCCGGCCAGGTCGTGACCGTGGAAATGGACGACGACGCGGTGCTGCGCGACCTCGATACGCCGGTAGCGTTCGACGCCTACCGGGACAGAGCGGGCGGCGATCCGGCCGGCTGAGCCGCCCGGACCCCGATACCGAGACTCAATTGGCGACCAGGACGAAGTCGTACTCGACCTTCTGGTAAGGCGCGGTCACGCCGTAGGCGCTCGCTTCCTCCGCATCGGCGGTCTCGTCGAAATCCACCCGCAGGGAATCGCGCACGGCGAACACGGCGTCGCGGTCGATCCAGTCGTCGTCGCCGGGGAACAGTTCCGTCACCAGCGGGAGGTAGCCGTCGGCGTTGATCCAGATATGGTAGTGCGCCGGCCGCCAGGCGGTGCGTGAGGTCGCGCGCAGAATCTCGCCGGCCGGTCCGTCGTCCGGCACCGTGTAGGATACCGGTTTCACCGTACGCACGCCGTACCGGCCGTCTGCTCCGGTGAACTGGTGGCAGCGCAGGTTGGGCACCGCCCCCTCATGGGTCTCCTGCACGTCGTACAGGCCGTTCGACTGGGTCTGCCAGAAATCGAGGCGCGCGCCTTCGACCGGTTCGGACTGCTCGTTCAGCACGCGGCCGGTCAGCACCACCTCCGTGCCGGGGTCGCCGCCGGCGAGATTGCCTTTGAGCGGGACTTCCGGCGCGCCGCCGACGAAGAACGGGCCGAGCGCGCTGTATTCGGTCCCGCTGGTCACGCCGCGGCCCTTGATCATGTCGACCAGCGACGACAGGCCGAGAATATCGGACGTCAGGATGAACTCGTTGCGCTCCGGCGTCGAAATCTTGCCGGCGTCGTAGAGATACTGGATGCCCCGCATCCACTCGTCCTGCTGCAAGCCCACTTCCCGGGCAAAGGCGTGCATATGCTTGACCAGGCTGGTCATGATCTCCTTGAGCCGCGGGTCCTCGGTCCCCTCCATGGTCTGGAGCACGGCTTCGGTAATGTTGTCTTCCTGCAGATTGCGCATCGTTCTTCCCCTGCCCCTGCGGTTCCTCGTCGGGCGTATAGAGACGCGGCTGCCGAAGCCCGTCAATGCCCGAGCCCGTTATCCCGTGTAGATGTTCGTATACCGGTCGCGCAGCGCTTTCTTCTGGACCTTGCCCATCGCGTTGCGCGGAATCTCGTCGACGACGACGATCCGTTTCGGCTGCTTGAACCTGGCCAACCTGCCGGCAAGGCTGTCGAGGAGCGCTTCGGGGTCCAGTTGCACCGAGCCGTCGGGCACGACAACGCCGGTGACCCCTTCGCCGAAATCCGGATGGGCCACGCCGAACACTGCGGATTCCCGAACTCCTGGCAGGGCGTCGAGGCATTGCTCGACCTCTTTGGGATAGACGTTCAGCCCGCCGGAAATAATCAGGTCCTTCGCCCGGCCGACGATCGTCACGCGACCGGAGTCGTCCATCTGCGCCATGTCGCCGGAAACGAAGTAGCCGTCCGGGCGGAATTCCTCCGCAGTCTTCTCCGGCAGGCGCCAATAGCCGGCGAAGACGTTCGGACCGGTCATTTCCAGCACGCCGGCCGTGCCGCGCGGCACTTCCCGTCCGGTTTCGTCCGCAACGCGCACGGACACGCCCGGAAGCGCAAAGCCGACCGTGCCCGCGATGCGTTCTCCGTCGAGCGGATTGCTGCACGCCATGCCGACTTCCGTCATGCCGTAGCGCTCCAGAATCCGCTTGCCGGTCCGGGCCTCGAAGGCGGCGAATGTCTCCTCCAGCAGAGGCGCCGAACCGGAAATGAACAGGCGGACGTTGCGGGTGGCCTCTGCCGTGAATTCGGGCGCATCGAGCAGGCGGGTATAGTAGGTCGGCACGCCCATCATGACCGTTGCATCGGGCAGCCGGGCTATCGCCGTTTCCGCAGCGAAGCCCTTCTGGAAAATCACCCGTGCTCCGCTCAGCAACGCGCAGTGCAGCGCCACGAACAGGCCGTGGACGTGATAGATCGGCAGGGCGTGCAGCAGCACATCGCCGCTCGTGAAGCCCCAATAATCCCTTAGAACCAGGGCATTGGACGCCAGGTTGCCGTGGGTCAGCATTGCGCCCTTGGGCCGGCCGGTCGTGCCCGACGTATAGAGAATTGCCGCAAGATCGTCGGCGCGCCGTGCCACCGACGGTCCGGCGGGCCGCGCCCTTCCGGCGGCGTCGAGAAGGGTACCCGCACCGTCGCCCAGCGTCAGGACGGCGCCGATCCCGGCCTCGCGCCCTAATGCTTCCGCCGTCTCGCGGTCCGCGTCCCGGCAGACGAAGGCGGCGGGCTCGGCATCCGACAGGAAAAAGGCAACTTCCTGCGCGGTATAGGCCGTGTTCAGCGGCACGAAGACCAGCCCGGCGCGCAGGCAGGCGAGGTAGAGCAATACGGCGTCGGGCGACTTGTCCACCTGCGCAACGATCCGGTCGCCGCGCACGGCGCCGTGCGCCGCCAGGGCGGCGGCAATCCGGGCGGCGCGCCCATCGACCTCGCGATACAGCAGCGGCGGCCCGCTCTCGACCTCCAGGAACACGGCGGCCGGATCGGTCGGAAACTGCGCCGTAATCAGCGCGTAGAGATTTTCGGACATGCTTTTCGGATAGGGCCTGACGTCTCGCGCATTCAGTCCTGCTGTCGCGCTCCGCTCAAGCGGGCAAATCGCCGTCCCGCCTGCCGCCGTCTATTCGCCCTTTTCTTCCAGACGTTTGCGGATACGCGCGGCCAAGTCGGGCCGGTCCGCGACCAGCGGCAGCAGTTTGCGCCAGTAGGCCTTCCCTTCGGCCTCGCGGCCCCGCTCGAAGGCGTATCTGCCGAGATAATAGAGGGCGAGCGGGTGGCGCGGCTCAAGCGTGTGCAGACGGTCGAACAGACGGAGCAAATCCGGATCGAGCGGATCGTCGGGATTGCGCAGGCGAAGAACGGCCATCGTGTAGAGCGTCAGGACGCGGACGCTGTCCGGCGACAGGGCGACGGCCCGGCCGTAGGCGTCGGCCGATTTGTCCAATTCGCCGAGCACGGCCTGCGCCCTGCCGAGGCGCAGCCAGCCGGCAAGATCGCCGGGATTCTCCTCGAGCCGTTCGGCCAGCCCCTCGACCATGCCGCGGATCATCTCCTGCCGCTCTTCCGGCGTCATTCGCTCGGCGGCGCGCATGTCTTCGGCGCTCGGGCCGCGCGGCGGTGCCTGCACCGTCAGCATGCGGCGGTCGGCGAGTTCGGGACGGCCGAGCGCGGCATAGAGCGCCAGGCTGAGCACCGGCACCGCCGCTGCCAGGAGCGCAACGGTCGGGCGCGACAGGGTTTGCGGCGAGGCAGCCCTCCTCGCTTCCTCGCGGCTTTCGGCGGCCAGCGCCCGGCGGCGGATTTCGTTGCGCGCCGCCTCGGCCTCCGCCGCCTCGATCGTGCCGCGCGCCAGGTCCCTGTCGAGTTCGCGAAGCTGATCGCGGTAGACCTCCAGGTCGTATCCTGCCGCTCCGGTCTCCAGCGACGCATCGCCGGCCCGGCGGCGCGGATACAGGCGCCAGGCGACCGCCGCACCGGCTGCCAGACTGAGCAGGGCCGCGACCAGCCAGATCACGGCTCGTCTCCGCGGTCTCCGAGCAGCGCATCGGCACGCGCCGCCGCCTCCGGCGAAAGGGAGTCGGCAGGCGCAGCCGGCCGGGGCCGGCGCAGCCGCCAGAGCAGGAACGCCAGCGCAACCAGCAACGCCAGCGCCGGGCCGAACCACAACAGCCAGGTCCGCTCGTCGACCGGCGGGCGCAGCAGCACGAAATCGCCGTAGCGGGCATGGATATAGGCGATGACCTGCCTGTCGTCGTCGCCCGCCGTCAGCCGCTTGCGCACCAGCCGGCGCAGGTCGCGCGCCAGCGGCGCATCGGAATCGTCGATCGACTGGTTCTGGCACACCAGGCAGCGCAGCTGCCGGCCGATGTCCCGGGCGCGGTCTTCCAGCTTCGCGTCCTTCAGCGCTTCGCCCGGCCCGATCGCCGGCGCAGACGGTATTGGTGCCGCAAGGGCAAGGAACAGCGCGAGCAGAATCGGGGCAGCGTATCGCCTCATTTCTTCAGCGTCTCGATCGCCGGCAGGATCGTCTGTTCCAGTACCTGCTTCGTTATCGGTCCGACCTGTTTGAACCGGATCCGGCCGGCGCGGTCGATCAGGAAGGTCTCCGGCACACCGTACAGGCCGAATTCCGGCGCGATCTCGCCCGCCGGATCGACGCCGATCCGGGCATAGGGATTGCCGTGCCGGGCCAGCCAGTTCGCCGCCTCCGCCGGCTTGTCCTTGTAATTGATGCCGACCAGGGTCACGCCCGGCGTCTTCGACAAGGCCGTAATCTGCGGATGCTCGACCAGGCACGGCGTGCACCAGCTGGCGAAGAAATTCAGCACCGTGATGCGCCCCTCGAACGACGCGCTATCGACGCCCTGCCGGACGATCCTGCCGTCATGTTCGAGGCCGGGCGCGGAGAATGCCGGCGCGGGCTTGTCGATCAGCGCCGACGGCAGCAGGCGCGGGTCGCGCCCGCTCTGCAGATAGAAGGCCGCGGCCACGGCGATGACCGCGAAAACCGCGAGCGGCGCCAGATACAGCAGCCGGCGGGACGGCATAGCGCCTCAGGCTTCCGCCGGCTGTGGCGGCGCAGGCCGGACCGAGCGCCGCGGCGCACCGACCCGGTGACGCCGGTCGGTCAGCGAAATCATGCCGCCGAGGAACATCAGCACGGCGCCGATCCAGATCCAGGGCACCAGCGGATTGTGATACAGGCGCACGGCGTGGCCGCCTTCGCCGTGGGGGTCGCCCAGTACGATGTAGAGATCGGCGAACCAGGTGGTGCGGATGGCGGCTTCGGTGGTCGGCGTACGTTGCGGCAGGTAAATCCGCTTCTCCGGCGATAGCGTTGCGACGGCGGCGCCGCCTTCGGACACGGTAAAGCGTCCCCTCCGGGCGAGGTAGTTGCCGACCCTCACTTCCTGCACACCGGCAAAGGCGACCGTATAGCCGGCGACGTCCGCACGGTCGCCCGGTTCCATGACCCGGACGATCTCGGTCTGCCAGACGCTCGATGCCGTGATCCCGGCGACGACCACGCCGGCGGCGGCATGGGCGAGCGTCATGCCCCAGGCCGAGCGCGGCATGGCCGCGGTGCGGCGCAGGCTTTCGCCGAACGGCGCGCGGAACAGGCGAACCCGGCTCGCAAGCTCGAAGGCGGACGCGCCGATCGCCCAGACCGCGAGGCCGATGCCCAGAGCGGCGGCGAAACTGTACCGGTCTTCCAGGAAAACGACGACAGCCGCCGCGCCGATCGTGACAGCGACGATCAGTTTCAGCCGGTCCAGCGCACCGGCCAGGTCGGCCCGTTTCCAGGGCAGGAACGGCGCGATCCCCATGGCGAGGATCAAGGGCGCCATCAAGGGCACGAAGGTGGCGTTGAAATAGGGCGGCCCGACGCTGATCTTGCCGAGGCCGAGCGCATCGACGATCAGCGGATAGAGGGTGCCGAACAGGACCGTCAGCGCCGCCACGGTCATCAGAAGGTTGTTGACGATCAGCGCACCCTCGCGCGAGACCGGCCGGAACAGGCCGCCGCCCTTGAGCGCCGGCGCGCGCCAGGCGTAGAAGACCAGCGCGCCGCCGATGGTGACGGCCAGGATGGCGAGAATGAACAGGCCGCGTTCCGGATCGGTCGCGAAGGTGTGGACCGAGGTGAGCACGCCGGAGCGGACCAGGAAAGTTCCCAGCAGGCTGAGCGAAAAGGTGAGGATCGCCAGCAGGATAGACCAGCTTTTTAAGGCATCCCGCTTTTCGGCGACGATGGCGCTGTGCAACAGGGCGGTGCCGACCAACCAGGGCATGAAGGAGGCATTCTCCACCGGGTCCCAGAACCAGAACCCGCCCCAGCCCAGCTCGTAGTAAGCCCACCAGCTGCCGAGCGCGATGCCGAGGGTGAGGAAGCTCCAGGCGGCCAGGGCCCAGGGCCGCACCCAGCGGCCCCAGGCAGCATCCACCCCGCCCTCCAGAAGCGCCGCGACGGCGAAGGCGAAGGTGACCGAGAAGCCGACATAGCCCAGGTAGAGCAGCGGCGGATGGAAGGCGAGGCCGGGGTCCTGCAGGATCGGGTTGAGGCCCCGCCCGTCCGGCGGCATCGGATTCACCCTGTCGAACGGGTTCGAGGTCAGCAGGACGAAGGCGAGAAAGGCCAGCCCGATCATACCCTGCACGGCGATCACTCGCGCCCGCAGCCCCGGCGCGACATTGCCGCCGAACCAACCGACGCAGGCGCCGAACAGGCTCAGGATCAGGCACCAGAGCACCATCGAGCCTTCGTGGTTACCCCAGACGCCGGTGATCTTGTAGAGCAGCGGCTTGGCGCTGTGCGAGTTCTGGACCACGTTGGCGACCGAGAAATCGGACGTCACGAAAGCCCAGGTCAGCGCGCCGAACGCGATCGCCACGAAGACGAATTGACCGGTCGCCAGCGTGCCGCCGAGCGCCATCAGCGCGCCGTGGCGCCGGACGGCACCGGCCATCGGGAAAACGCTCTGGCCGAGCGCCAGAACGGCGGCAACGATCAGGGCGAAATGGCCGATCTCCGCGCTCATGCCGCCGGCCTCCGGGTCAGGATTTGGCTTCGGCGCACGGTTTGCCACCGCCGTCGGCGTGCCATTGCCCCTGTTCCTTCAGCTGATCGGCAAGGTCTTTCGGCATGTAGTTTTCGTCATGCTTGGCAAGGATCGTATCGGCGCGGAAAACGCCGCCGGTTTCCAGCCGGCCGATCGCCACGACGCCCTGACCTTCCCGGAACAGGTCCGGCAATACGCCCTTGTAGACGACTTGCAGGCTGTGGATGCAATCGGTGACCCGGAAGGCGACGCTCAATCCGTCCCCCAGGTTCCGGCGGGTGCCTCGCTCGACCAGTCCGCCGAGCCGGAACTGCTGTCCGGCAGGCACGTCGTTCGCCGCGACTTTCGAGGGCGTGTAGAAGAAGGTGACGCCGTCCTCCAGCGCCGTCAGCACCAGCGCGACCGCCACGCCGAGCAGAACGAGGCCGACCGACAGGAACGCCAGGCGCCGCCGTTTAGGCCGCAATTTCCGCCTCCCCGTCCGCGTCCCCCGCCGCTTGCGATCCGGCTTTCCGCGACCGTTCGAGTTCCGCCGCGGCCCGTTCCTCCTGCCGCAGGCGGTGCGAGGACTGCCAAGCCAGTCCGATCATGACCGCCGCCGTCAGGCCGAGCGCCGGCCAGACATAGGCGGCATAGCCGCCCATCGCGAGAAATTCGGCGATCCTGTCCACCCGGTAACCTCCGGCGCTCCTGCCTGGCTCAGCGGCGGCCTGCCGCCGGCCCTTGCCGCGTGACGGAGATAGTAGCAGGTCGCGCGACTGGCAGCGCGCCAATCACCGCACAACGGCTTCGAAACCGCTATCCGCGCATGCGCGCGCCGGCCGGATCGAACAGCGGTTCTTCGAGAATTCGTGCGGCGCACCGCTCGCCGAGGATTTCGACTTCCAGGCGGCCGGGATTTTCCGCCACGCCCCGCGGCAGATAGCCGAGCGCCACCGATTGCTGCGCCACATGGGCATAGCCGCCTGACGTCACCCGGCCGACGACGGCGCCGTCGTGCCAGATCGGTTCGTCGCGAAACGGATCGGCGTCGGAAACGTCGACCGCCATGGCGACGAGCCGCCGTGCGCCGCCCTCTTCCTTTTCCCTGAGCGCCGCGTCGCGGCCGATGAAATCGTTCTTCGCGAGATCGACGAAACGGCCGAGGCCGGCTTCATAGGAGCCGTAGACCGGCCGGTATTCGAAGGCCCAGGCGCCGAAACTTTTTTCCAGCCTCAGGCTGTCCAGCGCCCGGAGACCGAAGGGCTTGAGGCCGAACGGCGCGCCAGCTTCCATGAGCAGGTCGTACACCGCAATCTGGTATTCCGGCGCTATCCAGATTTCATAGCCCAAATCGCCGGTATACGAGATCCGGCCGACCAGTGCCGGCGCCGGGCCGATATCCATGGCCCGGATATCGAGAAAGCGGAAGGCTTCGGCCGAAACGTCGGCCTCCGTCACGGCCTGCAACAGGTCGCGCGCCGCCGGTCCGGCGATCATCAGGCCGACACGGTCGAGGCCGAGCGCGCGCACCGCGACCGAACCGTCGTCCGGCAGATGCGCTTCGAACCAGCGCATATGGTATTTCTCCGCCGGGCCGGAACCGACAACGTAGAATTCCTCGTCGCCCGTCTTGGCGACGGTAAAGTCGCCGATCAGCTTGCCCTCAGGATTCAGCATCGGGCTCAGGACGACCCGCCCTAGCCGCGGCGTCCGGTTGGTCAGAATCCGGGACAGCCAGATTTCCGCGCCCGGGCCGGTCACCGAATATTTCGCGAAACCGGACGACTCGTAGACGCCGACTCCATCGCGCACCGCTGCGGCTTCGCGCCCGACATTGGCGAAATCGTTGGAACGCCGGAAGCTGACGATGTCTTCCGCCAGTTCGCCCTCGTCGGCGAACCAGAGCGGGTATTCCAGTCCGTAGGCCGCGCCGAACACAGCGCCTCGCGCCTTGAAGCGATCGTAGAGCGGCGTGGTGCGCAGGGGCCGGCCGGCCGGCAGCTCCTCGTTCGGAAACGGCACGTTGAACCGGCGGCTGTAGTTTTCCCGCACCTTGGCGTTGGTATAGGCAAGCGTTGCCCAGTCGCCGAAGCGCGCGACGTCCATGCCGAACACGTCGAAGCCGGGATCGCCCTCCGTCATCCAGTTGGCGAGCGTCAGCCCGACGCCGCCACCCTGGCTGAAGCCGGCCATCACGGCGCAGGCGCACCAGTAGTTCTTCAGGCCGCGAACCGGTCCGACCAGCGGATTGCCGTCCGGCGCGAAGGTGAACGGGCCGTTGACGATCTGCTTGATGCCGGCGCGGCCGTAGGGCGGAAAATGCCTGAAGCCGATTTCCAGCGACGGCGTGATCCGGTCGAGGTCGGGCGGGAGCAATTCGTGGCCGAAGTCCCAGGGCGTCGTCTTCGGCGACCAGGGCTTGGCAGCCTTTTCGTAGGTGCCGATCAGCATGCCCTTGCCTTCCTGGCGGGTGTAGATCTCGCCGCCGAAATCGAGGGCGTGCATCATCTGGCGGCCGGTCGATTCGTTGAAAGCGGTCACTTCCGGAATTTCGTCGGTCAGCAGATACATGTGCTCCATCGCGAGCACCGGCAGTTCCAGGCCAACCATGCGGCCGACCTCGCGCGCCCAAAGGCCGCCGGCATTGACGACATGCTCGGCATGGACCGTGCCCTTTTCGGTCACGACGTCCCAGCTGCCGTCCGGTCTCGGCTGCAAATCCTCGACCTTGGTCTGAAGATAGATCTCCGCCCCGCCGATCCGTGCCGATTTCGCGTAGGCCTGGGTCACGCCCGACGGATCGACATGGCCTTCCACGGGGTCGTACAGGCCGCCGACGAAGCAGGCGGGATCGATCAGCGGAAACAACTCATGGGCTTCCTGCGGCGTCACCAGTTCGGTATCCAGTTTCATGTAGCGGCCGATCGCGCGGGCGGTTTTCAGCCAGTCCATGCGATCGGGCGTGTCGGCCAGTATGACGCCGCCGGTCAGGTGGACGCCGCAGGACTGGCCGGAGATTTCCTCGATCTCCCGGTACAGGTCGATCGTGTAGCGCTGGAGCGCCGAAACGTCCGGGTCGCCGTTCAGCGTGTGCATACCCCCGGCGGCGTGCCAGGTCGAACCGCTGGTCAGTTCGGAGCGTTCGAACAACGCGACGTCTTTCCAGCCGGCTTTGGTCAGATGGTAGAGCACGCTGGCGCCGACCACGCCGCCGCCTATGACTGCCGCCTGAAAGTGCGATTTCATCCCTTCGCTCCGCTTTGCCGCCGGCGCCGGCCCGACGGCGGTTTCCGCTAAAAATCGGTCGGGACTCCGCCTTCTTCCTTGCGCCGGGCGACGAAGGCATCGAGTTCTTCGCGGACCGCCGGGTCCATCGGCGGCGCCCTGTATAGCGCCAGCTTTTCCTTGTAGAGCCGGTGCAGATGGTCGGCCGCGGTCGGCGAGCCGGCACCGGACCAGGCCTCGTAGTTGCGCCAGTCGGAAACCATCGGCGCGAAGAAGGCGGTCTTGTAGCGCGACTGGGTGTGCTCGGCGCCGAAATAGTGGCCGCCGGGCCCGACCTCGCGCATCGCGTCGAGCGCCAGTTCGGCCTCGTCGACCCGGAACGGCTCGAGGAAGGAGGCCACCATGTCCAGCAGGTCGGCGTCCAGCACCATCTTCTCGAACGAGGCCTGGAGCCCGCCTTCCATCCAGCCGGCGGCGTGCTTGAACAGATGGGCGCCGCCCATTACCGCGCCCCACAGCGAGAACACGCTCTCGTAAGCCGCCTGGGCGTCGACCGCATTGGCCGCGTTGACGTTGGACGAGCGGTACGGCACCCGGTAGCGCCGGGCGAACTGGCCGCCGACCAGGGCCGATTTCATGTATTCCGGCGTGCCGAAGGCCGGCGCGCCGCTGCGCATATCGACGTTCGAGGTAAAGCCGCCATAGAGGAACGGCGCGCCGGGACTGTTCAACTGATGGATCGTCAGGCCGGCGAGGAATTCTGCATTCTGCTGGGCCACGGCGCCGGCCAGCGTCACCGGCGCCATGGCGCCGGCCAAGGTGAAGGGCGTCATGACGACCGGCTGGCCACGGTCGCCCATGCGCAGGATGCCCTCGACCATCGGCTTGTCGAGGCGCAGCGGCGAGCTGGAATTGATCACCGTGATGACCGACGGTTCGCGCTCCAGCGTCTCATGATCGACCCCCCGGGCGATGCGGGACAGTTCGATGCCGTCCAGCACCCGCTCCCGGCCCAGGCTGTAGGCGTGGATCGGCTTGTCGGTCATGGTCAGCGCGGCGTGCAGCGCATCGAGATGGCGCACGCTCGGGTGGATGTCGGTCGGTTCGACCGGGTATCCGCCCCACATGTGGATCGCCGGCAGCACCTGCCCCAGGCGTAGAAACTGCTTGTAGTCCTCGAAATTGCCGACCCGGCGGCCGCCCTCGAAGTCGGCGGCGTTGGGCGTGCTGCTGACCGCGCCGAAGACGAGCCGGTCGCCGCCGAAGATGAGGGTGCGCTTCGGGTTTCGGCAATAGAATTCGAAAGTTTCCGGCGGTTTGCCGATCTGCGCCTCGACAAGATCGGACGGAAAGCGGACGCGGTTGCCGTCGGGCGCCACATCGGCGCCCGCTTCCTTGAGGATCGCCTTCGCCTCGTCGTGCAAGAGGTCGATGCCGATCTCCTGGAGCACGGTGAGCGCCGTCCGGTGGATCGCTTCGAGCTCGTCTTCCGAGACCGCGGGCACCGGATCGAACAGCCGGCGCGGTTGCGGCCGGATTGCAGGCTCCCGGGCTTCAGCCGGAACTTCGCCGCCGCCGCGCCGGCGTCTGCCGCTGCGGCCGCGTCTCTCGGAGGGCATCGGTTTCCTTTCGTTTCTCGTCGCCCCGTTGGCCGAACAACGGGTGGCGCGCCGGATTAGACCAAAATACCGCTGCGGTCATGCCGAAAGTGCAGGGCCACCGCGCGGGCTTGCACCGAAAGGTATTGGAGAGAGGGTTGCCGCTTGCCGGCAGTTCGGCGTCCCGCTACCTTGGCTGCCATCGCCGTCAAAACAAGGAGGGTTGCCGATGAGCAGCCTGAGTTTCGACGCCGCGCCCCTGCCTGTCCGGGACGACATCGCGGAAGCGCTGCCGCAGGTCTGGGCCCGGATCGGCCAACCGGGGACCTGGCTGACCGCTCGGGAACGGGTCGCCGTGGCTGCGGAAAGCCGCAACGCACGGTATTGCCAGCTGTGCGCCGAGCGGAAGGACGCGCTATCGCCCTACGCCGTGCAGGGCGAACACGATTCCCTGGGCAAGCTGCCGGACGACAAGGTGGAACTCGTCCACAAGATGATGACCGATCCCGGCCGCATCGCCGGGCACTGGTTCGAGGCTCTGAAGGACGGCGGCCTGCCCGAGACCGAATATGTCGAGATCGTCGGCGTAATCGCCTGCACGGTCGCTATCGACACCTTCTGCCGCGGCATCGGCATGGCGCCGCCGCCTTTGCCGGAACCGCAGGACGGCGCGCCGTCGCACGAAACGGTAGGCGAGGAACACCTCAACCGCGGACTTGCCTTTGCACCGACCCTGGACCCGTTCGTCGACGGTCCGCTCCAGAAGGAGTTCTTTCCGGCCGGCCCGCCGACAGCCGCGCATATCCGGCGGGCGCTCTCCTCCGTGCCCGATACCCAGCGGGATTTCTGGCGCATCGCCAACGTGCTCTACATGAACGGGTTGCAGATGCGCGATTTCTCGACCGAGTACCGCGCCATCACCCACGCGCAGATCGAGCTGGTTGCCGGCCGGGTCTCGGCCATCAACCAGTGCGTCTACTGAACCACCAGCCATGTGGCCCTGCTCCGTGCGAGCGGCGAATATACTGGCGACGACTACGATCTCAGCGCGGTTCTGGGCGATTCCGGCGAGGATACCGGCATTCCGCACGCCGACGTCCTGATCCGGCTGGCCGAGACGGCGATCAAATTTGACGACGAAGCGACGGACGCGGCGCGCGATGCCGTGATCGAACGGATGGGCGAAGCCGCCCTGGTCGATGCCGCGGCCATCGCGGCCAACTTCAACGCCATCGACCGGGTCGCCGACGCGATCGGCATTCCGCTCGAAGACGAGAAGGCCGCGATTTCCGCCGATTTCCGCGCTGAACTCGGGATCGACGAATTCGGTCGGGCGAGCCTGCCGGCAGCAGCGGAGTAAGACGCCCTCCTTCATCCGGCCCGGGTCGAAACACGGTTTCGGCCCGGGCGATTCTATTCGAGCCGAATAGCGGGCCTTCCCGACTTTCTTTCGGTCGCGTGGCCGATGTCGGCGGCATCCGGATATCCGGCCTGCCGCAGCGCCTCGACGCACGCTTCCGCACCGTCCGCCGGCACGGCTGCGAGCAGACCGCCGGCCGTCTGCGGATCGGCGAGAATTTCCGGCACAACGCCTTCGCACGCCCCAACTAGGGCCGCCCGGTTGGCCGGATGGAGCGTGCTCGCATGACCGGCAGACAGCAGATCTGAGGCACCGGGTAGCATCGGCAGCGCGGCCTCGTGAAGCACGGCGTCGCAACCAGATGCCTGAAGCATTTCCAGCAGATGTCCGCCCAGGCCGAACCCGGTTACGTCGGTGCAAGCCCGCGCGCCATGCCGCCGCAAGACAGCGACCGCAGCATCATTGCTCGCCAACATGCTCCTGAGCGCCGTTTCGACATCGCGGCCTCTGGCGGCGCGCGCCATTTCGGCCGCCAGCAAGACACCTGTCCCCAGCGCCTTTGTGAGGATCAGCCGGTCGCCCGGCCGCGCGCCGCCCTTGCGCCACGGCGCGCCGTCGCGAACCGATCCGTTGATCGTCAATCCGACCGCCATTTCGGCACCTTCGGCGGTATGTCCGCCGATCAGCACCGCACCGGCCTCTCCGAGACCGCGCAGCACGCCGCGCAACAGTTGCTCCAGGTCGCGCTCGACGACGCCCGGCGCCGCGAACGGCAGCGTGACCGAGACCAGCGCGGAGACCGGCGCGCCGCCCATGGCGTGGATATCGCCCATGCAGTGGTTGGCGGCGATCCGGCCGAACAGCCAGGGATCGTCGATAAAGGCGCGGAACTGGTCGACGGTCTGGTACAGAGCTCCCTCCGCCGGCGCCACGACCGGCGCTGCGTCGTCAGGACTGTCCAGCGCCAGCGTCCGGGAGGTTTCCGGATCGGCGCGCAGCCGGTCGAGCACCGCGTTCAGGATCGCTTGGGGCACCTTGGCGCCGCAGCCGCCGCAGCGCATGGCTTCTGCCGCCGGATCTGCCGCCGGTGCGCCGGTCATGGCGGGCAGGTCCGCGCCGTAGCGCGCCATCCAGCGCCGGTCGATCCGGTCCTTCCAGCGCCAGACCCAATCGCCTTCGGCCGCAAAGACGGCCTTCGACGCGACGGCGCGTTCTTCCCCCAGCGAGATCAGCGAGAGCACGCGGCGCTGCGGCCGGAACGGCTGCAACGCCCCGCCCCGAACGGCGCGGCGCAGATTTTCGGCCAGCACCGGGCCCTGGAGGACGGCGTAGACGCCGGATTTCGGCAGAGCGGCCGAATCGAAGGCGGCGCAGTCGCCGGCGGCGAAGACCGTATCGTCGGACACGGATTGCAGGGTCGGACTGACCTTCAGGAAGCCGCGGCCGTCGGTTGCGAAACCGGTTTCGCCCAGCCAGGACGCTGCGCCGCCCTGGGTGACGAGGATCGCCGCGTCGTGCTCGAAGGCCCTACCCGACGCACACAGCACGCGGCCGGGTTCGACCGCGATCGCCGTTTCGCCGGTTTCGACGGCGATGCCCTTCCGGCGCAGCACGGCCAGCACGCGGCGGCGGACGCCCGCGGCATGTCCCGGCATGATTTCCGGCGTCATCGACAGGATCGTGAATCGCGGTCGTCCGTTAGTGTTTTTTTTGTTATTTTCAGACTGTTGAAACCGTGCGTTCATTCGGCTGTGCAATGCCATCGCCGCTTCGACGCCGCCGGCGCCGGCGCCGATGACGACGATCCGGACCGCCCCGCTTCGCGCTTCCGCCAGCGCTTCGACTTCCGCCCATCGCTCCAGAAACGCCGGCACCGGCTTCAGCGGAACGGCGTGTTCCGCGCCTGAAATCCCGCCGGTTTCGGGAACCGAGCCGATGTCGATGCTCAGCAAGTCGTAGCGCAGCGGCGGCCGGCCCGCGAGCGATACCCGCCGCGCCGCGCGGTCGATGCCGCTTGCCCGGTCGACGATCAACCGCACGCCGGCGAAACGGCACAGGCGGCGCAGATCGATCATGCAGTCGTCGAAGCCGTAATGCCCGGCCAGATAGCCCGGCAGCATCCCCGAATAGGGCGTATCGACCGGCTTCGAGACCAGGGTGAGCCGCACGCCGGGCTCCGGTTTCATGCCGAACCGGCGCACGACCTCGACATGGGCGTGGCCGCCGCCGACCAGCACGATGTCGGTTTCGATCGGAGACGACGAAAGCACCGCTTCAGGCCGCGGTTTCGATTTGGGAAGGTTGGCGGAAGAGGGTGGGAGTCGAACCCACCAGACACGCGCTGGCGCGTCTCAACGGGTTTGAAGCCCGCGCGGCCCACCGGGCGCCGATCCTCCTCCGCCGGTCCGCCAATGGGTCTGGCAGTGCTACCACGGATCGCCGCTTGCCGGAAACGCCCCGGTTCGGTTGTCTGCGCAACTCAGCCACGCCCGGCTGCCCCGAAGATCTCGGCGGCGGGCCGGCGGATCACGCGCTCGTTGCCCGCCCGCCGGGTGAATCCCGCCCGGTCAAAGTATTCCAGCATCTCGACGCTCAGATTGCGGCCCAGCCCGGACCAGTCACGGAAATCTGCCACGGTGAACCGGTCGCCGCCGGACGAGGCGAGCCCCGTTTCGGCCGCATTTGCCAATGTTTCCAGTGCTTCCGGAGTCAGGAAGCGGTTCTTCGAGATCTGCATGACCAGCCCGGCCGCCTGGGCCCGCTTGAAGAAGCGCGCCGCTTCGTTCCCGGCAATGCCAAGCGCTTCGGAGACCTCCCACACCGTGCGCGGCCGGCCCGATGCAGTAAGCGCCGGCTCGATCCGGGCCCATAACCTGGCATCGCGCGGTTCGAGCCCGACCCGCCGGCCGGCAAGGACGATCCATTCGCCGCGCCGCTCGGCAATCCCGTCGCGTATCAGCCGGTCGAGCGCCGCATCGATGCAAGCGGCCAGCGGACGGCCGGGCAACAGCCGGGGCAGCGCCGCGGCAGGCAAGCCGGACTCGCTGTTCCGCCCCTCCGCACGTCCGGTCAGCGCCGCTCGGATCGCTTCGGCGAGTCCGGTGAGATGGCGGTCCAGAATGGCCGCGTGCCGTTCGCCGCTGCCGGCGCGCACCAGTCCCGGCGCCTCAAGGCTGGCCAGTTCCGTTTCGGTCAGGTTTCGATTGCGGGCGAAGGCGGTGAGGTCGACGCCGCCGGCAGCGATCTCCAGCTGTACCGTCAGGGCTTCGGCATGGTTCGGGCGGCGCTGCGCCCGGACCATAGAGAGGCGCTGCGGCGTCGCCCGGCCGCGCTGCGGACCGCAGCAGTCCAGAACCGCGCCGCCGCCGATCGTGCGTTGCGCCGACTGGTCGCGCAGGATGACCGCATCGCCCCGGCACACGCAGACGCCGCGGTCGAGTACGAGTTGCGCAAGCGTCCGCCCGTCCGGCGCCAGCCTGCCCGCTTCGAGCAGCGCCACCCGGCCCGGAATGTCGGCCGTCCCCAGATGGGCATGGACCGGCGTCCAGTGGCGCAACGGCCTGTTTTCCGAAGCGAGCAGCCGGAGATCGATGTCGATCCGGCGGCTGACCGATTTCGAAGCCGGCGCGACCAGCCATTGCCCGCGGCCGATCGCGGCCCGCTCGACATCCGGGCCGGCCAAATTGACGGCACAGCGGTCGCCGGCTTTCGCGGCGTCGGCCGCCGCATCCTGAACTTTCAGGCCGCGCACCCGCGCTTCGATCCCTTTCGGTCCGGCGGGGCTGACCGCCAGCCGGTCGCCGACCTTCAGCGTTCCTGATTGCACCAGGCCGGTCACGACGAGACCTGCGCCGCCGACGATAAAGCTGCGGTCGATGGCCATACGGAAGCCGCCGCACGCCGGCTTTTCCGGCGCCGGGAGAGCCCGGATCGCCGCGATCAGCCGGTCGAATCCTGCGCCGGTCGCCGAGGAAATCGGCACGACGGGCGCATCGGCCAGGCCGGTCGGCTGCACCAGAGCACGCGTCTCGGCGATGACGGCGTCCAACCATTCGGCGTCCGCCAGGTCGGTCTTCGTGACCACGACGATGCCGGTGCGCACCCCGACCAGATCGAGGATTGCCAGATGTTCCCGGGTCTGGGGCATCGGCCCGTCGTCAGCGGCAACGACCAGCAGGGCGGCATCGATCGCGGTCACGCCGGCCAGCATGTTGCGGATGAACTTCTCGTGGCCCGGCACGTCAACGAAGCCGGTGGTCTCGCCGGGCCGCAGCGCGTCCGCATAGGCAAAGCCGAGATCGATGGTCAACCCGCGCCGCTTCTCCTCCGGGAGCCGGTCGGTATCGACTCCGGTGAGGCGTTTCAGCAGGCTGGTCTTGCCATGATCCACATGGCCGGCGGTCGCGATAATCATGGCGGGCTCGGCCATGCGAGGCTGTCGATCTGCCCCAGCAGCGTTTCCGGCGTCTCCAGGCAGCGCATATCGAGCCAGAAGGCACCCTCCCCGACCCGACCGATTGCCGGTACCGGCAGCGCGCGGAACGCCGCGGCTATATCCCGGAGCACCCGGCCTGCGGCCCTTTTTCCCATTTTCCGGCGTCCGGCTTGCGGCGTCAGGCGCACGGCCACGCTGGGCAACGCCTCGGCCGGCAGGGCGCCGCTGCCGATCTGGCTGAAGCAATCGGTCACCTCGACCTGCCAGCCGTCCGGCGCGACAGGCTCCAGATGTACGGTGACCCGTTCGGCGACGGCTCGGATGTCCGGCAGCGGCCGGGCGAGCCAGCGCAACGTCGGGACGGTCTCCGCAAGCTGTTCGGGCTGACCGTAAAGGGCGAGGGTCGCGTCGAGCGCCGCGATCCTCAGCTTGTCGAGCCGGAACGCCCGGTGCATCGGGTTTTTCTTTATCCTCTCAATCAGGTCGGCACGGCCTGCGATCACGCCGGCCTGAGGTCCGCCGAGCAGCTTGTCGCCGCTGAAGGTCACAAGCTCGGCGCCGCCGGCCAGCGCCTCCTGCACCGTCGGCTCGTGTGGCAGGTGGAAGCGTTCCAGATCGATCAGCGTGCCGCTGCCCAGATCGATACAGAAGGGAATGCCGCGGCGCCGGCACAGGTCGGCCAGTTCCCTCTCCGGAACGGCCTTCGTGAAGCCGATCACGCTATAGTTGCTGGTATGCGCCTTCAGGACGAGAGCCGGACGAGCCGCCATTGCCTCTTCGTAGTCCCTGAGGTGGGTTCGGTTGGTGGTTCCGACCTCGACCAGACGGGCGCCGGCCCGGCGCATGATGTCCGGCAGGCGGAAAGAGCCGCCGATCTCGACCAGCTCGCCGCGTGAGACCGGCACGGCGCGGCGGTTGGCCAGCGTGTTCAGCACCAGCATGACGGCGGCAGCGTTGTTGTTGACCGCCGTCGCCGCGTCCGCCCCGGTCAGGGAGCGGATGCGGGCTTCGAGACGGCCCTCGCGGCTGCCGCGCCGGCCGGCCAACAGGTCGTATTCCAGATCGACCGGCTGCCGGGCTGCCTCCGCCATGGCTTCGATCACCGGTTCCGGAAGCGCGGAGCGGCCGAGATTGGTGTGGATAACCGTGCCGGTCAGGTTCAGCACTGGGCGGAGCGACGGGGCCGCCGCTGCGGCGACATGGGCGACGACCCGCTCGGCCAGCCCGTCCGGATCGACCCGGCCGCCTTCGAGCAGACGGGCGCGTGCGTCGTCCAGCACGGTGCGCGCCGCTTCGACCACGCAACTGCGGCCCGCCCGCGCCGCCAGGTCCGACAGGCGCGCATCCTGCAGCAGCCGGTCCACGCCGGGCAATCCGGCCGGTGCGGCGATCGTTTCGGTCTGGTCGGTGTTTGCGGGCATTCCGGCGGCTTTAGCATGCTTTTCCGGCCGGGCGTTAGTACGGCTCAGTTGAAAGGACCCTTGCCCGGACCCGGCATTCGCGGTTCCATCCGCCTTTACCGGCCGGTTCCGGAGAGCCGCAACAGGGTATACCGGTTCCGATGTCCGTCCGGTTGCAATTCCGGCAAACGGCACGCTAATTTCAGGCTTCGGAGGACGTGGGACGATGCTGCTGGCGCGCCTGATGGACAAGTGCCTGTCCGCCGGCCGGCTGACGATTGTGGACGCCGCCGGGACCCGCCATGTGACCGGACAGAAGCGCGAAGGCGCCGCCGATGTCACAGTGCGGATCCACGACCGCGCGGCGCAGCGGCATTTGCTGTTCAATCCCAAGCTTGCCTTCGGCGAACTCTATATGGACGGCCGCCTGACAGTCGAGGATGGCACGCTCTACGACTTTCTCGACCTCTTGTGCAGCGCCGTCGGCTCCTTCGAGAAGGATACGGCGATCGGGCGTATCAGCGGAGCCTACGCGCAACTGACGCGCCGCATCAGGCAATACAATCCGGTCGGCAAGGCGCAACGCAACGTGGCGCATCACTACGATCTGTCCGGCCGGCTCTACGACCTGTTTCTCGACAAGGACAAGCAGTATTCTTGCGCCTACTTCGAAGACGAGAACGACGGCCTCGAGAAAGCCCAGCACAACAAGAAACGCCATATCGCGGCCAAGCTGCTGCTGGAATCGGATCAGAAAGTCCTCGATATCGGCTGCGGCTGGGGTGGTCTGGCGCTCTATCTGGCGCGCGAGGCCGGGGTCGAAGTCACTGGGCTTACGCTCTCCAGGGAACAGCACGGAGTCGCCGAGGAGCGCGCGCGAGAGGCCGGTTTGCACAACCAGGTCCGTTTCCGCCTCCAAGACTATCGCGAAGAGCGCGAGACCTACGACCGGATTGTTTCCGTGGGTATGTTCGAACATGTCGGCGCGACCCACTATCGCGAATTTTTCAGGAAATTACGCGGTCTGCTCAGGGAAGACGGAGTCGCCCTGCTCCACACGATCGGACGCGCCGGTCCGCCCGGCACGACGAATGCGTGGCTGGCGAAATACATCTTTCCCGGCGGCTATACCCCCGCCCTGTCTGAAATGATGGCGGCGATCGAGAAGGAGAATTTGTGGGTCACGGATATCGAGGCATTGCGCCTGCATTATGCGAGCACCCTGCGGCACTGGCGGGAGCGTTTCGCGGCCAACCGCGACGAAATCCGCGATCTGTACGACGAACGCTTCTGCCGGATGTGGGAGTTCTACCTGACCGGCTGCGAACTCTCCTTCCGGCGGCTCGACCAGCTCGTTTTCCAGATCCAGATCGCCCGGCGCCAGGACGCCGTGCCGCTGACCCGCGGCTATATCGAACGCTGGGAAGACCGGCACCGCGGCGAGGCGATCCGCAAAGCGGCCTGACGCCGCCCGGAGAAACGCTACTCCGCCGCCTCCCGCGCCGCGCTCCACAGGCCGACATGCTCCAGCGCAGCCTCGACCTGCCGTTTCGAACTTTCAGCGATTTCGGTCAGCGGCAGCCGGGTCTCCGGCGAGGCAAGACCCATCAGGCTCGCGGCGTATTTCACCGGTCCCGGACTCGCTTCGCAGAACAGCGCCTCGTGCAGCGGCATTAGCAATTCGTTGATCCGGATCGCTTCCTCGATATTTCCGGCGCGCCAAGCCTTATGCATCGAAGCCAGCAGGCGCGGTGCTACATTGGCCGTGACCGAGATGCAGCCGTCGCCGGACTGGGCCAGCAAGGCGAGTGCCGTCGCATCCTCGCCGGACAGGATCGCGAAATCCGGACCGCAGGCGAGGCGCGTCGCCAGCGGGCGGTCCAGCTTCGCCGTCGCGTCCTTGACGCCGGCGATATGGGGCAGCTTCGCCAACTGCGCCATCGTTTCGACCGTCATGTCGATGACCGAACGCGGCGGAATGTTGTAGATGATTATCGGCAGGTCGGTGGCGTCGTGGAGCGCGGTATAGTGGTCGATCAGGCCGGCCTGGGTCGGCTTGTTGTAGTACGGCGTGACGACAAGCTGGGCGTCGGCGCCGGCCGCGCTGGCATGTCTGGCGAACTCGATCGCCTCGCGGGTGGAATTGGAGCCCGTTCCGGCAATCACCGGCACCCGGCCCGCAGCCCGCTTGACGCACAGCTCGACCACGCGCATGTGTTCCTCGTGGCTCAGCGTCGGCGATTCGCCGGTGGTCCCGACCGGGATCAGGCCCTCCGTTCCTTCATCGATCTGCCAGTCGACCAGCCGGGAAAAACAGTCTTCGTCCACGGCGCCATTGTCGAACGGCGTGATCAGGGCAACCATCGAACCCTTGAACATGAGAATTCTCCGGGATCTGCAGTCCATGATGCTTCGCGGTAAGGTAGACCGGTGATCCGCCGCCATCAAGCGAAGGCCTGCCTGCAGCAGCGGGACCAAAGCCATCGCGGACCGCAGGCGTTGAACCGCTGCCCACGCTTTCCGGGCCGGACCCGCCTTGTCCTGGCCGCCTGTCTTTGCGCCCTTCTCGGCCCGATGGCAGCGGCGCCGTCGGCAGGTGGCGTGCAGGCGGCGAAACGCCAGACCGGTCCGGCGGGACAGGCGCTGGCCGCGATCGAGCGGCGACAGTTTGTCCGGGCGCGACGGGCAATGCGGCGAATCCGCGACTCTTTCGAGCGCGACGCGGTGCTGTTTGCGTATCTTCGCCGCGAAGGCAGTCCGGCGACGGCCGGGGAACTTATCGGATTTTTCGAGAAACACACGGGCTGGCCGTTGCAGTCTGCCCTGGAGCGGCGGGTGGAGGGAGCGCTGCCCGGCCGGATAACCGCTTCGCGAATGCTTGCCTGGTTCGCCCGGCATCCGCCGGCCACGCCGATCGGCTGCATTCGCCATATCAACCTGTTGCGCAAGCGCGGCGACCGGCAGGCATCCGAAAACGAAATCGCCCGCTGCTGGCGCAGCCTTTCCATGCGGACCGCCGGAGAGAAAAAGTTCTTCCGGATATACGGGCGCAGGATCACGCATGCAGATAGAGCGGCCAGGGTCCGCAGGCATCTGGACCGCGGACGCTATCGCAGCGCGTACAGGCTGATACTCTTTCACAAGCTTGCCGCCGGCCACGCCGTCCCGCTCAGGCTGCGTATCGACCTTCAGCGCAGGCCGCGTCCCTGGACCGTTCCCAAACTGCTCAAGCGACTCCGGAAGGTGCCGGCCAAGGCGAAGGCGGCGGCCGGGTTCCAGCTCGACCTGGCGCGCTGGAATCGGCGGCGGGGCAAGTTAGAGGCGGCCGGTGCCGGCCTGATTGCGCTGCCGGCCCCGGCGGCAGACGTGGAAGGCCGCCACTGGCTGGAACGCACGATTCTGGTTCGCGAACTGCTGAAGGAGCAGCGCCTTGACCGTGCCTATGCAGTAGCGGCGAGCCATCGCCACACAACCGGCTACCGGTTTGCCGGCGCCGAAAGCCTTGCAGGCTGGATCGCCCTTCGCAAACGTGGCAAGTCCGAGGTTGCCTTGAAGCATTTTCAACGCATCCATGCCGAATCGCAGCGTCACGATCTTCAATCGATGGCGGCCTGGTGGCTCGGCGAAACCTGGCGCGACAAACTCCGGCCCGGCGAAGCGGAAACCTGGTATCGGAAGGCCGCGCCGGCGGCCTTCGGACTGTACGGTCAGTTGTCCCGGATGCGGCTCAAGTCGCGCACACTGGCCCTGCCTGCGGATACGATGGTTCCGCCGGAATTGCGGGCATCGTTCGACAGGGAGGCGGCCGTGCGGCTGGCGCGTCTCTATAACCGCAACCGGGCAAAATCGGAAAGCCGCCTGCTGCTCTGGTGGCTGATCCGCAGCATCCGCCGAACCGCCCGCGGTTCGGCAAGCGATCCGCAGCGGACCGGTCACCGCCTGCTGCTGGTCGCCGAGCTGGCCGACGAACTGGGCGAGCGGCACATTGCGGTCCGGGCGGCACGCCTCGCCCTGACGCGGGGATTCGTCCGCAGCCGCCTCGCTTATCCGGTTATCGCCCTGCCGCGACGCCTGCCGGTGGAACCGGCGCTGGTCCTGTCCGTCATTCGCCAGGAGAGCGAGTTCAATACCAGGGCCCGCAGCCGGGCCAACGCGCGAGGCGTTATGCAGCTACTGCCGTCAACCGCGAGAGTTGCCGCCCGGCGCGCCCGGATGAAATGGAGCCGCAGGCGCCTGAGCCGCGACACGGCTTACAATATCCGTCTGGGCTCCGCCTATCTCGCCCATTTGCTGGACCGCTTCGAGGGCTCCTACCTGCTGGCCGCGGCGGCGTATAACGCCGGCCCGACCCGGGTGGGGCGGTGGATCGCCCGCTTCGGCTATCCCGACCGGGATGTCGATCCGGTCGACTGGATCGAATCCTTGCCGTTCGGCGAAACCCGTAACTTTGTGCGGCGCGTGTTGGCAAATGTCGCCGTCTATCGCGTGCGCTTGGGCAGCAACGAATTCGCGGCGACGCCGGCGCTCGCATGGCGTGCACCGGGGTCGACGGCCGCTTGCGCCGCAGCGGGCACCTGCAAGTGGGCTCGCCGCCCTCTCTCGCCCGATCCGCCCGCCGATGCTAGTGCTGCATCTGCCGGAACACCGAATGACGGACAGGAAAGATGAGCGAACCGACGGCGTATCGGGAACGTCGTTTCTTCACGCAGGACGGGCTGAGCCTCTACTATCGCGACTACGACTGCGGAACCGGGGCCGGCATTCCCTTGCTGTGCCTGGCCGGGCTGACGCGCAATTCTGCGGATTTCGCCGCCCTCGCCGAGGCCCACGCTGCGGAGCGGCGCGTCGTTTGCATGGACTATCGCGGCCGGGGCGCTTCCGACCGCGCCGACGACTGGCGGAGCTACACGCCCGAAACCTATATCAACGATATCCGGCATCTGATCGTTGCCGCGGGTCTCCATCATGTCATTCTCGTCGGCACGTCGATGGGCGGTTTCCTGTCGATGGGACTGGGCGCCGCGATCCCCTCGTCAATCGCCGGCGTCGTTCTGAACGACGTGGGCCCCGAGATCGAGGCTTCGGCGACCGCCTGGATCGTCGACTATGCCGGCAAGGACCGGCCAGTGCCCGATTGGCCGGCCGCCGCGGCGGCGGCGCGGGAGCGCTTTCCGGGCTTCGAGGCGTGGGACGATGCGGTCTTCGAAGATGTGGCGCGGGCTACCTATCGCGAAGGCGACGACGGCCTGCTCCATTTCAACTGGGACGTGCGGCTGGTGCAGCCGATCCGTCGCGGAACCGGCAGCGAGCCGGATCGCTGGGCGATGTTCCGCGCGCTCCATCATGTGCCGGTTCTGGCGATTCGCGGCGGCAATTCCGATCTCCTGACCGACGCCGGCCTAAAAGCCATGCTGGACGATCATCCGGACATTGCCGGCGTCACCGTCCCGGGGGCCGGACATGCGCCGCGCCTTCACGAACCCGCCGCAGCCGAAGCGGTCGGGGCATTCCTGAAATCGGTCGACAGGCGGCATGGCCGGTACAGCTGATCTCCACCCGCCGGACTTCGAGAGCATCATCGATGCCGCACGGCTGCTGCGCGGCGTAGCCGCCGTCACGCCGCTACTGCGTTCGGACGCCCTGGATGCCCGCCTGGGCGCTTCCGTCTGGGTCAAGGCCGAATGCCTGCAACGGACCGGATCGTTCAAGTTCCGCGGCGCATGGACCAACATATCCCGCCTGCCCGATGCGCGCCGCGAACGCGGTGTCGTCGCGTATTCATCGGGCAATCATGCCCAAGCGGTCGCTGCCGTCGCCAGCTTACGGAACATTCCCGCGACCATTGCGATGCCGCAGGACGCGCCGGCCATAAAGCGCGCCCGGACGGAACGCTGGGGTGCCGATGTCGCGCCGTTCGATCGCGAAACCGCCGACCGCGTCGGCTTTGCCGAGGCGTTGGCCGATGACCTCGACCGTCCCATCGTGCCGCCCTACGACCATCCCGATACGATCGCCGGCCAGGGTACGGTCGGGCTGGAGATCGCCAGCCAGTGCCGTGCGCTCGGGATCGTTCCCGACGCCGTCGTCGTGCCTTGCGGCGGCGGCGGCCTGATCGCCGGTATTGCGACGGCGCTCGGAACGGCCATGCCGGGCGTGCCGGTCCATCCCTGCGAACCCGCCACCGGCGACGACACCATACGATCGCTGCAAGCCGGGCGGCGGATTGCCCTGCCCGGCCCGGTCCGCTCGGTCTGCGATGCGCTGCTTGCCGACACGCCCGGCGCGCTGACCTTCGAAATCAACCGGCGAATTCTGGCGTCCGGCGCCGCCATCTCCGATGCGGAGGCGCTCTACGCCATGCGAATCGCGTTCGAAGACCTCAAGCTCGTCCTCGAGCCCGGCGGCGCGGCCGGGCTTGCCGCGCTCGCCGCGGACAAAGTTCCCTGCCGAGGGCGAACCGTCATTGCGGTTGCCTCCGGCGGCAATGTCGATGCCGGCATGTTCGCCCGGGCATTGAACAGCCCGGGTACGAGATAGCCAGGCCCAAGAGCTATCCGGTGGCGTTCGCCGACGCTCCCTCCGGCTTTGCCGGCGCAACGGGCTTTACGGCTGCCTGAGGCTGGGCATTCGCCGGCTTCTGCGGCGCCTTTGCAGGTTTTTGAGCCTGCACCATCTGGGCGGCCGTCTTCGGAACCTCCAGTTCGCTGGCCGGCCGGCGCTGACACCGGCCCTGGAACTCGGCGCCGCTCTCGATCGACAGGACATCGTGCAGTACGTCGCCGGTCACATGAGCCGTCCGGCCGATGGTGACGATCTTCGCACTGATCTGACCCTCGACGGAACCGGATACCGCGATTTCTTCCGCAACGATCTTGCCCTCGATCCTGCCCGAAGCTCCGATCGTCAACCGGCGGACATGAATATCGCCGGCCACGGAACCGTCGACCAGAAGCTCGCCCCCGGATGCAAGGTTGCCGGTGACATGAAGGCCTTCGGTGATGACGGACGCCTTGCCGGCCGCACGCTGCTGCGAAGGCTCCGGCGAAGGCTTGCTTTCCACTGCAGCTTCGGACGTTGCAGAAGGCGCCGGGGGAGCCGGGGGCGCGGGCCGGGACGGTGCCGGCGCAGGGCGCTCACCGGCGCTGTTCTTGGACTTGTCTCTCGAAAACATGTTTGCCTGCCGTGCTCGACTTCAAGGGAATGTCGCGGGCCAGGCCCGCGATACCGGATTGTACGGGCGGTCCATTATGGGCCGACCGGTGACCGGGAACCAGAACTGGCAATGTATCGTTCCAACGGGTTCGGGCAAGATTATGGCGCCGGTCGAAATGTCCGAAGCACGCCCCCGCCGGGAGATACTGCCCGACATGGTGGGCGGTGACGGGATCGAACCGCCGACCTACTGGGTGTAAACCAGTCGCTCTCCCATCTGAGCTAACCGCCCGCGCGATGCCGCCGTCGCACTGCGCCGCGATCCAGGACCGCATTCCGGCCCGAAACCCGCGCTGTCCTGTCGACAAGACAGAATCGAAAATGGCCGCCCGTTTTCGGACGGCCATTTCCTGTATGCGCTCTATTCCTGGCAAGAGGGCCTAATTCAGCGCATCTTTCAGGCCCTTGCCGGCCTTGAATTTCGGCTGACGGGAGGCAGCGATCTGTATCGTTTCGCCGGTGCGCGGATTTCTGCCCGTGGATGCCGCGCGATGGGTAACGTGGAAGGATCCGAATCCCACCAATTTCACCTCCCCGCCGGACTTCAGGGCGTCGGTAATCGAAGCGAGCATTGCATCGATAACCGATGCAACGTCGGTTTTGCTCTGGCCCGTGCCAGCGGCAACGGCGGCTATCAGGTCGTTCTTGTTCACGAATATCCCCTCTTGTTCCAGGAAGGTTGTTGTTAATCTGTCGGATCGGCTGCCAGCACCGGTCTCAATTCAAACGCGGATATGCCTCCCGACAATCGAGCGCGATCAGCCAGATTGCGCAAAGTGTACGGCTATCGTGGCAAGCCGGTCAATGACGGAAACCACGGAAATCGATCCGATTTCGACGATTTAACCGGCCAGCCGGACCGTCGTGCACGTTTTGGCCGCTAGTGAGTCACCACGCCGACCTCGCCGCCGGCGCTCTCGCCGCGCACCGCCGGTACGCCGGCGTCGGCTTCGACCCATTCGATCGGCGACAGTGTCGCAGTCAGTGCATGTTCGAGTATCTGGTCGACGGAACCGACTGCGATAATGTCGAGGCCGCGTTTGACATTATCCGGGATCTCCGCGAGGTCCTTCTCGTTCTCGTCCGGAATGAGCACCGTCTTCAGGCCTCCGCGCAACGCAGCGAGCAGCTTTTCCTTGAGGCCACCGATCGGCAGGACCCGGCCGCGCAAGGTGATTTCGCCGGTCATCGCGACATCCTTGCGCACCGGAATTCCGGTGAGGACGGAGACGATGGCGGCAATCATGGCGACGCCGGCCGACGGCCCGTCCTTCGGAGTCGCCCCTTCGGGCACATGCACATGGATGTCGCGTTTCTCGAAAACGGTCGGCTTGATGCCGAAGCTGACCGCGCGGGACTTCACGAAGCTCTCGGCCGCATGGACCGATTCCTTCATGACGTCGCCGAGCTTGCCTGTCGCGGATACCTTGCCCTTGCCGGGAAGGGTAACGGCCTCGACCGACAGCAATTCGCCGCCGACTTCGGTCCAGGCCAGACCGGTGACGACGCCGACCGCATCCTCGTCTTCGGCAAGGCCGAAGCGGAACTTCCGGACGCCGGCAAATTTTTCGACATTCCGGTTTGTAACCGTGACCTTGTCCACGGCTCCGCCGACAATCTGCTTAACCGCCTTGCGCGCAAGATTGGCGATCTCGCGCTCCAGATTCCGGACGCCGGCTTCGCGGGTGTAGTACCGGATCAGCGAGCGTAGCGCCGAATCGGATACCGACCATTCGTGGTCCTTCAGGCCGTGCGCCTCGACCTGTTTGGGAATCAGGTGCCGCTTGGCGATTTCGACCTTTTCGTCCTCGGTATAGCCGGGCAGGCGGATGATCTCCATGCGGTCCATCAGAGGCTGCGGCATGCGCAGCGTGTTGGCCGTTGTGATGAACAGCACGTCCGAAAGATCGTAGTCGACCTCAAGATAATGGTCGTTGAAGGTCCCGTTCTGCTCCGGGTCCAAGACTTCGAGCAGGGCCGAGGAAGGATCGCCGCGCCAGTCCGCACCCAGCTTGTCGACCTCATCGAGCAGGAACAGCGGGTTCGAGCTCTTGGCCTTCTTCATCGACTGGACCACCTTGCCCGGCATCGAGCCGATATAGGTGCGCCGGTGCCCGCGGATTTCCGCCTCGTCGCGCACGCCGCCAAGGGAAAGACGAACGAAGTTGCGGCCGGTCGCGCGGGCGACGGATTTGCCCAGCGAGGTCTTGCCGACACCGGGGGGGCCGACCAGGCACAGAATCGGCCCTTTGATCTTCTTCATCCGCTGCTGGACGGCGAGATACTCGATAATCCGTTCCTTGACCTTCTCGAGACCGTAGTGGTCTTCGTCCAGGATCCGCTCGGCGCGGCCGATGTCGCGCTTGATCTTGGTCCGTTTCTTCCACGGGATGCCGAGCAGCCAGTCAAGATAGTTGCGCACCACCGTCGATTCGGCGGACATCGGGCTCATCGAGCGGAGCTTCTTCAATTCGGCCTCGGCCTTTTCCCGCGCCTCTTTCGACAGCTTGGTCTTCTTGATCTTCTCCTCGATTTCGGCCAGCTCGTCCTTGCCGTCCTCGCCTTCGCCGAGCTCCTTCTGAATGGCCTTCATCTGCTCGTTCAGGTAATACTCGCGCTGGGTCTTCTCCATCTGGCGCTTGACGCGATTGCGGATGCGTTTCTCGACCTGCATCACGCCGATCTCGCCCTCCATGTAGGAGTAGATCTTTTCCAGCCGCGCGCCGATCGGGGCGGTCTCGAGCAATTCCTGCTTTTCCGGGATCTTGAGGTTCAGATGCGAGGCCACCGTATCGGCCAGCTTGCCCGGCTCGTCGATCTGGTTGATCGACACCAGAACCTCCGGCGGAATCTTGCGGTTCAGCTTGATATACTGTTCGAATTGCGAAACCGCGGTGCGCATCAGCGCTTCGACTTCCTTGTCGTCCTCGCCTTCTTCTTCCATGACCTCGGCCCAGGCTTGGAAGAAGGTATCGTTATCGGCGTAGCGCAGGATCTTAGCGCGCTGGCCGCCTTCGACCAGCACCTTCACGGTGCCGTCGGGCAGCTTGAGCAGCTGCAACACCGTGCCGATCGTTCCGACGGTGAAGATGTCGGCAGTCGCAGGATCGTCCTGCGCGGCGTTCTTCTGGGCGACCAGCAGAATCTGCTTGTCGTCACGCATGACGTCTTCGAGCGCCCGGACGGATTTTTCCCGACCGACGAAGAGCGGCACGATCATGTGCGGAAATACGACGATATCCCGAAGCGGGAGTACAGGCAGCAACACACCGCCCTGAAGTTCGAACATACGGTTCACCCGAATGGTTTACGACCGACCCCATCCGGGCATCGACCGCAGGAAAGACTATAAGCCCGCAAACCGGCGCCGGGACGGCGACTGCGAGAAAGGCGCCGGCAATCCGCCTGTCGCGATGGTATGGCCGAACCGCGCGCCTGTATGCCGATACATCGGTTCGTTCGCCGTCGGATCAAGGGCTTCGCGGAAAAGTGCGACTCCGGGTCGGCGCTTCAGGCGCTGACGCCGCCCATTTCCGCTTTGCGGTCGGCGTACAGCAGCAGGGGCTGCGCCCCGCCCTCGACGACTTCCTGGCTGATCGCAACTTCCTCGATCCCGTCGTCGCCCGGCAGGTCGAACATCGAATCGAGCAGGATATTTTCCATGATCGAGCGCAGGCCGCGGGCGCCCGTCTTCCTTGCGATGGCCTTGCGGGCGATCGCCGCCAGGGCATCCTCGGTGAAGCTGAGCTTGGCGCCTTCCATGTCGAACAGGCGCTGGTATTGCTTGACCAGCGCGTTTTTCGGCTCGGTCAGGATCCGGACCAGCGTGTGCTCGTCCAGGTCCTCGAGCGTCGCGATGACCGGCAGACGGCCGACGAATTCCGGAATCAGTCCGAATTTCAGCAGGTCTTCCGGCTCCAGGTCGCGCAGGACCTCGCCGGTCTTGCGTTCGTCGGGCGCACGGACGTCGGCGCCGAAGCCGATCGACTTGTTCTGGCCGCGCGAGGAGATAATCTTCTCCAGGCCGGAGAAGGCACCGCCGCAGATGAACAGGATGTTGGTGGTATCGACCTGAAGGAATTCCTGCTGCGGATGCTTGCGCCCGCCCTGGGGCGGCACGGAAGCGACCGTCCCCTCCATGATTTTGAGCAGCGCCTGCTGCACGCCCTCGCCGGAGACGTCGCGGGTGATCGACGGGTTGTCCGCCTTGCGGCTGATCTTGTCGACCTCGTCGATATAGACGATGCCGCGCTGCGCCCGCTCGACATTGTAATCGGCGGCCTGGAGCAGCTTCAGGATGATGTTCTCGACATCCTCGCCGACATAGCCCGCTTCGGTGAGCGTCGTGGCGTCGGCCATCGTAAACGGCACGTCGATGATGCGCGCCAGCGTCTGGGCCAGCAGGGTCTTGCCGCAGCCGGTCGGCCCGACCAGCAGGATGTTCGACTTGGCGAGTTCGACGCCGTTGGACTTGGCGCCGTGCGCCAGGCGCTTGTAGTGATTGTGGACCGCGACGGACAGCACCCGCTTGGCATGATGCTGGCCGATCACATAGTCGTCGAGGACCTCGTTGATCTCGATCGGCGTCGGAACGCCGTCGCGGCTCTTGACGACATTGGACTTGTTCTCCTCCCGGATGATGTCCATGCAGAGCTCGACGCACTCGTCGCAGATGAACACCGTCGGGCCGGCAATCAGTTTGCGCACCTCGTGCTGGCTCTTCCCACAGAACGAGCAATAGAGCGTGTTCTTGGATTCGCCGTTGCCGGATTTGCTCATCGGTAATCGGCCCCGTCAGGATCGGTTTGCAGATCGAGGACCCGCAACGACCGTTCCGGCCACTGTTCCCGCAACGTCTCTTTCCGAGACGCCACGTCGGGCGCGCATGATAGCGACAGCGCCGCACCGTGACCAGATTGAATCCGGAAGGCGGCGTGCGACGCCCGACTATCCGCCGTTCCCATTGCCGTCGTCGCTTTCCTGCGGCCGACTGGCCACAACCTCGTCGATGATTCCGAATTCTTTGGACTCTTCCGGAGTGAGAAAGCGGTCGCGGTCCATCGCCTCCTCGATCGCGGCGAGCTTCTGGCCGGTATGCCGGACATAAATGTCGTTCAGCCGCGCGCGCACGGCGAGAATTTCCCGGGCGTGGATTTCGATGTCCGTTGCCTGGCCCTGGAAACCGCCGGAGGGCTGGTGGATCATAATGCGGGCATTCGGCAGCGCATAACGCTTGTCCGGAGCTCCGGCCGCGAGCAGCAGCGAACCCATGGAAGCCGCCTGTCCGACGCAGACCGTCGATACCTCCGGCCTGATATATTGCATCGTGTCGTAGACCGACAGGCCGGACGTCACGATGCCGCCCGGTGAGTTGATGTAGATCGAGATGTCCTTGGTCGGGTTTTCGGCTTCCAGAAACAGCAGCTGTGCGCAGATCAACGACGACATCTGGTCTTCGACGGCACCGGTGATAAAGACGATGCGCTCCTTCAGCAGGCGCGAATAGATGTCGTAGGCCCGTTCGCCCCGGTTGGTCTGCTCCACGACCATGGGCACGAGGGTGTTCATATAGTGATCGGCGGGATCGGGCATACGGCTCTCTCGGCTTCGGTTCGGATTCGACAGCGGCCGGGCCGGCCGGGCCGCCGCCTGTAAATAGGTTGCCCTGCGGGCGCTGCCAGTCCGGCGGTTGCGGAGCCGGGCTTCCTACGCCGCCGCCTCCCCGGCAGGGGCGCCATTCGTTTCCGGTCCGGCGACGACCTCCTCCAGTGTCGCATCCCGTTCGGTCACCTGCGCCAGTTCGACGATATAGTCGATCACCTTGTCCTCGTAGATCGGCGCCTTGAGGCCGTCGCGCATCTCGGCGCTCTTCTGATAGGCCTCCATGACTTCGCGCTGACGTCCCGGATAGTTCTGCGCCTCCCGCAGGATGGCACGGTTCAACTCTTCGTTCGTCACCTCGATTTCCTGCTTGGCGCCGATCGCGCTGAGCACGATGCCGAGGCGCACCCGCCGGGCGGCAATGTCGCGATATTCGGCCTTGAGCGCCTCTTCGGACTTGTCTTTTTCGTCCCCGTCGAGCCGGTCCTGCGCCTTGCGCTCCTCGTAGTGCTTCCAGATCGCCTCGAATTCGACCTCGACCATGCCGGGCGGGAGATCGAAATCGTGGCCGTCGGCCAGAATGTCGAGCAGGTCGCGTTTCAGGCGGGTCCGGCTCACGCCGTTGTAGTCCTGCTCGATGTCGGACTTTACAGCTTCCTTCAGCGCGCTCAGGTTTTCCGCGCCGAGGGATTTGGCGAATTCGTCGTCGATCTCCGGCAACTTCGATGTACGCAGTTCCTTGACCGTAACGTCGAAAACCGCGTCCTGGCCGGCCAGATTTTCCGCCGGATAGTCTTCGGGGAAGGCGATCTTCACGTCCTTCCGGTCGCCGGCCTTCGCGCCGATCAGCTGGTCCTCGAAACCGGGAACGAAGGTGTTGGCGCCGAGACTCAGGTGATAGTCCTCAGCTGTGCCGCCGTCGAAGGCCTCGCCGTCCACGGTGCCTCGGAAGTCGATGACCGCGACGTCGCCGGCCGCCGCTTCGTGGCCGTCGGGCGCCGGTTCGGTCTCCTTGCGGTTTTCGGCGAAGGAGGCGACCGCCCGATCGACGATATCGTCCGCCACCGGAACCTTGAGCCGCTCCAGTTCGATCGATGCCAGGTCCATGACGGCGAAATCCGGCAGAATTTCAAGCGACATGGTGTATTCGAGGTCACCGCCGTCCTCATAGTCGCCGATCTCGATTTTCGGCTGCATCGCCGGTTTCAGGTCCTTGTCCTCCAGCGTCTTCGCAACGCTTTCCTGGAGCGTCTCCTCCAGCACCTCTCCCAGTACCGACTTGCCCAGCCGCTTTTTCAGGACCGGCAGCGGCGCCTTGCCCCGGCGGAAACCCGGAAGCTGGATATCCCTGCCGACTTCGGTCAGCTTGCTGGTGACCTTACCGTCGATGTCTTTCGCCGGGATGGAAACCCTGTATTCGCGTTTCAGGCCTTCGGCCGTCGTTTCCGTCACCTGCATGGTTCGGCACATCCAATCTTGAGGCACGGGCGGCACGGGCGCCCGTTCGTTTCGTTTCCGTTCGATCCGGTTGGCCGGATGGTGCGGGCGGAGGGACTCGAACCCCCACGACTTTCGTCACTGGCACCTAAAGCCAGCGCGTCTACCAATTCCGCCACGCCCGCGCGGCACCGAAGCACCGGAACGGGAAAGTCCCGGACGGGCCGGAGCGCGCCGTAGCCGCGCGGGGAGCGTATAAGGCCGCCCCCGCCATCGTTCAAGCGTTGCCCGGCGATCAAGACGTTGCGCCGCAATCGTCCGGGAACCGGGCAGACGGCCCGTCAGGCGGATACCTCCATCTCGTAGTCGACCGGAAAGCCGCGCAGGAGCGACCTGACCCGTTCCTTCGCAGCGTCGTCCGCGCCGCCCAGCGCAATATGGGCCGAGAGGCCCGCCGCCGATTGTTGCCCGGTCACCGCCACGGTAACGCCGTCGTCCCGCAAGGGCGCCAGCGCCTCGCCGAAAACCCGTTCGATCGACTGCAACCGCAGGGCGGGCTTGAACACCTTGCCGAGCGCGGTCTGTGGCAGGTCCGGCAGGATATGCACCCGCTTCGGCACGGCGGGCCGTTCGGCGATCAGCGGCGTGACGAAGGCCAGGATTTCCTCTTCGGTCGCCGCCGCACCGGGTTTGAGCGCAACGTAGACGACGGGCAGTTCGCCGGCATAGGCGTCCGGCTGGCCGATCGCCGCGCTCATCTCGACCGCGGGATGGCGGTTCACCATCTCCTCGACCATGGCCGGATCGATATTGTGAGCGCCGCGGATGATGACGTCCTTGGACCGGCCGGTGACGAAGACATAGCCGTTTTCGTCGACATGGCCGAGGTCGCCGCTGATCAGCCAGCCGTCGTCGGTGAAGGTGCCGGGGTTGCGTTCCGGATCGGTGTAGCCGGGGCTGACATGGCCGCCGCGCGCCGCCAGCACGCCGGTCACCCCGGCCGGCATCGGCTGCGAAACATCCACGCCGTCCGGGCCGTCGAGCGCGGCGGCAATGACCTCGGTATGGGGCAGCGGCAGGCCGCACGAGCCGCCGACCCGAGCCGACGCGTGGAAGGGCTCCATGGCGATGATGCCGGAACTCTCGGTCATGCCGAACACGTTGCGCACCGGAATGCCGAAACTTTCCTCGAAGGCGTCGGCCATTTCGGTCGGCAGCGGCGATCCGCCGATAATCAGGCCGCGGACCGAAGACATATCGGTTTCCGGGACGGGCCGGCTGAGCAGCGTCGCCAGAAGCGTCGGCACCGCAGGCAGGATCGAAATACGGTGCTCCGCGACATGCTCCCAATAGCGGGCGACGATGTCCGGATGGCGCATGCCCAGGCGCGTCGGCAGGACGATACTGGCGCCGCCCGCCAGAAACGCCATTCCGAATACCATCGACCCCGCAACGTGGAACAGCGGGAAGCCGTTGATCGCCGCATCTTCCGGCCGGACATCCAGCATCAGGCAGGCCGACCAGGAGACGTGCAGTTCGTTGCCGTGGGTGTGCAGGGCGAGCTTCGGCGCGCCGGTGGTGCCGCCGGTGTGGAAACAGGACGCGATGTCGCCCCGCCGGATTGTGCGGCCGGAGGTCAGCCGGTCGGCCGGATAGCCGGCGATCGCTGCGGCGAAATCCGCCGCCCCGTCCTGCGCGCCGCCGATCGACAGCACGGCGTTCAGCCCCGGCGCCCGGTCGCGCACTTCCAGCGCCCTGGTCCAGATGTCGAGGTCGGGGTCCGGGCCCAGTGCCACCAGCACCTTCGCGCCGGCCGCTTCGACCAGGTCCACGATATGGTCGGTATTAAGCAGGTTGTTGACCGGGCAGGCCCGGCCGGCCGCCTCGCCGCCCCACAGGGCGAAATGCGCCTCCGGGACGTTCGGCGCCAGCATGGCGACCGCGTCGTCCGGACCGACACCGAGATCGGTGAACAGGTTGGCGGCCTGGGTCACCCGGGCGAACAGGTCGGCATGGGAAAGATCGGACGACGGGCCGCCGGGCATGCCGGTCTCCAGAAAACGGAGGGCGATCCGGTCGCCGTACAGGTCGCGCCCCCGCGCCAGCATCTCCCAGGTCGAGGCCACGGGCAGGTAGCTGTCGCGCGTGGCGGCTTCCAGAGCCCGCACATCCGCCCGGTCGCGGATTGTCCGGTTCATTGCAGGCGCATTCATGCGGCATCCAACCCCATCTGCCAGAAACCGACTTCCAACCGTGTCGCTTCGTCGAAAATCCTTTGTACGCCGGCCACCCGGGCCTCGCTGCCGCGCCGGCCCCAGAGATCGTCCAGCGCCGCCGCCGCACCGCGCGCAACCGCCTGATAGTCCTCGCCCGCATACATCTCGATCCAGGCCCGGTAGGGGTTGTTCCCCACCGTCTCGAGAGTGCCGAGCGTCCGGCCGATCTCGCCGTAACCGACCACGCAGGGCGCGAGCGCGACATGGAGGTCCAGCAGGTCGCCGCGCAGGCCGGTTTCCAGCACATAGCGGGTGTAGGCGAGGCAGCCCGGCGCTTCCGGCGCAGCTTCCATATCGGCTTCCGTCAGGCCCCAGGAGGCGCAGAAGTCGACGTGCAGGCGCATTTCGGTATCGGATATGCCGGCCAGCACCTCCGCGGCCGAGCGGATGTCCGCCAAGGTTTCCGCCTTGTAGGCCGCGAGCGCCCAGGCGCGCGAGAAGTGGATGAGAAACAGGTAATCCTGGATCAGGTAGTGCCGGAACGCCGCTTCCGGCAGGCTGCCGGCGCCAAGCTGCCGGACGAAATCGTGCCCGACATAGGCATCCCAGTGCGCACCGGCTCCAGCCCGCAGCCGGTTGAACAGCGCGCCTTCGTAAACGGGTTCCGTCGAAGTCTCGACCATGTCAGAGCAGCATGTTGCGGACGTCCTTGGGCAGACGCACGACCAGCCCATCCAGCGCTTCGGTCAACGTGATCTGGCAGCCGAGGCGGGACGTCTTCTGGATATCGTAGGCCAGGTCCAGCATATCCTCCTCATCCTCGGAAGGATCGGGCAGCCTGTCGAACCAGGCCGGGTCGACGATGACATGGCAGGTCGCGCAGGCCATCGAGCCTTCGCACGCGCCTTCGACGTCAAGTTCGTTGTCCCAGGCGATTTCCAGCAGGGTCTGGCCGGCCCTGGCCTCGATTTCCCGCGGATTGCCGTTGCGCTCGACGAAGGTGACTTTCGGCATGGCGGTTCCGGCAACCTTGCGTCGCGTCGGATGTCAGCGATGGAATGCTGTCAGGAAATGTAATGATTTGTCGGGAATCGAAATCTAGACGGTGAAGGATTCGCCGCAGCCGCACCGGCCCTTTTCGTTGGGATTGACGAAGTCGAACCGGGCGTTGAACCGGTCTTCCACCCAGTCCATCTCGCTGCCGAACAGGAACATGGTCGCCGAGGGCTCGATGAAAATCCGCACGCCCTTGTCCTCGACCACATCCTCGAATTTCTTCTGCTCCCGGGCGTATTCGACATAGTAGCTCATGCCGGAGCAGCCGGTGGACTTCACGCCGACGCGCAAGCCGAGCACCTCGTCTTCCGCCTTGCCGATCAGGGCCTTCGCCCGGTCGGCGGCGCGGTCGGTCAGCGTGATCACCTGGGGCATCATGGGTTTCGTCTCCTGCCGGCGATGTAAGGCGGCACTTTCGGATTTTCCAGTCGTCGTTTCAACCGTCCGCTCCGATTCCGGGTTCAGAACATGTCGAGCAGGAATTTCGCGTCGTCGCTCATCTGGTCCGGCGTCCAGGGCGGCGACCAGGTCAGCGTGACCGCGACCCGGCCGACACCGTCCACGGCGGCCACGGCGTCGGCAACCTGTTGCGGCATCTCGCCGGCGACCGGGCAGTGCGGCGCGGTCAGCGTCATGGTGATTTCGACATCGCCGTTCAGCCGGCGGTCGGCTTCGTAGATCAGGCCCAGATCGTAGATGTTGACCGGAATTTCCGGGTCGTGGACGGATTTCAGCGCCTCGATCACCGCGTCGCGGTCTGCCCGCCCGCCGGGGTTGTCGAGCGGCGCGCCGGCCGCCGCCGTCAGGCCTTCCTCCGCCGGCGCAGCCATGAAGTCGGCAAGGCTGCCGCCTGAGGCCCCGCTGCCGGGTTCGCCGGCCATTGTCACGCCGCCTGGAAGCCGGGTCGGGCGCCGGCCAGCTTCTGGAGATGTTTCAGCATCGCCATCATGCCGACTTGGCGCTGGGTCGTCAGCGCACCGAGATTGAGCCGGCGGACATGATCGAGCGTGATTTGCGCCAGTTCCGCCGTCGTCAGGCCGCTGAAACTGTCGGTCATCATCGTGACCAGGCCCTTGACGATGGCGGCGTCGGAATGGCCGCGGAAATAGTGCCGGTCCTCCGAAATATCGTGGACGATCCAGACCCGCGACATGCAGCCGTGCATGAGGTGGGCGTCGTCCATCGCCTCTTCCGGAAAGGGCTCGCCCCGCTTCTTCTTGGCGATGTCGAGCAGGTATTCGAAGCGCATCTCGTCGTCGAGCGCCTCGAGCGTCTCCGCATAGTCCTCGTAAGCCGTCAGGTCCATCGCACTCAGGCCAGCAGCTTCTGCGCATGGCGGATGCCGGCGGCCAGCGCGTCGATTTCTTCGGTCGTGTTGTAAAGCGCCATCGAGGCCCGGACGGTCGATTCGATGCCCATGCGCGCCATCAGGGGCTGGGCGCAGTGATGGCCGACGCGCACGGCGATGCCCTGCCGGTCGAGGATCGCGCCGACATCCATGGAATGCAGGCCGTCGACGACGAAGGACACGATCGCCGCCTTGTTCGGCGCCTCGCCGATAGGTCGCACGCCGGGCACCGCGCGCAGGGCCTCCATCGCATGGTTGCACAGGGCGTGTTCGTGGGCGCCGATGGCCTCCATGCCGAGCGCCTGCACATAATCGATCGCGGCGCCGAGGCCGATTGCCTGCACGAAAGGCGGCGTCCCCGCCTCGAAGCGCAGGGGCGGATCGGCGTAGACCGTCTTCTCGAACGACACGGACTCGATCATGTCGCCGCCGCCCTGCCACGGGGGCGTCTCGGCCAATCGCTCCGCCGTGCCGTAGAGCACGCCGATGCCGGTCGGCCCGTAGAGCTTGTGGCCGGTGAAGGCGTAGAAATCGCAACCGATGACCTGCACGTCGACCGGCTGATGAACGACCCCCTGCGCCCCGTCGATCAGCACGCAGGCGCCGGCCGCCCGCGCCAGCCGCGTTACCTCGGCGACCGGAACGACCGTGCCGAGTACGTTCGACACATGGGTGACGGAGACCAGCTTCGTGCGGTCGGTCAACAGGGCGGCGAACTTTTCGAGATCGAAGCGGCCGTCGTCCTCGACCGGCGCGACCCTGAGCACGATCCCCTTGCGGTCGCGCAGCAGCTGCCAGGGCACGATGTTGGCGTGGTGCTCCATCTGGGTGATGACGATCTCGTCGCCCGCCGAAAGATGGGCGCCGGCCCAGGAGCAGGCGACGAGGTTGATCGCCTCGGTCACATTCTTCGTGAAGACGATATTCTCCGGCGCCGGCGCGTTCAGCAGGCCGGCAACCTTCTCGCGCACGCCTTCATAGGCTTCGGTCGCCGCGCCGCTCAGAAAATGGGCGCCGCGATGGACGTTGGCGTATTCGCGGGCATAGCTGTTCTGCACCGCATCGAGGACGGATTGCGGCTTCTGTGCGCTCGCACCGTTGTCCAGGAAGCGCAGCGGCTTGTTGTAGATCGTGCGCGACAGGATCGGGAAATCCCCGCGCACCGCCGCCGGATCGTAGGTGTTGCGGCCATGTGAAGGCGCCGCTCGCAGGGCCGGTGCCGCAGTCATGACGCCCGTAGTCATGGTCGGGGCCGCTCCGCCATCCAGCGCGCCACGTTGCGCTCCAGCGGCAGGCGCATGCCGGCAAGCGCCACCGCGTCGATCGCTTCGTTCAGGAAGGCCTCGACCAGCAGCTGCCTTGCCTGCCCCTCCGGCACACCGCGCGAGCGCAGGTAGAACAGCGCCTCGCCGTCCAGATCCCCGGCCGTCGCGCCGTGGCTGCACTGCACGTCGTCGGCATGAATGAGCAGTTCCGGCTTGGTGTTGACTTCCGCGGTCTCGGACAGCAGCAGCGCCCGGCTCATCTGGTGGCCCTCGACCTTCTGGGCGTCCGGCCGGACCGTCACCTTGCCCTGGAACACGGCGCGCGCCCGGTCGTCCAGAACGCCCTTGTAGAGCTGCTCGCTGTGGGTCTCCGGCGCAACGTGATCGACCGACGTGGTGTGGTCGCAATGCTGCCGCCCGCCGGCCAGGTAGGCGCCGTTGAGCCGGCAGTGGGCGCCCGGCGCGTCCAGCGAGACCCGCAATTCGTTGCGCGAAATCCGGCCGCCGAGGGTGAAGCAGAAACTGTCGAACATGGCGCCGCTATCCAGCGCGGCATCGAGCAGGGCGATATGGACCGCCTCCCGGGATTCGTCCTGGACCTTGCAATGGCGCACGATGGCTTCCGCGCCGGCCGCGACGTCGGTCACCAGATTGGCGAAATAGCCGCCGATGCACAGGCCGACATGATGCTCGACCACCGTGACCCGGCTGCCCGCCCCGGCCACGATGAGATTGCGCGGCTGGTAGGCCGGCGGCAGGGCCCCGCCGGTGCCGACGGACAGGATCTCGATCGGCATGTCGACGGTGACGCCGTCGGGCACGATCAGGACATAGCCGTCTTCCAGCCAGCTGTCGTTGAGCGCCTTGAGCGCGCCGCCGTCGACCGCCACCCGCTGCCTCAGCAGGTCCGCGACGCCCGGATGACCGGAGGCCAGCGCATCCGCAAGGGAGATCAGCACCGTGCCGCCGGGCAGCGCCGGCACCGTCGACAGGGTCGGCCGGACCTGCCCGTTGACCAGGACCAGCCGGCATTCCGCCTCGCGGCCGAAGACGAGCGCCGGCAGGCTCTCTTTCGCCACATCGGCGGGCGCCGGCGACCAGTCCAGCTCAAGACCGGTCAAATGGGCAAGATTGGTATAGCGCCAGTCCTCGACCCGCCGGTCCGGCAGGCCGCGCCCGGCGAAACGGCCGGCCGCGTCGGCCCGCGCCGCGCCCAGCCAGTCCGGCGAGGCATCGGGACCGTCTGCCGGCCCGTTGCGCCAGCCGGTCAGCCAGTCGGCGCCGGAATCGGCCGGCCCAGCGGCCGTTTCATCGATCGGAGCGAGACGCGCCATCGCCTAGGCCGCCGCCTTGTCCGCGAAGGCGGCGTAGCCTTCGCTTTCGAGCCGCAGGGCCAGTTCCTTGCCGCCGGATTGGGCGATCCGCCCGCCGGCCAGAACATGAACCCGGTCCGGGACGATATAGTCGAGCAGCCGCTGATAGTGGGTGATCACCAGCATCGAGCGGCCCGGCCCGCGCAGGGCGTTAACGCCGTCGGCGACGATCTTGAGCGCATCGATATCGAGGCCGCTGTCGGTTTCGTCGAGCACGGCGAAGGCCGGCTCCAGCACCGCCATCTGGAGGATTTCGTTGCGCTTCTTCTCGCCGCCGGAAAAGCCGACATTGACGGCGCGTTTCAGCATGTCGTCGCTCATGCCGAGCGCCTTGGCCTTCTGCCGGACCAGTTTCAGGAACTGCATGGCGTCGAGTTCTTCTTCCCCGCGCTGCACCCTGAGCCCGTTCACGGCGTGCTTGAGGAAGGTCATATTGGTGACGCCGGGAATCTCGACCGGATACTGGAAGGCGAGGAACAGGCCGGCCGCGGCGCGCTCTTCGGGTTCGAGCGCCAGCAGGTCGGCGCCCCTGAACCGGACGCTGCCCTCGGTGACCTCGTAGCCGTCGCGGCCGGAGAGCACATAGCTGAGTGTGCTCTTGCCGGAGCCGTTCGGGCCCATGACCGCATGGACCTCGCCCGGCCCGACCGCGAGATCGAGGCCGTTCAGGATCCCCCTGCCGTCAACGGTGGCGTGCAAATTCTCGACTTCGAGCATGTTTCCCCGAACCTGTCTGTCTGTTTCCCGGCCGGCGCCCACAACGCCCTGCCGCCGTCTAGCCGACGCTGCCTTCGAGACTGATGCCGACGAGCTTCTGGGCTTCCACGGCAAACTCCATCGGCAGTTCCTGCAACACTTCCTTGCAGAAGCCGTTGACGATCAGCGCCACCGCGTCCTCCTCGCCGATGCCGCGCTGGCGGCAGTAGAACAGCTGGTCCTCGCCGATCCGCGAGGTCGTCGCCTCGTGCTCGACCTTGGCCGTCCGGTTCCGGCTTTCGATATAGGGCACGGTATGGGCGCCGCAGCGGTCGCCGATCAGCAGCGAATCGCATTGGGTAAAATTACGCCCGTTCAAAGCCTTGGAACCCATTCTTACCAGGCCGCGATAGGTGTTGCAGGCCCGGCCGGCCGAAATGCCCTTGGAGATGATGCGCGAGCGCGTGTTGCGGCCGAGATGGATCATCTTGGTGCCGGTGTCGGCCTGCTGCGCGTTGTTGGCGATGGCGACGGAATAGAACTCGCCGACGGAATTGTCGCCCTGCAGGATGCAGGACGGATACTTCCAGGTGATCGCGGAGCCGGTCTCGACCTGGGTCCAGCGGATCTTCGAATCGTCGCCGCGGCAGGCGCCTCGCTTGGTGACGAAATTGTAGATGCCGCCCTTGCCGGTTTCGTCGCCGGGATACCAGTTCTGCACCGTCGAATATTTGATCTCTGCATCCTTCAGCGTCACCAGTTCGACGACGGCGGCGTGAAGCTGGTTCTCGTCGCGCATCGGCGCCGTGCAGCCTTCGAGATAGGAAACGTAGCTGCCCTCGTCGGCGATGATCAGCGTGCGCTCGAACTGGCCGGTGTCCTTGGCGTTGATGCGGAAATAGGTCGACAGTTCCATCGGGCAGTGGACGCCCGGCGGGATATAGACGAACGACCCGTCGGAGAAGACCGCCGAGTTCAGCGTCGCATAGAAATTGTCGGTATAGGGCACGACGGTGCCGAGATACTTGCGCACCAGCTCCGGATGGTTCTGCAGCGCTTCCGAGATCGAGCAGAAGATGACGCCGTGGCTCTCCAGCTCCTTCTTGAAGGTGGTAGCGACCGAAACCGAATCGAACACGGCGTCGACCGCGACCTTGGGCGCGCCCTGAACGCCGGCGAGCACTTCCTGCTCCTTCAGCGGAATGCCGAGCTTCTCGTAGGTGCGCAGCAGTTCCGGATCGACCTCGTCGAGGCTCTTCGGCCCTTCCGTGTTCTTGGGCGCGGCGTAGTAGTAGATGTCTTGGAAGTCGATCGCCGGATAGTCGACCATGGCCCAGGTCGGCTCGGTCATGGTCAGCCAGTGGCGGTAGGCCTTGAGCCGCCAGTCGAGCATCCAGTCCGGCTCGTCCTTGCGGGCCGAGATGAAGCGGACGATGTCCTCGTTCAGCCCCTTGGGGGCCGTCTCCATCTCGATCTCGGTTTCCCAGCCATGCTTGTACTTGCCGAGATCGCGGACCTGGGCGACGGTCTGTGCGGTTGCCGCCATGACTAGCGCGCCTCCCGCGCCAGGCCGGCCCCGTGGGCGTTATCCGCCGCCTCGAACGGCACGCCGAACATGGTGGGTATGGCCATGTCCTCCAATGTCACGTCGGCCAGCGCCCCCCGGATCGCGGTATTGACCCGGTCCCAGTTACCACGCACCGGGCACAGCGATTCGACGTCGCAGTCACCCTCGGCGCCGTCGACGCAGGCGGTCAGGCTGACCGGCCCCTCCAGCGCGCGGATGACTTCCAGCATGGATATCCGGTCGGCCGGGCGGGCCAGCCGGTAGCCGCCGTGCACGCCGCGCTGCGACGCCAGCACCCCTTCCTTCGCCAGCGCCTTCAGCACCTTGGCGACGGTCGGCGCCGGCACGCTGGATTCCTCGGAAAGCTGCGGCGCGGTCACCTGCTTGTCCGGTTCGCGCACCATCTGCGTCAGCACGACGACGGCGTAGTCTGTAATCCTGTTGAGGCGCAGCATCGGCGGCCCTCCCGAAATACCGGCGGCGAGGCGGTGCGCCGCCAAACCGGACCGGATTTGTCTCGATTAAGGTAGGCCGGTCAGATTGAAATCAAGACCGATCCGGTGCGGTATTGCCGCAGCGGCGGTTCAGGCGGCCCGGCTCCTTGCGGTCACCGTCTCGCTCCAAGCGGTCAGGAACCGGTCGATGTCCCGCTCGGTCGTGTAGAGGCCCTGGCTGATCCGGATGGCCGATCCGGAAATTTCCGGCTCGACCCCCATCGCCGACAAGACCGGCGAGGCCGCGACCTTACCCGACGAGCAGGCCGAGCCTGCCGAGACGGCGATTCCGGCGAGGTCGAGGCGCATCGTCATCAGGTCCGACGGGATGCCGGGAACGGCTGCGCAGAGAGTATTCGGCAGCCGCGGCGCGCCGCCGCCGATCACGCGGAGTTCCGGAGCGCGCTCGCGCATCGCCGCCTCCAGCCGGTCGCGCCGGTCGCGCACCTCGGCCCATCCGTCGGCCTCACGGGCCGCCGAGCGCGCCGCGGCGCCGAAGCCGGCAATGCCGGGGACGTTTTCGGTCCCGGCCCTGACGCGCTGTTCCTGCCCGCCGCCGGCGATCAGGGCCGGCCAGGCGCCCGGGTCGCGCACGATCAGCGCGCCGGCGCCGGTCGGTCCGCCGATCTTGTGGGCGGTCACGCTCATGCTGTTGCAATGCGCCCAGATGTCCGCCAGCCCGTCCTTGCCCGCGTGCTGGACCGCGTCGACATGGAGACGGATCCCGGCGGCCCGGCACAGTCCGGCGGCCTCGGCAACCGGCTGCACCACCCCGGTCTCGTTGTTCGCCGCCATCAGGGCGACGGCGGCGATGTCCCGGTTTTCGTCCAGCAGGGTTTCCAGCGCCGCAAGGTCGATCCGTCCTTCGGGCAGACAGGCGATCGCCCGCAAGTCGCCGATATTTTCCAGGATCGACGGATGTTCGATCCCGGCGGCGGCGACCGGACCCCCAGACGCCTTCATCGCCAAGGCGTTGGCTTCCGTCGCGCCGCTGGTGAAAATGACCGAGGCGGGCGCGCATCCGGCCAGTTCGGCCACATCGATACGGGCGCGCTCGACCACGGCGCGCATCTGCCGGCCTTCGCCGTGAACCGACGACGGGTTGCCCCTCAGCGCCATGGCCGCCGTCATCGCCTCGGCCGCTTCGGGCCTGAGCGGGGCGCTGGCGTTGTGGTCGAGATAGACGCGCGTCATCGGCGGGGCGCCCGTTAGCGAAGTGAAACTGTGGTGCAGGACCGGCGGTCAGGCGGATTTGGCGGCCGGCGGTTCCTCGCGCCGGTCGCGTTCGGCTTCCAGTTCCTCGATTCGCTCGGTCAGGGCGTTGACCTGACTGCGCAGCGCTTCGATCGCCGGCACCATCGGGTCGCTCAGGTCGCCGGTGGTGCCGTAGGCGACGAACTTCTTCACCGTGCGCTTGTCCTTGGGCATGACGGTCTTGGCCGGAATGCCGGTCACAGCGACGTTCGGCTGGACGTCGCGCACGACAACGGCGTTCGCGCCGACCCGCGCGTTGGCGCCAACGGTGATCGGCCCGAGGACCTGCGCCCCTGAGCCGACGATCGCGCCGTCTTCCAGGGTCGGATGACGTTTGACGTTGCGCTGGGCATCGGAATCGACGCTCGGCGACGTCCCGCCCAGGGTCACGTCGTGATACAGGGTCACGTCGTCGCCGATCTCGGCGGTCTCGCCGATGACCACGCCCATGCCATGGTCGATGAACAGGCGCTTGCCGATTTTCGCGCCGGGATGGATTTCGATCCCGGTCCAGAAGCGGCCCCACTGCGAAATCCAGCGGCCGAGCAGGAACAGCCGGCGCCGCCAGAACCATTGCGCCGTGCGATGGAACAGCAAGGCATGGAAACTGGGATAGTTGAGGGCGACCTCGAGGCGGCTGCGGGCCGCCGGATCGCGGGCCATGATCCCGTCGATTTCGTCGCGCAAGGTGCGAAACATGGCGTATTCGCTCCTCCCCGGCGGGGCCCGATCGGCGCCTGCCGCGGCCGCTCCGCTTCAATCTGGCGCTTGAAAATCCGGACGGCCGGAAGCATATCGACCGGCGCTCGACGTCTGCCGGCGCCGGATCGTACCGCCCGCGTCCAACGCGCCGGATTACCAGATAATTCGTGCTTCAGAGCGGTCAAGACGCGTGAATTGCTGCGCATCTTCGGGGCGGAATTGCGCCCGATGGAGCGCGCGGACGGGAGCCGGGGCGGAACGAAGGGACCCACTGGATGCCAGATGTGATTCTTCCCGGCCCGGACGGCCGGCTGGAAGGCCGCTACCATCACAGCAAGAGGCCGAACGCGCCGATCGCGCTGATCCTGCATCCGCATCCGCAACTCGGCGGGACGATGAACAACAAGATCGTCTACCGCCTCTATCACATCTTCGCCCGGCGCGGCTTCTCCACGCTGCGCTTCAATTTCCGCGGGGTCGGCCGGTCCCAGGGCGTCTACGACCGCGGCGAGGGCGAACTGTCGGACGCCGCCGCCGCCCTGGACTGGATGCAGCAGCACAACGAGAACGCATCCGGGTGCTGGGTCGCCGGTTTCTCTTTCGGCGCCTGGATCGCCATGCAGCTCCTGATGCGCCGCCCGGAACTGGACGGGTTCATTACGGTCGCGCCGCCCGCCAACATGTACGATTTCTCCTTCCTGGCCCCCTGCCCTTCCTCCGGACTCATGGTGCACGGCCGGGAGGACGCGCTGGTCTCGCTGGAATCGGTGGAAAAGCTTGCCGAAAAGCTGATGACCCAGAGGGGCGTCGTCATCGATCTCCGGGTGGTCGAGGACTGCGATCACTTCTTCAACGACCATCTCGACGAGATGCAGGGCCATGTCGAGCAGTATCTCGACGTCGCCCTCGCGACCCCCCGGGTCCGCGCCATCGGCGGCCGGCGGTAATTCCGGTCAGTCCGGCCTGTCGATAAGGCCGCCGCTCGTCGGCGCGGATACGCCGGTCGTCTCCGGCAGGCTCGTCGGCAGCCCGTCGGCGACCCTGAGCGCCAGCCATCCGAAGGCCTGGGCCTCCAGCGCGTCGCCGTCCCAACCGACCGCTTCGACCGGTTCGACCGGCGCCGCCAGGGCGCGCCGCAAACCGTCCATGAGAAAACCGTTCCTGCGGCCCCCGCCGGTCACCAGCCAGCGCCGCGGCCTCTCCGGCATCCAGTCGGGCGCGCGCGCGACCGACTGTACGCAGAACGCTGCCAGCGTCGCCGCGCCGTCCGCAACGCCGAGGTCGTCGACCTTGGCATCGAAAGCGTTGCGATCCAGGCTCTTGGGCGGTTCGGCTGCAAAATGGGGATGGCTGAGCCAGGCGGCGACCCGATCCGTATCCGCCGTGCCGCGCGCCGCCGTTTCGCCGTTCGGGTCGAAAGCCGCGCCGGTCGTCCGCACCATCCAGTCGTCGAGCAGCGCGTTGGCCGGCCCGGTATCGAAGGCGAGCAGCGGGGTATCCTTGACGGTCCCGCCCCGCCGGCCCGCGCCGATCCAGGTCACGTTGGCGACGCCGCCGAGGTTGAGCACAGCGAGCGGCTTTTCGAGACCGGCGGAGAGCGCGGCATGATAGAGCGGCGCCAGCGGCGCGCCCTGCCCCCCGCCGCGCATGTCGGCGCTGCGAAAATCACTGACCACCGGAATGCCGACGGCTTGCGCCAGTGCCCGGGCATCGCCGATCTGGACGGTCACGCCGTTTTCCGGATCGTGGAAAACCGTCTGGCCGTGAAAGCCGACAAGATCGACCTCGCCGGGCCGCAGGTCTTCCGCCACGAGAAACGCCCGGAGCGCCGCCAGATGGGCATCGGTGACCACCGCGACCGCTGCTTCGGAGGCCTGTTCCCGTCCCAGACAGGCCCGGATCGTGGCGCGCTGCGCTTCCGCATAGCCGTAGGTCCGCGCCGGCCCGGCCTCGATCCGCCACGCGCCGTCCGAGCGGATCAGGGCGACATCGACCCCGTCGAGCGAGGTGCCGCTCATCATCCCGATGGCGGTGCGCAGCGTCATGGGCGGATGTGGAAAACCGAAGCGGGCATCTCAGTTTGTCCGGGCAATTTGTCCGGCCGGGCGGGCTGTGTTAGATCGCCGGTCCATCAGGCCGCTGTCGCGGTTCGCGCCCCGGTCGAAAAGGGGGCCACGAGGGAGATAGCGCGGCCCATGTCCGGCTTCAAATCCGAATTCATGACCGTGCTGCACGAGCGCGGCTACGTTCACCAGTGCACCGACGCGGACGGGCTCGACGGAAAGGCGGCCGGCGGAGTCGTCACGGCCTATATCGGCTTCGACTGCACGGCCGACAGCCTCCATGTCGGCAGCCTGCTCCAGATCATGCTACTGCGCCGGCTGCAGCAGACCGGCCACCGGCCGATCGTCCTGATGGGCGGCGGCACGACCCGGGTCGGCGACCCCTCGGGCAAGGATTCGTCGCGCCAATTGCTGAGCGACGCGCAGATCGCCGCCAACACGGCAGGCATCCGAAGCGTGTTCGAGAGGTTCCTGACCTTCGGCGACGGGCCTGCCGATGCCGTGATGGCCAACAATGCCGACTGGCTGAACGATCTCGCCTATGTCGATTTCCTGCGCGAATACGGCCGCCATTTCACCATCAACCGCATGCTGACCTTCGACAGCGTGAAGCTGCGGCTCGACCGGGAACAGCCGCTCACTTTCCTCGAATTCAACTACATGATCCTTCAGGCCTACGATTTCGTCGAACTGGCGCGGCGTTACGATTGCTCGCTCCAGCTCGGCGGGTCGGACCAGTGGGGCAACATCGTCAACGGCGTCGAACTCGGCCGGCGGGTCGAACAGCGCGAGCTGTTCGGCCTAACGTCGCCGCTCATCACCACGGCATCGGGCGCCAAGATGGGCAAGACGGCCCAGGGCGCAATCTGGCTCAACGCCGACCGGCTGAGCGCGTACGACTACTGGCAGTTCTGGCGCAATACGGAAGACGCCGATGTCGGCCGCTTCCTGCGCCTGTTCACCGACCTGCCGCTCGGCGAGATCGCCCGGCTGGAGGCGCTGGGCGGCGCCGAGATCAACGAGGCCAAAAAAGTCCTGGCGACCGCGGCGGCGGCGATGCTGCATGGGGCGGACGCCGCCGAGGCGGCAGCGGAAACGGCGCGCCGGACCTTCGAACAGGGCGGAGCGGACAGCGGCCTGCCGGTGCTCGAAGTGCCGGCCGCCGAACTGGAAGCCGGCATCCCCGCCTTCGACCTGTTCCGGCGGGCGGGCCTGGCCGCCAGCGGCGGCGAAGCCCGGCGACTGATCCGGGGCGGCGGCGCCCGGGTCGACGGCGAGCCCGTAACGGACGAAAACCGGGCGATCGGCGCCGGTGCGATCGGCCCGGACGGCACGATCAAGCTGTCCGCCGGCAAGAAACGGCACGTTCTCGTTCGGCCGGGCTAGCGCCGCTTAGTTCCGCTCGTCCTTGCGCCGCTTGCCGCTGCTGCCGAAACCGAAGAGCCGGCGCAGCGCCCCCGGCGTGAGCAGGGAAATCGGGTTGACCTGGAATTTCGGCTTGTCCAGAGAACCCTTGACGGTGAAATGGGCCGCCAGAAGGCCGCTGCCCTTTTCGCCGACCAGCAGATCGCCGATGATCGGCACCTTGCTGAACGCGCTGTTCAACTCGTAAAGCGGCACGATCGTGCCGCGCAACCGGACATCCCGTTTCGAGCGGCCGATGGCGCCGGCTGCGGTCACGCCGATCAGGCTGCTGTAGGCACGGCCTTCTTGGATCGCAAGCCGGTCGCCCCGAAGGTCGAATTTCATGTCGAGCCGTTGCATCCGGATGCTGCCGTCGATACGGCGGCGTTCCGCAAGAGCCAGGAAGCGGGCGATCGCCGGCGCCCGCTCGACCTGGAACTTGTTGAGACGCAGGGTGCCGGACATCGGCTTGCCCTGAAGCGCCGGGCGGCGAAGGGCGCGGACGGACAGCGCCCCGCCGCGCAGATTGTCGACGATGCCCAGCGCGCGCAGGGCACTGCCGCCGTCATCGGAGGCGAGCATGACCGCCTGGCTGCCGCCGGCCGGCGTCAGGCGAAAGTCCAGCGACTTGCCGGACGGCAGCGCTGCGGTCAGACGCACCCGGCGCAGACTCCGGCCGTCGTAGCGCGCGGAACCGGCTGCGGACCGCAGGGGCAGCGAACGGGAAACGAACAGCCGGTCGATCCGGAAATCCATGTCCAAGGGCTCGACGAAGGGCCCGGCGGGCGGCCGGGTTGCACCGGTACGCGCAGATGTCGCCGGCCGGGATTCGAGCAACGGCGAGAGATCGAGCGCCCGGCCGGTCAAACGAAGCCGGCGCCCGGCCTTGCCCCGCCGCTCAAGCGTTGCCGAAATCCGCGTCCGCCCGGCGGCAAACCGGGCAACGGTCAGGCGGCGCAGCGTGCGGCCGTTCGTTTCCATCGTCGCCTTACCCTGGAATGCGATCGGCAAAGATTGCAGCGAAAAGTGCGGAATTGCGGCAAGCCGGCCGCCCCTGAAGACCAGCCTGGCGCCGCCGCGGGCCGGCAGTTTCGCCGGTTTCGCGATGTCGAGCACCGGAACCGCAAGGCGAGCGCGGCGGAGGTCGAAGGCGGCATCGACGACCGTGCGTCCGCCGTCGTAGGCGCTGAGCGTGACACCGGCGCCGAACGGGCCGGTCACGAAACTTCGGAAGTCCGGACCCGCGGCGCGCAGCAGTTCCGGTGTCACCACGCCCTCGATCGACAGTTGCCGGCGCCACGACTTCGACACCGCCCCGAACTTCTCCTGCCAGCCCAGTTTTGCCGCGGCGCCGGCGATCGTGCCCTCGCCGTCCAGCTCGATCCCCGTCTTGCCGACAGTGAGGCCGAACCGGCCTTTGACCAGATCGAGGCCGAACAGCGCCTTCGGCCAGGTCACCTCGCGGAGCTGCGCGTCGACCGCGAACGGAACTTCCGCCAAGGACAGATTATCGCCCAGCGGAAAGCCGGACTTGAGCCGGACGCGGGCCTGCCCCCGGATCGTGGCGGGATCGGCTCCCAACCGCTTTGCCGACGCCAGCGTCTTGCGGTCGATCGGGCGCAGGAAATCCTGCACTGCCCCGTCGGCTGTCGCGTCGATGGCGATCCTTTCGCCTTTGCCGCCGAGCCCGTCGATCCGGACGGATCCTGCGCTTATCCTGCTGTTCCCAAGCCTGCCCCGCTGGACCCCGAAGTCGATTTTTTCGGAATCGAAGCGCGCCTCTCCGCTCGCGTCGCGCAACGCGGGCAGCGATCCCGGCAACCGGACTTTCAGCCCGTCGAAGTCGAACCGGCCGGCAAGGCGATGGATCTGCACCCGACGGTTGCCGCCCTCGCGAACTGCAAGGCGAAAGCGGGCATCGATGTTCGTCACCCGCCCGGCGCCGACATTGCGGAGGACCCATCGTCTGGCGTTCGGGCCGATCTTGCCCGGCCACAGCCGGCCCAGCGCCTTGACGCCGAAGCCCGCAAGCGATCCGTTCCCGTCCACTGCCAGGCCGTTTCCGGTGCGCCGCACGGTCCCGGAGACATCGAGCTTCGTATCCCCGAGATCGGCCTGAAACCGGCCGATATCGACGCTCCGCGCGCCTTCCTCGACTACCGCAGCGATATGCAGGGACTCGATCCGCACCGGTCCGCGATAGACGCCCGGCACCTTCACGGTTCCGGCGCCGCCTGAGATCTCGATTGCGCCGCCGTGAAAGCGCCCGTCGTCCGAACCCTTGAAGGTCATCTTGCCCGACAGGGGCAGCCGCAGAGCGTCGAGGGCGTCAAAGGAGTCCGAAACGGCTGCGAGGACGGCAGGGTCGAGGCCCTCGAATGTCAGGGCTCCGGAAATCCGTCCGTCGTCCTTGCGGTAAACCGCCTCGCCGCCTATCCGCGCCGGCGCCCTGCCGTTTCCCAGAGAAAGGGAGAGATCGCCCGCGAGGCCGTCTGGCCGGCGCCGCAAGGCAGACCGGAGCGAATCGGCCCGCCACACCCGCCGTGCCGGCCGGTCCGAGAGTGTGACCCTGCCATCGACGATCTCGATCGACCGGAGCATCCCCAACGGCTCGTTTTCCGCCGGCTCGCCGGCAAGACGGCCGAACAGCATCGCCAGGAACCTGTCCTGCCCGCCCGACCGCGACGTGCCGGTCCGCAGCGCAATGCTGCCCCGGTCGTCGCGCTCCAGGGCGATTTCCGGTTGTACGAAGCGGATCGACCCCAGCCGCAACTGCCCGGACAGCAAGGCGAGCGGCAAAATCGTCACGACGACTTCGGGGAAATGCGCCACTTCCCCGCCGTCCTTGCCGATCAGTCGTAAATCTCTGCTGCGCAACGGCAATCCCGACATGTCGCCGGGCCAGACCGCCTCGGTTTTTCCCATCGCAATCGTCAGGTCTGGAAACGAGCGCGCCAGTTCCGCCCGGACATGGCGGGCGGCGAATCCGGTTTCGATCGGGCCGAGGTAGAGACGCCAGGCAACCGCACCGGCAGCGATGGCAACAAGCACGACCGTAACCGCCAGGCTCTTGACGACGATGCGGATCGGCTTGCGAATCACCGGACCGGCGTCCTAATCAGGGGACGAGGGGGGTAGTGGCACCGGACTTCACTGCGGTTCGCAGCCTGCCCTGCAACCGGCCGGCGGCGCGACTCGTGCGGGCCCGGCAAACGGCAAACACGATGGACAAACGGTGACCGAGAGCCCGTTCCACCGCTTGAGCGCACCGCCGTCGCCGGCCGATCCGGAGTTGCTGGCGCGCAACCTGGAGAGATGGTCGGCCGCCGTCGAGCAGGAACTGGAGGGCGATGCGCGAGAAGCTGCAACGCACCTGCTCGACGGACGGAACGGGCAGCTCCTGCGCGCATGCTTCGGCAATAGTCCCTTTCTTTCCGAATGTCTATTGAAGCATCCGGACTTCGCGCTGACGTGTTTCACGGCCGGTTACGACACGGCGATCAGGACTGCGCTCGAAACGGCGCGGCGGGAGCTCGCCGCGACCGCGAAGATCGAGACGGCCGCCCGGCTTCTCCGGGTTGCGCGCCGCCAGGTTGCCCTGGGTATCGCGCTTGCCGACCTGTCCGGCGCCTGGGCCGTGCCGGCCATCACGGCAACACTGAGCGACTTTGCCGACTGGGCCATCGGCTCGGCGCTGGATGCCCTGATCCGGGAAGCCGCCGGGCGCAATGTTCTGACGATCGACCCGAAACAGGCCCTCCCCTCCAGGGGCAGCGGCCTGTTCGCGATCGGAATGGGGAAGCTCGGCGCCCACGAACTGAACTACTCCAGCGATATCGACCTTATCGTCCTCTACGATCCGGAAACCGTCCCGATCGCACGCCCCGAACGCCTCCAGCGCGAGATGGTGCGGCTGACCCAGGGCCTGGTCGACCTGCTGCACAAGCGCACGGCGGACGGCTACGTCTTCCGCACCGACCTGCGCCTGCGTCCCGATCCGGCCTCGACCCCGGTCGCGCTCTCGGTCGACGCTGCCGAGGTCTATTACGAGAGCATGGGCCAGAACTGGGAGCGCGCTGCGATGATCAAGGCGCGCATCGTGGCCGGCGACGTGGCCGCGGGCACCGCCTTCCTGGAGCGGCTGCGGCCGTTCATCTGGCGCCGCAGCCTGGACTTTGCGACCATCCAGGATATCCATTCCATCAAGCGCCAGATCAACGCCCGGCGGGGCGGCGGCGCCATCCGTTCGCCGCACGGATTGCCGGGCCACGATGTCAAGCTGGGCCGGGGCGGCATTCGCGAGGTGGAATTTTTCGCGCAGACCCAGCAGCTTATCTTCGGCGGCCGGGATGCGAGCCTGCGTCAGCGATCGACGGTGCGGGCGATCGATTCTCTTGTCGCGGCCGGTCGTGTCGAACCACAGGCGGCCCGCGACCTCGCCACGGCATACGAATTCCTGCGCACGGTAGAACACCGCCTCCAGATGGTGGAGGACCGGCAGACGCAAACGCTGCCCGAAAGTGCCGACGCGTTCGCCTCCTTCGCGACCTTCATGGGATACGCGTCGGCCGGCGCGTTCCTGGCCGACCTGTTCACCTATCTGCAACGTGTCGAAAGCCACTATGCCGGCCTTTTCGAGGAGGCGCCGCCGCTCGGCGGACCGAGCAGCCTGGTTTTCACCGGTGGCGAACACGATCCCGACACGCTGCAAACTCTCGCAGATCTCGGTTTTGCGGAGCCGGAGGCGGTCTCGGCGGGGATTCGGGGCTGGCATCATGGACGCTACCGGGCGACCCACAACGACAGGGCGCGGCAACTGCTGACGGAGCTGACACCCGCGCTGTTGCAGGCGATCGGCAACACGCCCGCTCCGGACCAGGCCTTCCACCGGCTCGACGCGTTCATTCGCAGTCTGCCGGCCGGCGTACCGCTGTTCTCGCTTCTGCACGCCAACCCCGGCCTGTTCGACCTGATTGCCGAGATCATGGGCACCGCGCCCGAACTGGCCGGCACCCTGGGACGCAGGCCCACCCTGTTCGACGCGCTGCTCGACCGCGGCTTTTTCGACCGGGCGCCGGAGCGGCGGGAACTGGCCGACGGGCTTGCCGCCGCCATGCCGGAAGAATGCAATTTCGAGGAAAGCCTGGATGCCGTGCGCCGCTGGTGCGCCGAGGCGCGGTTCGGAATCGGCGTGCGCTTCCTGCGTGGGACAATTTCGGCAGCGCAGGCCGGCGCGGCCTACAGCGACGTTGCCGATGCTGCCTTGAGCGCGATCCTGCCGCGTGTCGAAGCGGCGTTCGCAGAAAAACACGGGCGCTTCGAAGGCGGCGGCTTTTGCGTTCTGGGTCTCGGCAAGCTGGGCGGCCGGGAAATCACGGCAACGTCCGACCTCGACCTCGTGTTCGTCTACGACGACCGGCTGGCCGACGCGCAGTCGAACGGCGCCAGACCGCTGGCGCCCAGCCACTACTATGCCCGTTTCGCCCAGCGCCTGTTCAGCGCGCTGACGGCGCCGACATCCGAGGGAGGGCTTTTCGAGGTCGATCTGCGGCTGCGACCGCTCGGCGACAAGGGGCCGCTGGCGTCCAGCTTTACCGCCTTCGAAGACTATGAAGCGAGTCAGGCCTGGACCTGGGAGCAGATGGCCTTGACCCGGGCACGGGTCGTCGCCGGATCCGGGAGCCTTGCCCGGGATGTCATGGAAGTCGTGGCGCGTACCGTCACCCGCGTGCGGACGGCCGAAACGCTGGCTGCCGACGTGGCCGACATGCGCCGCCGCCTCGCCGAAAACCGCGCGGCGCCCTCCCACTGGCACGTCAAGAATATGCCCGGCGGCATTCTCGATATCGAGTTCGTTGCGCAATATCTGATCCTGCTGCACGCCGCGACACATCCCGGATTGCGGCAGGCCAATACGATTTCGGCGCTCAAGGCGCTTCGAGCGGCCGGATGTCTCGACACCGAGGACGCCGACACTCTGTTGCACGCCGCCGGCCTCTGGCAGACCCTCCAGGCCCTGCTGCGTCTGACCGGGGCCGTCCCCGACCTCGCCGAGGGGCCGCCGCCCTCGCTGCACCCCCTGCTGTGCCGGGCGGCCCGGAAACCGGATATCCGGGTGCTGGAAGCCGAAATGCAGGAGCTGTCCGGCGCGGTGCGCGGAATTTACGACAGGCTGGTCGCCGAACCGGCTGCCCGGGCGACTCCCCCGGATGCCGGAGCCGGACCGCCCGACACAGGGGAAACATCCACAGGGGAAACTTCGAAAGGAGAATGACGCCATGCCGCTTGCCGAAGGCGACAGGGCCCCGGATTTCACCATGCCGACGGATGGCGGCGGCGCGGTTTCACTCGCCGGGATGAAGGGCGGGCAGGTCGTGCTGTATTTCTATCCGAAGGACGATACGCCCGGCTGTACGAAAGAGGCCTGCGCCTTTCGCGACGCCATGCCGGACTTTTCCGCCGTCAACGCCCGGATCGTCGGCGTGTCGAAGGATTCCGCCGCGAAGCACGACCGGTTCAAGGCGAAATACGATCTGCCCTTTACCCTCGCCTCCGATACCGACGGGAGCGTGTGCGCGGCTTACGGCGTGTGGGTGAAGAAGAAGCTCTACGGGCGCGAATATATGGGCATCGAGCGCGCGACCTTCCTGATCGGCGCCGACGGCCGGGTGAAGAGGATCTGGCGCAGGGTGAAGGTCCCCGGCCACGCCGAAGCGGTGCTCGAGGCCGCGCGCGAAGCCGCCGGCGCCTGAGCGGTCAGAATTTCTCGACCCACGGCCGCAACTCGACCTCCCAGGTCCAGGCGCTGCGGTGCTGGCGGTGGACGTGGAGGTAGGTTTCAGCGATGGAATCCGGCAGCAGCAGACCGTCGTCGCCCCGGTCGTTGCGCGGGTCGTCCGGCCCGGCGCTGATGCCGCCGTCGATGACGAAATGGGCGACGTGAAGGCCCTTGGGCTGAAGCTCCCGCGCCATGCTCTGGGCCAGGCCGCGCAGGCCGAACTTGCCCATCGCGAAGGACGCGGACTGCGGATAGCCCTTCACGCTCGCCGAGGCGCCGGTGAACTGGATCGAGCCGCTGCCGCGCGGCAGCATCAGCTGCGCCGCCTTCTGGCCGACCAGGAAGCCGCCATAGCAGGAGATGAGCAGCGCCTTGCGCACCTCCTCCCGGTCGAGGCCGGAAAGCGGTCCGCGCTCGCGGTAGCTCGGATTGTAGACAACTAGGTCGGGCACGCCGTGGTCGGCGACCGCCGCGTCGAACAGCGCGTCCACGGAAGCGCCGTCGATGGCGTCGCATACGCGCGCCGTCGCGCCGGTCTCGGCGATCAGCCCGGCCAGCTTGCCGGTATCGCGCGCCGCCACCGTCACCGCCATGCCCTGGGCGGCGCACAGCCGCGCCAGCGATGCGCTGAGGCCCGGGCCCGTGCCGACGATGAGCGCGGATTCTCTGGTCTCGGTCATGCCTGTTCCTCCGGTCGGTCCCTCGGACGATAGGTAGCGCGGCGGCGCGCGCAGCGGGGAGGACATGGTGACGCCCGGTCCTCCCGGCCGTTCCGCCCAAGCCGGGCCCCTGCTCCGCTACGGTTCGCGTTTCGCGCCGATCTTTGCGGCGAGCGCCGCTTCGAGGAAGCCGTCTATGTCGCCGTCGAGCACGCCCTGGGCGTTGCCCTTCTCGACGTCGGTGCGCAGGTCCTTCACCATCTGGTAGGGGTGCAGCACATAGGAGCGGATCTGGTGGCCCCAGCCGATCTCGCTCTTGGCCTCGTGCGCTTCCTGCACTTCCGCCTCGCGTTTCTGAAGTTCCAGTTCGTACAGGCGGGCGCGAAGCAGCTTCCAGGCCTCCGCCCGGTTGCGGTGCTGGGAGCGGTCGTTCTGGCACTGCACCACGATCCCCGTCGGCGCATGGGTCAGGCGGACGGCGCTGTCGGTCTTGTTGACATGCTGGCCGCCGGCGCCGGACGCCCGGTAGGTGTCGACCCGCACCTGCGATTCGTCGATCTCGATATCGATATCGTCGTCGACCACCGGATAGACCCAGGCCGAGGCAAAGCTGGTGTGGCGGCGGGAACTCGCGTCATAGGGCGAGATGCGCACTAGGCGATGCACGCCGCTTTCCGTCTTGAGCCAGCCATAGGCGTTGTCGCCGTTGATGCGCAGGGTCGTGGATTTGATGCCGGCCTCTTCGCCGAGGCTCTCCTCCAGCCATTCGATCCCGTAGCCGTGGGCGTCGGCCCAGCGGGTGTACATGCGGACCAGCATCTCCGCCCAGTCCTGGCTCTCGGTGCCGCCGGCGCCGGCATGGATTTCGAGGAAGCAGTCGTTGCCGTCCGCTTCGCCCGACAGCAGGCTCTCGAGCTGCCGCTTGGCCGCCACGGCCTGCAACGCGGCGAGCGCCTTCTCGGCGTCGTCCAGGGTCTCGGCGTCCTCTTCCTCTTCGGCGAGGGCGATCAGTTCGAGCGTATCCTCGAATTCCTGTTCCAGCGCGCGGAACCCGGCGAGGCGCTTTTCGGTCGCGGTGCGTTCCCGCATGACCGCCTGGGCGCGGTCGGCGTCGTTCCACAAGTCCGGTTCTTCGGCCTGGGCGTTCAGAACGCCAAGGCGCCGTTCCAAGGCCTCCGGGTCAAAGATGCCTCCTCAGCAGCGCGATCGACTGCTTGATTTCGTCGGCAACCGCCTGGGTTTCCGCTTTCATGTCAACCTTCGCTCGAGAGTGGCGCCGGAATTGCCGCCGCGATTCGCAGGCCCGGCAACCGGCGCATCCGTCTATCATGTCCGCCGTCCCGAACGGAAGCCGGGCCGGCGGGCGGCGTCAATACTCGTCGCTCGCCGCCTTGTCGATGCCTGCCCCTGCGCTGCCCGGTGTCAGGCCGTCGGGCGCCGAACCCGGCTCCACGCCGATCTTGAAATATTCGAGATAGGGTTCTCCCCCGCCCTTCCGGTCCTTCCCGGCGGGCGGTTCGATGCGGATCGCCACAAGGCCCTTGGGCGGCCGGAAATCCTCCTCCGGCCCCGAAAGCGCCTTTTTCATGAAGTCCCGGAAGACAGGCGCAGCGGTTCGGGCGCCTTCTTCGAATTGGCCCAGCGAGAACGACTTTTCGAAACCGACCCAGGTCGCGGCAACCAGGCCGGGCGACATACCGACGAACCAGGTGTCGACGATATCGTTGGTCGTTCCGGTCTTGCCGGCAAGCGGCCGGCCGACTTCCGCAACCCGGCGGCCGGTGCCGCGCTGCACCGCACCCTGCAGGATCGAGACAATCTGGAATGCGCTTTGCCGGCCGATGACCTGTTCCCGCTTGTCGGGTATTTGCGGCATTTCCTGGTTCTGCCATTCCGGCTCCCGGCACGCCGCGCACTCCACAGGATCGTGCCGGAAGACGGTCCGGCCGCGGCGGTCCTGGATCCGGTCGACCAGCGTCGGCGTCACCCTCCGGCCGCCGTTCACGATCATCGAATAGCCGACGGCCATCCGGAGCGGAGTCGTCTCGTAGGCGCCCAGAGCGACCGACATGTCGGACGGCAGGTTCTTGGCGATGCCCAGCCGGCCCGCCATTTCCGACACCCGGGACAGCCCGACCCGCTGGGCGAGGCGGATCGTCATCACGTTGCGCGACAGTTCCAGGCCCCGGCGCAGCGTCGTCGGGCCGTAGAATTTGCCGGAGTGGTTGAGCGGCTTGTAAAATTCTCCGTCCGGCAGCCGGACCACGACCGGTGCGTCCAACACCTTTGTCGTCGGCGTGAAGCCGTTTTCGAGCGCCGTCAGAAAGACGACCGGCTTGAAAGCGGAACCGGGCTGCCGACGCGCCTGGGTTGCCGTATTGAACTGGCTGATCCGGAAGCTGAACCCGCCGCTCATGGCGAGAATACGGCCGGTGTGGGGATCCATGGCGACGAGCGCCCCGGTCGCTATCGGAATCTGGCGCAGCGTGTAGGTGCCCTCGGGATAGGCCTTGCCCCGCTGCGTCCGCCGCACCGGTTCGACCAGTATGACGTCGCCCGGCCACAGGACACTGCCGGCATTTCGGATACGCGGCCCGACCGCAGCATACGTTTTCTTGCCGCTCTCGCGCGTCCGGACGCCCTGCTTGCGGGCCCAGGCCAGTTCCGCGACGGGGATGGTTCCGCGCGCGCCGTCGGCAAACCCGATCGCGGCGCGGTTTTTTTCCGTTTTCAGGACGACGGCCAACGACCACGACCCCGCGCCGGCGGGCCTTTCGACCCGGGACAGTTTCTTGCGCCAGTTCTCCGCCCAGCGCGCGCCGTGAACCTCCGCCAGCCGGGCGACCGGTCCGCGGTAGCCGTGGCGACGATCATAGGCCACCAGGCCCTTGCGCAACGCCTCGTCGGCATATTGCTGCAATGCCGGATCGAGCGTGGAGCGGACCGAATAGCCGCCCTTTTTCATTTTTTCTTCGCCGTATTTGGCGATGAGCTCCCGGCGCAACTCCTCGACGAAATATTCCGCGCCGACGCTGGTTCGGGTTTCCTGACCGACCAGGCCCAGTGGCGCCCGCAGGGCGAGACGGGCTTCGTCTGCCGAAATAAAGCCGTCGGCGCTCATCCGCTGGACGACATAGGTGCGCCGGGCGAGGGCGGCCTTCGGGTTCTTGAAGGGATTGTAACGACTGGGCGCCTGCGGCATACCGGCCAGGACGGCCGCCTCGGCGATCGACAGGTCCCGGAGCGGCTTGTTGAAATAGGTCTGGGCGGCGGCGGCCACGCCGTAAGCGCGATTGCCCAGGAAAATTTCATTCAGATACAGTTCCAGAATCTGCTCCTTGGAAAGCGCGGATTCGATGCGCATGGCCAGGACGATCTCGCGGATCTTGCGCTTCAGCGTCTTCTCGCTGGTAAAGAAGAAGTTCTTTGCGACCTGCTGGGTGATCGTCGAGCCGCCGACCACGCGCCGCCCGCCGGTGAGATAAGAACCCGCGGTGGTGAGGCCGGCGCGGATAGTGCCGATCAGATCGACGCCGCGATGGTTGAAGAAACGCTGGTCCTCGGCCGACACGAACGCGTGGACGACCGTTTTGGGGATCAACCTGTAAGGCACGAAGATGCGTTTCTCGGTCGCAAACTCGCCGATCAGGCGGCCGTCGCCGGCATAGACGCGGCTGACGATCGGCGGTTCGTAGTCCGCAAGCTTGGCGATTCCGGGGAGATCGCGGCCATAGTACCAGAAGCCGAACAATACGATGGCAAAGCCCAGGACGGCGGCAACGAAAGCGAGGTTTAGCAAACCGACGATCCAGCTGCCGAGGGTGCGCCGCCGCTTGCCGGACCTGCGATGCGCCATTCTGAACAGCCGCATCCGGCCGGTCCGCAGGGGCGGCTCCTCGGCTGCTATCCGGTCTTCAGGCGAGACTTTGATATCGCTCATCGAAATTTCGCTCTACCCGTCCCGCGAGCCCCGTCCGGTGCGGCCGACCGAAAGAAACGCGCCTGTGTCGGACACGCAACGCCGCTTCAACCCGGATGCCGGCCGGCGCCGGAACAACTACCCTCACATTGTTATATGGTGGAACTAAGGCGCAGTGCCACTCGGGCGCAATGCCACTTATCGGCGGGATTCCGTCGCGCCTGCGGCACGATAGCCCGCGCCGTAGCCGGCACCGGCCGCCGCTCCGGCTTCCCTGAAAAACCGCGCGATCGCCCGCGCCAGAATGGCCGCAACCCGTTTCCGGTAGTCCGGAGAGCGCAGCAACTGCTCATCGTGAGGATTGGTGAGGAACCCCAGCTCAACGAGCACCGACGGCACATCCGGCGCCCGCAATACCGCAAAATTCGCCGAACGTTGCGGCTTGCGCAACAGCCGGACCCGGTTGCGCGCCGACCGGACGATCAGCGATGAAATCCTGGCGGAGCCGGCACGAGTTTCGCGCTTCACCAGATCCAGGAGTATCGACGAAACCGACCTGCCGGCACGGCCGAGGTCAATCCCGGCTGCAACATCCGACCGGTTTTCCCGCTCTGCCAGCCGCGCGGCCAGCCGGTCGGATGCACGCGCCGAAAGCGTATGGACCGAAAGGCCGCGATACCTGGCGAAGGGATTGGCATCGGCATGAATCGAGACGAACAGACCCGCCCGGCGCTTGCGGGCCAATTCGTACCGTCTGCGCAGCGGGACATAGCGATCGCCGTCCCGGGTGAGGATTACCCGGAAGCGCCGGTCGCGTTCCAGAAACCGGCGGACCGTGCGGGCGATCGCCAGCACCAGCGTCTTTTCCTCGAGACCCGTGGGACCGACGGCGCCCTTGTCGATCCCGCCATGCCCGGGATCGAGAACCACCGTCCAGCGCGGCGGGTCCGCCGAACCCGGATGCCGTCCGGCCTCCTGCGCTATCGCCGCCGAAGGCGTCGCCGCGACGATCGAAACGGCCAAAACACCGGCAAGTCGAAACCGCGCCGGCCTTTCTCCTATTTCCTTTACGATTCGCCCCGGCATCGTCTGGTCATTTCCCGTCGATTTGCCAGCGGTTTAACCGTAGAGATATCTTCAAATTTGTACTGGCAAGATTATTCAAATTTTATTGAAGTTCATATTCCCGATTGTCGCGCCGCCGGTTAGAGCCTATTTTCCCGGCGTTGCGGCCCGTGCTGGAATTCAGCCTGCTCCCACGGGAGTGTATTTTCCGGCTACGCGGACCCGGCGGCGTCATTCGCATCGGAACCGACAACAGGGATGCGAAGCGCCGCAGGAAGTGCGCGTCGGGGCCAGGGCAACGAAATGCATTGGCGAAACCGCCGGACAGGAACCCCGGCGCCGCAGGACGCCAGAGTCGTACCGATCGGGCGCATTCACACCGCGCCTTCGGAACGACCGGACTTCGGCGATGACGCAGGCGCCACAAATCAAGCCCGTGCCTTTGTCGGGCTCTTTGTAGCACCCGTTCCGCAGAACGCCCGTTCTGCGCCCTGTTTCCGTACGGCGATTTCAAACTTCCGGCTGACCTCCATCCGGAGCGCAGCCGTACGGAGACATCTATGACGACACGCATGTTGATTGACGCGACTCACCCCGAGGAAACCCGGGTGGTCGTCGTCAGCGGCAACCGGCTGGAAGATTTCGACTACGAAAGCAGCCGGAAATCCCAGCTGAAAGGCAATATTTATCTCGCCAAGGTGACAAGGGTGGAGCCGTCGCTCCAGGCGGCATTCGTCGACTATGGCGGAAACAGGCACGGTTTCCTCGCCTTCAACGAAATCCATCCGGACTACTATCGCATCCCGATCGAGGATCGCGAGAAAATCCTCCGGCAGGAGGCGGCGGCGGCCGAGGCGGAAGAAGAGGAGATCGATACGCCCGCCGATGCCGAGGCGGAAGACGCCGGCGATTCCGAACCGGAACCGATCGAAACGCTGGACGACGCATCGACAGAAGACGCCGTCGGAGAAGACGCCGTCGGAGAAGACGCCGTCGGAGAAGACGCC
>VXNK01000121.1:0-32113 GCA_009840595.1 Rhodospirillaceae bacterium | reverse complement strand
AGAAGACGCCGTCGGAGAAGACGCCGTCGGAGAAGACGCCGTCGGAGAAGACGCCGTCGGAGAAGACGCCGCCCCGGCAGACGACAGCAGCGGGGAAAATGCCGGCAACGGGACCGGACCCGACGAGTCCGGCGGGCCGGCGGCTGCCGATTCCGCGGGCGAACCGGAAGGCGAAGAGGAGAAGCCGCGCCGCAGGCCGGGCCGGGGCTCCCGCGCCGCACGGGCCGAGAAAAATGTCGATACGGTAGGCGGCGACGAAATCGAGGATATGGGCGAGCGCCGCCGCCGCGCACTGCGCCGCTATCGCATACAGGAGGTTATCTCCCGGCGGCAGATCATCCTCATTCAGGTCGCGAAGGAAGAGCGCGGCAACAAGGGCGCGGCGATTACCAGCTACATTTCCCTGGCCGGCCGCTATTGCGTTCTGATGCCCAACACGCCGCGGGGCGGCGGCATTTCGCGCAAGATCTCGAATATGGCGGATCGCAAACGCCTGAAGAAAATCCTCGACGAATTCGATATTCCCGACGGCATGGCCGTCATCGTCCGGACCGCGGGCGCCCGGCGCACCAAGGCGGAAATCCGCCGCGACTACGAATACCTGCTCAAACTGTGGGACGAAATCCGCCAGCGCACGCTGGAATCGACAGCACCTGCCCTGATCCACGAAGAGGGCAACTTGGTCAAGCGCTCGATCCGCGACCTGTACAGCAAGGAGATCGACGAGGTCCTGGTCGAGGGCGACGACGGATACCGGACCGCCAAGGACTTCATGAAGCTCCTGATCCCCAGCCACGCCAAGCGGGTCAGGGCCTACAAGGAGCCGCAAATCCCCTTGTTCCAGCGCTACCAGGTCGAAGCGCAGATCGACAATATCCAGAGCCCCGTCGTCCAGCTCAAGTCCGGCGGCTCCATCGTGCTGAACAGCACCGAGGCGCTGGTGGCGATCGACGTCAATTCCGGCCGCGCGACGCGCGAACGCAACATCGAAGAAACGGCCCTGAAGACGAACCTGGAGGCCTCCGACGAAATCGCGCGGCAACTGAAGCTTCGCGATCTGGCAGGCCTCATCGTCATCGACTTCATCGACATGGAGGACGGCCGCAATCGCCACGCGGTCGAACGGCGCCTCAAGGCCGCCATGGGCAGCGATCGGGCGCGCATACAAATCGGTAGGATCAGCGCGTTCGGGCTGCTGGAAATGTCGCGCCAGAGGCTGCGGCCGAGCGTTCTCGAAGTCTCCAGCAACGCGTGCCCGACCTGCGGCGGCAGCGGACTGATCCGATCGACCGAATCGACCGCGCTTACCGTCCTGCGCGCCATCGAGGAGGAAGGCACCCGGCAGCGGGCCGAAGAAATTACGGTGGCCGTGCCGCCGCAGGTTGCCTTCTACATCCTCAACCAGAAACGGACCGAGCTGACGGCCATCGAGCAGCGCTACGACTTCCGGGTGCTGATCGACGCCGACGAAACGCTGATCCCGCCCGAACACAGAATCGAAAAGACCGTATCCCGGCCGGGCGCGGCCGACGAGGAAGAAGCGGAGGCTGCGGAAGAAACCAACGGCAAGCGCCGGCGCCGCCGCGGCGGCCGGAAACGGCGCGGCGACGATCCCAGGTCCGACGACGGACAGGCGGAGACGCAGGCCGGAGCCGAAACCGCCGAAGAAAGCGGCGACGCCAGCGATCGCGCCGGGACAGAGGCCCGCGCGGACGACTCCGACGAGCCGAAACGCCGGCGGCGGGGACGGCGCGGCGGCCGGCGGCGGCGCACCGAAGAGGAAGGCGCCAACGGAGAAGACGGCAATGCCGGTGTGGAGACCGAAGCCGCCGACCGATCGGACAGCGACACCGCGCCGGAAGATACGGACCTGACGGCCGATGACGCCGCACCGGCTCCAGCCGCAGCGGAAACCGCAACGCCCGAGGTCGAAGCGGAAGCAAAACCGCGCACCGCCCGGCGGCGCCGCACCGCAAAGCAGACAGCGGCCCGGTCCAGCGAACCGGCCCCCGATCAGACCTCCGAGCAGCCGGCCAGGAACGCAGCCCCCGACGCCGACGCGACGGACGGCACCGCCGGAAGCGGACCCGAACCCGACAACGAAGAGGCCGCGCCGGCGGAACCGCCCAAGCCGGCAAAGGCGCGCCGTTCCCGCGCCAGGAAGACCGCCGCCGGTGCCGAACCCGAGCCGGCCAAGGCGCCCGAAGCATCGCCCGAAGCGGCGGAGCCGGAGACCGGCGAACGGGAAGCGGCCGAATTGGGCCGGACAAACGGTTCCGGGGCGCGACAGGGCAAGGACGCGCCGGACGCATCCAGCGAAACCGCCGCCTATCCTGTCGCGGACAGCGGCGAAACGGACGATTCGCCGACCAGAAAGCGCCGCGGCTGGTGGAATGTCGGGCGGTAGCGAGGCAGACCGGACCGCCCGCCCCGTTGCAGCCGGACCGGGCGGACGGACCGGCTATTTCCTCCAGTCCGCCAACCGCTCCAGCGCGGTTTCGATCGCCGCTGTCGAGGCGCAGTAGCTGATCCGCATCTGGGTATGGCCCCGCGCCGCATCGAAATCCACTCCCGGCGTGGTCGCGATGCCGCTCTCCTCCAGCATCCGGGCGCAATAGTCCCGGCTGTCGTTGGTCAGGCCCGCGATGTCCGCGTAGAGATAGAAAGCGCCATCGGCGGGGGCGAGACGGTCGAAGCCGACGGCCGGCAGGCCCTCCACCAGCAGCGCCCGGTTGCGGCGGTAGACGGCGACGTTGGCTTCGCATTCCTCGTGGCAGCCGAAGGCGGCGACGGCGGCGCGCTGGCTGAGCGTCGGCGGTGAAATGAACAGGTTTTGCGCCAGGCATTCGACCGCCCGGACGAGGTCCGGCGGCAAGATCATCCAGCCGAGCCGCCAGCCGGTCATCGAAAAATATTTGGAAAAGCTGTTGATTACGACGGCGGCCGGATCGATCCCCGCCGCAGTCGGCAGCGCATCGCCGAAGACGATCCCGTGGTAGATCTCGTCGGCGATCAGACGAACGCGGTGAGCCTTGCACCAATCGACAATCGCACGGTACGCATCCCGGCCCAGGACCGTGCCGGTCGGATTGGACGGGCTGGCGACAATCAGGCCGTCGAGCGGCGCTTCGCGATGCGCCGCATCGAGCAACGCCGGTGTCGGCTGGTACCGGTCCGCTGCCGAGCTTTCGAGGAGAACCGGCTCGATCCCGAACGCGCCGAGGATGTTGCGGTAGCAAGGGTAGCCGGGGGATACCGTCGCGACCCGGTCGCCGGCGTCGAATGCCGAGAGAAAGCTGAGCACGAAGGCGCCGGACGACCCGGTTGTCACCGCTACCCGGTCGGCCGGTATGTCCACACCGTACCAGTCGCGGTAGTGCCCGGCGATCGCCTCGCGCAGCGCCGGAATGCCGAGACTGTCCGTATAGCCGAGCGGATCGCCGGTCATTGCCGCTTTCGCCGCTTCGATCACGCCCTGCGGCGCACCGGTGGACGGCTGGCCGACCTCAAGGTGAATCACGTCTCCGCGAATCGCTTCGCGCTCGTTGGCGGCCCGCATGACATCCATTACGATAAATGGCGAAATCCGGCCGCGTTTAGCGACTTTGAGCACTTTGGCAGCGCCTCCGTTTGCAAGGAACGTGCGGAGAATCGGCCGCAGGCGAAGATGAGCCGCCCCGACCGTATGTTCCATCGAGGAACCAGACCCCAGCGCCCTACTCGATGATCCGCTCCTTTGCAATCCTGCTGGCTTTCGCCGCCTGGCTCGCCCTTCCGGCCGCACCGCAGGCGCGCGGTCTGCCGTTGATCCGGGATGCCGAGATCGAACGCGCCATCCGGGCCTACAGCACGCCGATTTTCGCCGCCATCGGCGTGTCCGGCAGCGACGTGCGCGTCCATATAGTCAACAACAGGAAGCTCAACGCCTTCGTCGCCGGCGGCCGGCATATCTTCGTCAATACCGGCCTGCTGATGGAGGCCGAGGATGCCGGAATGGTGATCGGCGTCCTGGCCCACGAAACCGGCCATATCGTCGGCCAGCACCTGACCCAGTTGCGCGGGGCGCTCCGCGAGGCCCAGATCAAGCAGATCATCACCTTCATACTCGCCGCCGGCGCCGGCGTCGCGACGGGAGACGGGCAGGCCGCCGGCGCCGTGGCAAGCCTCGGCAGTTCCATCGTCAGCGGGACCCTCTACCGCTTTACGCGCAGCATGGAAAACGAAGCCGACGCCTTCGCGCTGACAACCCTCGACCGGATGGGCGTTTCCGCACGCGGCCTGGAGAAACTGATGGAGAGGCTGTTGTCGCAAGAGGCGCTTCAGGGAGCGTTCCAGGATCCGTATTTGCGGACGCACCCGTTGACGCGGACGCGCCTCGACCGGATCCGGCGCCATGTGCGGCGCTCGCCCCATACCGGCAAACCGACGCCGGCGCGATTCCGGAAAATGCATCGGCGTGTGCGCGCAAAGCTGCAGGGGTTCCTTTCTCCGCCCGCCACGGTCATTGCACGCTATGGCGATCGGTCCGGGACGCCCGAGGCGCGCTATGCGCTTGCAGTCGCCTATCACCGCGTCGGCAAGATCGACAAGGCGCTCTCGACGATCGACCGCCTGATTCGCGAGGCGCCGCGCGACGCTTTCTTCCACGAACTCAAGGGCCAGATCCTGCTGGAACGGGGCCTCGCCCATCGCGCCGCCCGGGCCTACGCCACTTCGGTCGGCCTGGCGCCGCAGGAGCCGTTGATACGGAGCGCCTACGCCCATGCCCTCCTGGAAACGGGAGAACAGGCTCGGGTTCCGGCCGCGCTGCGCCATCTGGTCGAGGCCACGTCCGGCGACAACACGTTCGCGACAGGATGGCGGCTGCGGGCGGTTGCGCACGGACGGCTGAAACAGTTCGGGGAAAGCGCCGCCGCGCTCGCCGAATACTATCTTCTGATCGGCGACCGCGGCGAAGTGCGGCGGCAGGTCAAGCGGGCCGAACGCCTGCTGAAGCCCGGCTCGCCGAGCTGGCGGCGGGTACAGGACATCAAGGGAGCCGAACTCGGCGGCGGGCGCCGCCGCCGGTAAACCGAAAGAGAGGCACATCATGGTCAACCGCGTCGCATCGCTGGCTCTTGCGATCGCCCTGCCCCTCGGCGCGGCCGTTGCGCCGGCGAAGGCCGATACCCGCTTCGACGAAAGCCAGAAGCGGGAAATTCGGAACATCGTCCGGGACTATCTGATCCGAAACCCGGAGGTCATCGTCGAAGCGATCCAGGAAATGCGCCGGCGCGACGAAGCCGCCAAGGAAGCGGCGATCGAAAAGGCGATCGCGGAAAACCGCGATGCCCTGCTGCGTAGTGCGGCCGACCCGGTCGGCGGGAATCGGAAGGGCACCGCAACGGTGGTCGAGTTTTTCGATTATAATTGCGGCTGGTGCAAACGGGCCTACCCGCACATGCTGGCCGCCGTCAAAGCGGACGGCAAGGTCCGGATCGTCTTCAAGGAATATCCGATACTGGCCCCGTCCTCCCGGCTCGCGGCGCGCGCCGCCCTGGCCGCAGCGCGACAGGGCAAATACCGGGAGATGCACGACCGGCTGATGCGCCATCGCGGAGCGCTGGACGAAGCGAAGATCATGGCGGTCGCGGCCCAGGCCGGGCTCGATATGCCGAAGCTCAAGGCCGACATGAAGGCGCGCGAGATCGAAGCGGCGATCGACGCCAACCTCGCGCTCGCGGAGCGTATCGGCATCCGGGGCACGCCGGCCTTCGTCATCGGCAGCAAGATGATCCCCGGCATGATGCGCGCCCGGCAATATCCCGCTGAACTCGCCCGCGCCCGCAAGGAATGCGCAGCCCAGAAAGCGGCCGTCTGCTGAACGGGTTGCGGACGCCCCGGCGCTCGACGGGGCGGCCGACAGGGCCGGCGCCCGGCCGCGCTCAGATCTGGCCGCGGAAGGCGTTCGTGATCGGGTAGCGGCGCTCCTTGCCGAACGCCCGGGTGCCGACCTTGACGCCGGGCGGCGCCTGCCGGCGCTTGTATTCGGCGGTATCGAGCATCTTCCAGACCCGGCGCACCGTCTCCAGATCGTGGCCGCGGGCGACGATGTCCGCCGTGCCCAGATTCTCCTCGATCAGGCAGTGCAGGATATCGTCCAGGTCGGCATAGGGCGGCAGGGAATCCTCGTCCTTCTGGTCCGGCCGCAATTCCGCCGAGGGCGGCTTGGTAATCACCCGCTCGGGCACGACCCGGCCGGCCGGGCCGAGCGCGCCGGGCGGGCGCTGCTGGTTGCGCCAGCGGCACAGCCGGAAGACGTCGGTCTTGTAGACATCCTTCAGGACCGAGTAGCCGCCGCACATATCGCCGTAGAGCGTCGCGTAGCCGACCGACATTTCCGACTTGTTGCCGGTCGACAGCACCATGTGGCCGAATTTGTTGGAGATCGCCATGAGCGCCAGGCCGCGTGAGCGCGCCTGGATATTCTCTTCCGTCTCGTCGGCTTCGCGGCCGTCGAACTGCGGCGCCAGCATGGCCCCGAACGCGTCCATGGCCGGGCCGATATCGATCCTGTCGAGCCGGACGCCCAGCAGTTCGGCCGCCGCGGCGGCGTCCTCCAGACTTTCTTCGGAGGTGTAGGGCGACGGCATCATCACGGTCCGGACCTTGTCCGGGCCCAGGGCGTCGACGGCCACGGCCGCAGAAAGGGCCGAATCGACTCCGCCCGAAAGACCCAGAATCACGCCCGGAAAGCCGTTCTTCCGCACATAGTCGCGCAGGCCCAACACCATGGCCCGATATACGGATTCCAGGCCCTCCGGCGGCGGCGTGCGCTCGCCTTCTTCGCACACCCAGCCGTCGCCGTCGCGCCGCCAGTGCGTCATTGCGACGGTCTCCTTGAAACCGGGCAGCTGGACGGCCAGCGAATAGTCCGGATTGATGGCGAAGGAGGCACCGTCGAAGACCAGTTCGTCCTGGCCGCCGACCTGGTTGACGTAGAGGATCGGCAGGCCGGATTCGCGCACCCGCTCGAGCACGACCTGGAGGCGGGTGTCGTAGCGCCCGGCCTCGTAGGGCGAGCCGTTGAGCACGATGGCGAGTTCCGCCCCGGTCTCGGTCAGGCACTCCAGCACCTCCGGCGTCCAAACATCCTCGCACACGGGAATGCCGATCCGGACGCCGCGGAAATCGACCGGCCCGGGAAGATCGCCGGCGGCGAAGACCCGCTTTTCATCGAAGACGTCGTAGTTGGGCAGATCGTGCTTGCGGCGCACCCCGACCGTACCGCGGTCGATCAGCACGGCGGCGTTGTAGACCCGACCGTCGTCGTCCCGCCAGGGCGCGCCGAACAGCAGCCCGGCGGAAACCTCGCGGGAAAGCCCGGCGAACCGGTCGATCTCTGCATGGACGGCGTCGAGGAAAAACGGTTTCCGGACGAGATCCTCCGGCGGATAGCCGGACAGGCAGAGTTCGGGGAAAACCGCTAGGTCCGCGCCCCTTTCGGCCGCCGTGTGCCAGTGGTGCCGGATCGCCGCGGCATTGCCGTCGACATCGCCGACAGTGGGATTGACCTGGGCGACGGCGATACGAAGCGAATCTGTCATGGTCATCCTGTGTCCCGGCGCCGACGGTCTGCGGATAATGGCGGCGCGTTGACGCCGGGCCCAATCACCGGAGATATTGCCGTGCCGTGGGCTGCTGGAAGGCGGCGGAACATCGCAATGCCGCCGACGCTCCGAAAACGGCTGTTGCGCCGGGACCGAGCCGGCCCCCCGCGGTTGCCGAAGGCTCGGCGATTTCCATATTTCAGGGACACAGACAACCGATACGGTGTCCGGTGTTCGCAATCGTCCAGCCGCTCGATCGGGATCGGGTGTGAAAACGCGTTTCTCCGCCCTCGTCCTTGCCGCCGGTTTGCTGGTGTCGATCCCGGCGGCGGGCGCCGGCTCCGTTGAGGCGCAACCGAAAATCGCGATTTCCGGGTTCGGCGAGTATCAAACGCGAAAAACGGGCAAATCGTTTAGCGCGCCGAAAGAGATTTCCGGCAAGGTCGACTTTGTATCCGACGTGCGTCTCGTAAAGCGGACAACCCTTATTCTCGGGCAACTGGGCCGCGCATTCGGCGTCGAAATCGATCTCATCGGATTCGGGGAGGCGCCGGTCAGGCTCACGATCCGCACCGTTCACCCGCCGATCACCAATCCCGGGACCGGTAAAACGACGCGGATCAGCGAATATCATCGGGATGTCGAGGAGCGCCGAAACGTCTATTTCGGCCATCGCTTCACGCACATCTGGGGACTGGCCGAAGGCGAATGGATAGAGCAATTCATCTACCGGGGGCGATTGCTGGCGCAGAAGCGCTTCCGGGTCGTCATTCCGATGAACTGACCGGAATCCGGCCTTGCCGTTTCGCCGGACCCTGCCCTTCGCCCTGCCGGCTATCCTGACGGCCGCCGGGATTTCCGGCCCTGCGCCCATCCGGACTTGACCTGCGCCTCCATTGCGCCTCGAAGTGTGCGGGGACCGGATGGACACGGCCGAACGGAACCGACCCGCATGATGTATTTCTGGATCGCACTCGGCAGCGCCATCGGCGGCATGGGCCGGTACTGGTGCAACGAGCTGGTGGCGGCCCGCATGGGGCTGGACTTTCCCTGGGGGACATTGCTGGTCAACGTGACCGGTTCGCTGGTCATTGGCATTCTGGCCGCGCTCAACGCATCGCTCGACAACCCCTGGCTGGGGGCGGAGGGCCGCGCCTTCGTCATGGTCGGCCTGTGCGGCGGCTACACGACCTTTTCGGCATTCAGCCTCCAGACCCTGATATTGCTCAACAACGGCGACTGGCTGCGCGCCGGGGGCAATATCCTGCTGTCGGTCCTGCTCTGCCTGATCGCCGTGTGGCTCGGCTATCTCGCCGGCAGCGGCATCGAGCGGCTGCGGGTCGGTTGAACCGGGCGGGGATCGGACTGCCGCCGCACGGATCGCTTCGACCGCCCGGTCCGCCGCACCGTCGCGGATGCCGGCGGGGCGGGGCGTATCAAACCGCTGCGCGGACCGCTTCGATTATCCGGTCCGCCGTTTCGTCGCGCATATAGGCGTGCATCGGCAGGCTCACGATCCGGCCGCACAGCGCCTCACTGACAGGTAGAGAGCCCTCACCGCCGCCATAATCCCGATAGGCCGGCTGCAGGTGCATCGGCTCCGGATAGTAGACCGCAGTGGGAATGCCCGCTTCGCCGAGGCGGGCGCGCAGGCCGTCGCGATCGTCCGTCAGAATGGAATATTGCGCCCAGCTGCTCAGGATGCCGCCGAAGCGGGCCGGCGGCTGCACCACGGCGCCCAGGCCGGCGTCGTAGCGGTCCGCCAGCCGGTTGCGCGCCGCGACCTCGCCCTCGAACGCCGGCAGCTTGCCGAGGAGAACGGCGGCCTGGAAGCTGTCGAGCCGGGCGTTGAGGCCGACCCGCTCGACGGCGTATTGCACGCTGCCCTGTCCGTGGACCCGGATCGAGCGCAGCAGAGCGGCCATCTCCGGATCGTCGGTCAACACCGCACCGCCGTCGCCGTAGCAACCGAGCGGTTTGGCCGGATAGAAGCTGGTCGTCGTGACCGGCGCAAGGGTGCCGACCTTCCGGTTGCCGCGCCGGGCGCCGAAGCTCTGGGCGGCATCGGCGATCAGGTTCAGGCCCTCTGCCCCGGCGATCCGGGCGAGCGCCTCGTAGTCCGCCGGCAGACCGAACAGGTCGACGGCGATAACCGCCTTCGGCGTCAACGCGCCTTCGTCGCGCACCCGGGCGATGCTCCGCTCGAGGCCGGAGGGATCCAGGTTGAAGGAAGCGCCGTCGACATCGACGAAAACCGGCATGGCGCCGAGCAGCAAGACCACCTCGGCGGTCGCGGTGAAGGTAAATCCGGGAACGAACACCGCATCGCCCGGCCCGACCCCGAGCGCCATGAGAGGCGCAACCAGCGCATCGGTGCCGCTGGAAACCGCCACGGCATGGCCGGCGCCGCAGAAGTCGCACAGCGCGTCTTCCAGCGCCTCGATCTCGGGCCCCATGATGAACCGGCCGTGGCGGAACACTTCTGCGATCCGGGGCGCGATCGCGTCTTTCAGCGCGGCGTACTGCGCCCGGATACCGGCGAATTCCAGGTCCGGCACTTCGGTTTCCGGCAGGAAGAACGTCTGCGGCATCTCGGATGACATGTCGGGTTTCTTCTCCGGCGCGGTCGATGCCGCCGTCGGTTTCACTCGGTCGCGAAGCTGTCGGGATCGCCCGGCCCTGTCGTCGGGATCATGCCGCAGGTTTGAGCGCCAGCCGGTTCCAGACCGCCGAAAGGGACGCCGCCAGATGCTCGATGTCGGCGTCCGAATGCAGCGGCGACGGCGTGATGCGCAGCCGCTCCGTACCGCGCGGCACGGTCGGGAAGTTGATCGGCTGGACATAGATGCCGTAGTCGTCCAGCAGCAGGTCCGAAATCTGCTTGCAGATCGCCGGGTCGCCCACCGGCACCGGCACGATATGGCTGGAATTGTCCATATGGCGGATGCCCCGTTCGGTCAGCTTCCTGCGCACCTTTGCAACCGTTTCGCGCTGGCGCTGCCGTTCGGCATCGCTTGTCTTCAGATGGCGGATGCTCTCGATCGCAGCCGCGGCGACGGCGGGCGGCAGGGCAGTGGTAAAAATGAAGGCCGAGGCATAGCTGCGGACGAAATCGACGATCGCGGTCGAAGCGGCGATGTAACCGCCGACGCAGCCGAAGGCCTTCGCCAGCGTCCCTTCGATAACGTCGATCCGGCCGGCGACGCCGTCCCGCTCGGCAACGCCGCCGCCGCGCGGGCCGTACAGGCCGACGGCATGGACCTCATCCAGATAAGTCAGCGCGCCGTAACGTTCGGCCAGGTCGCAGAAACGGGCGATCGGCGCGATATCCCCGTCCATCGAATAGACCGATTCGAACGCGATCAGCTTCGGCCGGTCCGGGTCCGCTTCGGCCAGCAGCCGCTCCAGATGGTCGGCATCGTTGTGCCGGAAAATGCGTTTTTCCGCGCGCGACTGGCGGATGCCCTCGATCATCGACGCGTGGTTCAGCGCGTCGGAGAAGACGATGCAACCGGGAAGCTTCGACGCCAGCGTGCTGAGCGCTGCAAGGTTGGCGACATAGCCCGACGTGCAGACCAGCGATGCCTCCTTGCCGTGAAGGTCGCACAGCTCCCGCTCGAGCAGGACATGGAAGTGATTCGTGCCCGCGATGTTGCGGGTGCCGCCCGCGCCGGCGCCGCAACGGTCGATCGCGCCGTGCATGGCCCGCAGCACCTCCGGATGCTGGCCCATGCCCAGATAGTCGTTCGAGCACCATACCGTTACTTCGCTCGCAGCGCCGTCCTTGCGCCGCGTGGCCCTCGGAAAGTCGCCGGCATGCCGCTCGATATCGGCGAACACCCGGTAACGGCCCTCCCGGTGCAGATTCTCGATCTGCTGCTGGAAGAAACGGTCATAGTCCATCGGTCGTTCCATACGGTCGCCCCGGCCGCCGCTGCACGTCTCCGGCGCGGCGGGCAGCCCGTGTCCCGGCCCTGCGTCCCGGTCCCGTGTCCCCAGTACCGCCGATTGTGCCGATATTCGCCACGGAAAAATGCCGCAACGATGTTATGTCCATCGGGTTCTATTCACCGGCTTATATTCACCGGGCGGTCGCTGCCGAAACCGCAGCCGCGCCCGGCCGCTATCCCTCCGGACTTTCGCCGGCGGCGAAGCACGGCGTTGCGGACCGGAATTTCGTGCAACCGCGGCAAATGCGTCCCGGAAGTTCCTCAAGCGCAGTTGTAATTCGCCCCGGTCGTTCGTTTCCGACGCCGGACTCTGGAATCGGCGCGTCGGCGTTTCCGCCCTTTTGCTTCCCGCACTCGCCGGCAGACTACCGGATACCTCTTGATGTTTCAGCCGCCCTTTCCTTCGAAACTTCGTCTTGTTTTATTGCCTGATTTGGTTTAGGAAGTTTTCGCCGGTTAATTCAACGTTGTTTCGGAAGCGCGAAACTGTCATGTCCGAAGCGGGCTTAAGGACTGTTCATGCCGGATCGCCGGCTTTGAACGGTTTCGGCAATGTCGAAGCAGGCTCTACCGGTTTCGATTCATCGAGTACTCGAAGCCGGTCGTTCTTCCGGCAAAACCGTTAACCGAAAGAGGCAAATCAAGCATGTCTTCGCACTCAATCGACCAGAGCAACCTGACCAAAGGCCAGGTTCGCAAACTCAACGCGTTGTGCAAGTCCGTAGGCCATGAAATCGGCGAACGCGCCTTTGTCGAGTGGCTTTCTTCCCAGACGGAAGAGGAAGGCGACAGCGGCGCGGAGACGATCGCAAACACGCTCTGGCCCCTGGTCCAGGACGGCAGCCTCAAAATTCCGCGCGGCGGCTATCGGGTCCGGCGCGGCCGCGGCCGGATTATCGTCGAACCGGCCGGTTCGTAACCCGACCTGCGAATCGCCTGCCTTGCTGCGGGGCCGCCGGCCTTGTGCCGGCCGGCCCCGCTTTGGCTTGCCCCGGCGCACAGCCGCTTGGCACCGCTGCAATCGCCCGGTCGTTTCCGGAATTCGTTCGTCCGGTTCGACCCGGGATGCAGTGCCGGGGCGTAGCGGTCCGTCGTGGAATCCCTGGCCGCCCCTTTCCGCTAATTTCTCGAAGCCGTCGAATTCGAACGCCGAACAGTCCGAACGGAACGGGCTGCGCTCCGAACCTTCCGGCGCAACGGTTTTATTTCGACGGGTTGCGGTGCGGTTTCATCGATGGCCCGTGAACCTGCCGTTCCGAACCGCCGAATCGAGCGCAAAGAACGGCCGGGATTGAGTGGACTTTCGACCGGAAACGCAGACGTTGCCGGGCTGCCGTTCGCCGAAATTCCGGCCCGTTGCGCAGCTCCTCCGAATGTCGACGAAAACCCGTCTTCACCTACTGGTGGCAGCGCACAGCATCTTTCGAGGCGCAAGACACGGGAATACGCTATCGATACCCGACAGGAATCGAAGCAATTCCGAAACGGACTTCCGCACCCGAATTCGCCGCTCTGCCGTCGCGCAATTTCTCCGGCTGAAATTCGCCGCCGAAAACCCTTCCGATGATTGAATCGGCCGCAAGGCACCGGCCCTCGCGTCGGCTGGCAATGCGCGGGAAGCGTGCTAGAACCTGCCACGGCGCATAATTAGGAGGCGGTTGATGGCTCGGTTTCCTGGCATGAAGACGGTTCGCATCCAGGACCGGCCGGCGCCGGTCTACCGCAGCGACCTTTGCGTTATCGGGTCGGGCGCGGCCGGCCTGTCGGCAGCACTGGAAGCGGCCCGGCTGGGCCAGCAGGTCGCGATCGTGGACGCCGCGCCCAACCTCGGCGGCCAGGCGGTCGGGGCGGCGCTGGGCACGATTTGCGGCCTGTTCCGCAACGGGCCGGTTCCCAGACGCCTGACCCACGGCGTCATGGACGGCCTGTTCGAAACCCTGTTCGCCCGGGGCGACGCCGCCTTGCGACGGGTGCGGGGCACCTTCATCCTGGACTATGTGCCCAACGCCTGGATGCGCTGGGCCGAGGAGCGGATCGCCGAATGCGGCATCGTTCCCCTGCCCGGCGCCATCGTCCGCCGGGTCGAGCAGCGCGACGGCATCGTCGAGGCGCTCCTTCTCAGCACCCGTTTCGGCGATGCCCGGGTCGAGGCCAACCGCTTCGTCGACGCGTCGGGCGACGCGGTCGTGCCGTGGCTGGCGGGGCAGGATCTGCGCGAATCGGTAAAGCCGGTCCTCGGCTCGGTGATGGCGATTCTGGAGGATGTCGAGACGTCCCTGTGCGCCGGCTATCCGCGCGCGCTCTACCACGACCTGATCCGCAGGTTCGGCAACGAATTCGGCCTGGTGCGGGCCGAGGGGCCGGTTTTCGTCGTGCCGGGCACGCGCAAGCTGCTGCTCAACCTCACGCATGTCGAAACGCCGATGGAAACGGCCGGCCTGGCGCTCGCCGGGATCGAAGGGCGGCGCCAGGTCGACGCGCTGCTCAGCCTGTTCAAGCGCGAACTGCCGGAAGCGTTCCGCGAGGCCAAGGTCGCGGTCTACGGCAATGCCGGCATCCGCCAGACGAGGACGATCGTCGGCCGGAGCCATGTCACGGTCGAGGATGTCGCGACCGGGGCGCGCCCGCCCGACGCCATCGCGCGGACGACCTGGCCGATCGAACTGCACGGCGACATGGCGGGCACCCACTGGACGGTCTTCGACGAGAACCATATCCACTACATTCCGTTCGGCGCCATGCTGCCCCGGGGGCTGCACAACGTGGTGGTCGCCGGCCGCTGCATCGACGCCGAACCGGCGGCGCTCGCAAGCTTGCGGGTCATGGGCCCCTGCTTCGCCATGGGCCGCGCCGCAGCGACGGCCGCGCATCTCAACCGCAGCGGCTCCCTGCACCAGATCGACACCGCGGCCCTCCAGGACGCGGTCGGCGACAACCTGGACCGGGAAACGACCGACCCCTGGGCGAAGGAAGCGGTCAGCGAGACCGGCCCGGAAGCAGAGGGGGCGGCAGAAGGCGCGGCCGGACCGCGATCGTGACCGGGTCCGGTCCCGTGACGGTGACCGGGGCAGGATTTCCGGGCTAGGATGGCCGCAGCCTCCCCAGCTTCGAGAGAAACGACGATGCCGGCCGACCCGATCGCCTATCTTAACCCGCCGAACGCCAGCCCGGCCCAGGGCCTTTACTCCAACGCCACGGCGATTCCGGCCGGCCCGACCTTGCACATCGCCGGCCAGCTCGCCGTCGGGCGCGACGGCAGCGTGGTCGGCAAGGGCGATTTCGCCGCCCAGATGCGCCAGGTGCTCGACAATCTGGGCGCGGTCCTCGAAGGCGCCGGCCTCGGCTTCAATCACATTGTCAAATTCACCACCTATCTCGTCCACTCCCAGGATATCGAGCGCTTCATGGCGGTCCGCGCCGAGGCGTTTCCCGCGCTGTTCGGCGGCGAGACATATCCGCCGAACACGCTGCTGATCGTCGATCGCCTGGTGAAGGAGGAGTTCCTGATCGAGATCGAGGCGGTCGCCTACGCCGATCCCGACGGCGGCATGCGCCAGCCCTGAAGTCGGCGCGCAGCGGCGCCGCAACCGCCCGCGATTTACCCGCCCCCGGCCGGAATTTCGCCGGTCCGGGCGCCATACGCTGGCTCGGCCGCAATCCCGTAGCCTTCGCGGCCGAGCCGCCGAGCGAGTTCCGCGATGTGGGCCGGCCCGATCTCGCAGCAGCCGCCGACGATCGTCGCGCCGGCCGCCGCCCAGCCGAGCGCGTGGCCGGCATAGGCCACCGGGCCGAGATCGTCGCGTGCGTCCAGCACGTCGACGGGCCCGGCCGGCTCGAGCGGCGCCACCGAAACGAACCCGTTGGCGTAGGCGCCGAACGGCGCGCCGGTGCCGGCCAGCGCGGGCAGCGCCTGGGCGATGGCTTCCGGGCTCGAACAGTTGGCCAGCACCGCCGCCGCGCCAGCGTCGAGCGCCGCGCGGGCGCCCTCTCCGACCGGTTCGCCGGACCGCAGCACCGTGCCGTCGGCATCGTCCACCGTCAGCGCGGTCCACACCGTCCGGCCGCTCTCGCGCGCCGCCAGCGTCGCCAGGCGCGCCTCCCGGACGGTCGCCAGGGTCTCGCACAGGAACAGGTCGACGCCCTCCGCCTGGGCCGCGACGATCCGGCGATAGTCGGCCAGGCAGACCTCCTCGGACGGCGTCAGGTCCGGCCGGAAGGAGGCCGTGAGCGGCGGCAGGCAGCCGGCGACCCGGATATCGTCCCGCCCGCTGCGCTCGCGCGCGGCGTGCGCGGCGCGGATGGCGGCTGCCTGCAGGGCCCCGAACATGTCCTCGCGGCCAGCGCGGGCCAACCGGTGCGGCGTCGCCGAATAGCTGTTCAGGGTCAGGACCCGCGCTCCGGCCTCGATGAATTCGAGATGCACGGTTTCGACGAGGTCCGGATCGTCGATCATGACTCCCACAGACCACAGGGGCGCAGAGGGCTGCCGGCGGCGCTGGTACAACTCCTGGCCGATGCCGCCGTCGAGCAGCGCGACCGTCCCGCGGAGCGCGGGGATGTCAGGATTTGTCATGCTGCGCCGAATTAACCCGGCCTGTCCGGGAAATGGCGGAAGACCGAGAGCAGCGGGTTGGCCGCCGCCTGGCCGAGGCCGCAGATCGAGGCATCGGTCATTGCAGCGGACAATTCCCGCAGCAGCGGCTCGTCCCAGGTCTCGCGCTGCATCAGCTTGACCGCCTTTTCGGTGCCGACCCGGCAGGGCGTGCACTGGCCGCAGCTCTCGTCCTCGAAGAACTGCATCAGGTTGAGGGCGCAGGCCTTCATGTCGTCCCGGTCGGACAGCACGACCACGGCGTGGGAGCCGACGAAGGAGCCGAATTTCTCCAGTTCGCCGAATTCGAGCGGCCGGTCGGCCATCGACGCCGGCAGGATGCCGCCCGAGGCGCCGCCGGGCAGAAAGCCCCGGAGCGTGTGGCCGTCGGCCATGCCGCCGCAAAATTCGTCGATCAGTTCGGCGAGCGTGACGCCGGCCGGCGCCAGCTTGACGCCCGGCTCCTTCACCCGGCCGGAGACCGAATAGCTGCGCAGACCCTTGCCGCCGTGGCGGCCGTGGCCCGCGAACCAGTCCGCGCCCTTCTCGACGATGATGGGGATCCAGAACAGGGTCTCGACATTGTTGACCAGGGTCGGCCGGCCGAAGATGCCGTTCTGCGAGACGTAGGGCGGGCGGTGTCGCGGCAGGCCGCGCTTGCCCTCGATCGATTCGATCATCGCCGATTCTTCGCCGCAGATATACGCCCCGGCGCCGCGCCGCAGATGGATTTCCGTGTGCGGCGCCAGGCCGTCCGCCTCCAGCGCCGCGATCTCGGCGAGCAGGATCTCGCGGATATGGGGATACTCGTCGCGCAGGTAGAAATAGGCCGCCTCGGCCTCGACCGCCCAGGCGGCGACCAGCATGCCCTCCAGCACCCGGTGCGGCTCGGTCTCGAGATAGAAGCGGTCCTTGAAGGTGCCCGGTTCGCCCTCGTCGGCGTTGACCGCCATCAGGCGCGGCCCGGCCTCGGCGCGTACGAAGCGCCATTTCTGCCCGGTCGGGAAGCCGGCGCCGCCCAGGCCGCGCAGGTTGGCGTCGCTCAGGATGCCGATGATGTCCTCCGGCGTCCGCCGGCCGTTCAGGCAATCCTCCAGCAAGCGATAGCCGCCTTGCGTCCGATAGGCCGCCAGATCCTGATACGGCGGCACGGCCGGGTGGGTGTCTCCGGCACGGATCGCCGCCCCGACCCGTTCGGCGGTGGCGGCGACGACGTGATTGTGGCCGACCTCGGCGACCGGCGCCGTCTCGCACCGGCCCATGCAGGGCGCGCGCACGATGCGCACCGCCGCCGGGTCCGAAGCCGCCGCGAGCGCGTCGATCAGGCCGTCGGCGCCGGCGAGCGCGCAACTCAGGCTGTCGCACACCCGCACGGTAAGGGGCGGCGGCGGGGTCTCCCCTTCCTTCACCACGTCGAAATGGGCGTAGAAGGTGGCGACCTCGTAGACCTCTGCCTGGGACAGCTTCATTTCCTGCGCCAGCGCCGCCAGATGGGCCGCGGAGAGATGGCCGTGCGCGTCGTGGATCAGGTGCAGATGCTCGATCAGCAGGTCGCGCCGCCGCGGCGCCTCGCCGAGCAGTGCGCGCACCCGCTCGAGTGCCGCCGGATCGACCTGGCGGCCCTTGGGCGTCGGGCGGGCCTTGCGCCGCCCTGTCCTGGCGGCCTCTCGGGTGACTTCGGTCATGGAGTGATCGTTCGTTCCGGCCGGTGCCGGTCCTGTCCGTTGATGTGCTCACTAGCCGATCCGGAAACCCCGGTCGAGCCTCGAACGCCGCCGCCCGTCGCGGCCAAATTGCCTCCCTGGCTCACTTCACGCGCCGCCGCCGGAAAACGGCTTGAGCGTATAGCCGTATTCCCGCGCGGCGTCGGCCAGCCAGCGCCAGAGGAAGCGTGCGTTCGACCGGCTGACCGTGACGTCGAACGCCGGCGGCTCATCGTCCGCGAGGCGCGCGATGACAACCGTCACCCGGCCGAACAGGGTGCGCGCGGCCGAGCCGGCCGGGAACGCCTCGGGATGCAGGTCGACCGTGGCGGCCTTGGCGAGAACGTCGCGCGCCCGCGGCCCGGCGACGCCGACGGCGAGCCAGGCATCGGAAATATCGGTCGCGCCGACCGGCCCGGCGGCACCGGCCTTCAGCAGCCGGGCCGCCAGCTTGCGGTCCCTGCACCGAAGCTGCCACCAGTCCGGCCCCAGCCGGAACAGCACGCCGCGGGCGTTGGACACCGCCCGCGCCACCGGCGGCGAGGCGAGCCCGAGCGGCTTCTTGAGGAAACCGTCGAGCGCCGCCCGGTCCCGGCAGCGCAGATCGAGCAGGACGAGCGGCGGTTCGGCCGTCAGGACAACAGCGGCGCTGTCCGGCCCCGTCTGTTCCGGCGGTCCCGAAAGCGGATCGGCAAGCGGATGGGTAACGGCGAGAGAATCAGCCACGCATCCGCCCTCCGTCCCTGTCGTAGAAGGCCGGCGCGACGACCCGCGCCGGGTCGGCGCCCTCGTCGAGGCGCAGGACATGGACCGTATCGCCCATGCGGTTGCGGCCGTTTTTGAGCAGCGCCAGGGCGAAGCCGCCGTCCAGGCTCGGCGATTTGTAGCTGGACGTGACGTGCCCGAGCATCGTCACCGGCGGTTCCTGCGCCGGATCGTTGACGATCTGGCCGCCCTCCGGCAGCACCGTGCTGCTGTCGAGCGGCAGCAGGCCGACCAGGTGCTTGCGGTCCGGGCGCGCCGTATCGGGCCGCTTGTAGGAGCGTTTGCCGATAAAGTCCTTGCGCTTGCTGACGGCCCAGCCCATGCCAAGGTCGTGGGGCGTCACGGTGCCGTCGGTCTCCTGCCCGACGATGATGAAGCCCTTCTCGGCGCGCAGGACGTGCATGGCCTCCGTGCCGTAGGGCGTCGCGCCGCCGTCGATCAGCGCCTGCCAGAGCGCGGGGCCGCAATGCGCCGGGACGTTGATTTCCCACGACGCCTCGCCGCTGAAGCTGACCCGGAACACCCGCGCCGGCGCGCCGAGCACGGTGCCGGTCCGGACCGCCATGTGCGGGAAGGCCTCGTCCGACCAGTCGATGTCGCTGTCCAGGCCGGAGACCAGCCTGCGCGCCTCCGGCCCGGCGACGGTCGCGGTCGCATACGCCTCCGTCACCGAGGTCGCGAACACCCGAAGCTCCGGCCATTCGGTCTGCAGCCACATTTCGAGCCAGCCCAGCACGGTGGCGGCGTTGCCGGTCGTCGTCGTCATCAGATAGTGGTCGTCGGCGAGCCGGGCGGTCACGCCGTCGTCGAAGATCATGCCGTCTTCGTGGCACATCAGGCCGTAGCGGGCGCGGCCGACCTTCAGCGTCTCCCAGTCGTTGGTGTAGACGCGGTTGAGCAACGTGACGACATCCGGCCCCTTGAGGTCGATCTTGCCGAGGGTCGAGGCGTCCATGACGCCGGCCGCGTTGCGCACCGCCCGGACCTCGCGGTCGATTGCGGCTTCCAGCGCTTCGCCGCCGCGCCGGTAGGCGTAGGGCCGTTTCCACTGGCCGACATCCTCGAAAACCGCGCCGTTGGCTTCGTGCCAGTCGAACATCGGCGTCTCGCGCACCGGGTCGAACAGCGCGCCGCGGTCACGTCCGGCGAGCGCCCCGAAGGGAACCGGCGTATAGGGCGGGCGGAAGGTCGTCGTGCCGACCGCGTCCGGCGGCCGGCCGGTCTCCATGCCCATCAGCGCCAGGCCGGTCACGTTGGCGGTCTTGCCCTGGTCGGTGCCCATGCCGAGCGTGGTGTAGCGCTTGAGATGCTCGACCGAGCGGTAATTCTCGCGCGCCGCCAGCGCGACATCCTTCACCGTCACGTCGTTCTGGAGATCGACGAACGCCTTGCCCCCGATGCCGCCGGACCGGCGCTCCGCGACCGCCCAGAGCGGCCGGATCGGCGCGCCGGCCGCGCCGTCGTCGGTCTTCAGCGCCGGCTTGCGCGTGCGCTTCGTCCGGCCGGCCGCCCGGGCGGCGTCCCGGCCCGCGGCGTAGCCCTGTTCCAGGCAGTCGGCGAGGATTTCCGCGCCGGCCGCGGCGCCGGCAGCGCCCACGCCGAGCGCGGTCAGGTCGGCCGGCGCGAAGCAGGCCTGCGCCTCGTTCCAGACCGGCTTCGCCCCGCGGTGGGAGGCGAGGTGCAGCGCCGGGTTCCAGCCGCCGGACACGCCGACCAGATCGGCCTCGACGGCGCGCGGCGCGCCGGAGATTTCGCCGTCCGGCAGGACGCGGCCGACCTTCGCGCCCCGGACGCGCCTGCCGCCGACGACCGCCGAAACCACGCAGCCGGCCTCGACCGCGACGCCGGCGTTGCGCGCGGCATCCGCCAGCGCAGCCGGCGGCGTCTCGCGCGCATCGGCAAGGGTCACGGCAAGCCCGGCCTGCGCGAGCAGGAGCGCCGTGCGGTAGGCCGAATCGTTGTTGGTTCCCAGCACTGCCTGCCGCCCCGGCGCCACAGCATAGCGCCCGGCATAGTGGCGGATCGCGTTACCCAGCATGACGCCGGGCGTATCGTTGTTCGCAAAGGCGTAGGGCCGCTCGTGGGCGCCGGTGGCGAGCACGATCCGGCGCGCCCGGATGCGCCACAGGCGCAGGCGCGGCAGATGTTCCGGCGCGCCGGGCCCGAAGCGCTCGCCGACGCTTTCGACCGCCGTCGCGAAATTGTCGTCGTACAGGCCGGCCACCGCCGTCCGGCGAAGTACGGTTACGTCGGGCGCTGCATCGAGTTTACCGAGTGCCGCCGCAACCCAGTCCATCGCCGGCGCATCGTCGATGCTCCGGTCGCCGGCCAGCAGGTCGCCGCCCGGCTCGGCCTGTTCGTCGGCGAGGATCACCCGGCTGCCCCGGTTGGCCGCCGCCAGGGCCGCGGAGAGGCCGGCCGGGCCGCCGCCGACGACCAGCACGTCGCAATGGGCGTTCATCCGCTCGTACCGGTCCGGGTCCGGCGCCGCCGGAGCCCTGCCGAAGCCGGCGGCGCGCCGGATGAAGGGCTCGAACAACCGCCACCAGCGCCCGGCGCCGATCCCTGCGCCCATGAAGGTCTTGTAGTAGAAGCCGGAGGGAAAGATCGGCGACAGCCAGTCGTTCACCCGCATCAGGTCGAACTCGACCGACGGCCAGGCGTTGACGCTCGACGCGGTCAGGCCGCCGTAAAGCTCGATCTGCGTGGCGCGCAGGTTGGGCTGGCTGCGCCCGCCGGTCTCGAGCTGGACCAGCGCATTCGGCTCTTCCGCGCCGGTGCCGAAGATGCCGCGTGGGCGGTGGTACTTGAAGCCGCGGGCGAGCGGGAAGCTGCCATAGGCCAGCAGGGCCGAGGCCAGCGTGTCCCCGGCATAGCCGGTGAAGCGTTCGCCGTTGAACGAGAAGCCGAGCGGCCTGTCCCGGTCGATCCGGCCGCCCGTCAGGGCATGGGCCGGCAGGCGGTATTGCGGCCCGCTCACCCGTCCGCCTCCGGCTCGACGCCGCCGAATACGCCGGCCTCGCCATGCTCGTGGGTCACGGTATCGCGCACCAGCGTAAACCAGCGGCCGCAGCCGTGGATATGGACCCACTGTTCCTTGAACCGGCCCTTGGTGTTGGTGCGCATGAAGACATAGTCGGCCCATTCGGCGTCGCTCAGGGCGTCGGGATCGGGCGGCCGGGCGATGTCCGCTTCGCCGCCATAGCCGAATTCGCTCTCGTCGCGCGGTCCGCACCAGGGGCAGTGGATCAGCAGCATGGCGCCCTGCCCTCCCCTAGTGCGCCACCGCCGCGGCGCCGTGTTCGTCGATCAGCGCGCCGGTGGCGAAGCGGTCGAGAGAAAAGGGCGCGTTGAGCGGGTGCGGCTCGTCGCGCGCGATGGTGTGGGCGAAGGCCCAGCCGGAGCCCGGCGTCGCCTTGAAACCGCCGGTGCCCCAGCCGCAGTTGAAGTAGAGCCCTTCGACCGGAGTCTTGGACAGGATCGGGCTGGCGTCCGGGCAGGTGTCGACGATGCCGCCCCAGCTGCGCATCAGGCGCAGGCGCGAGAAGACCGGGAACAGCTCGACCAGCGCGCCCATCTGCCCTTCGATGATCTGCCAGCTGCCGCGCTGGGCGTAGCTGTTGAAGCTGTCGATCCCGGCGCCGATCACCAGTTCGCCCTTGTCCGACTGGCTGACATAGACGTGCACGGCGTTGGACATCACGACGCAGTCCAGCACCGGCTTGATCGGCTCGCTGACCATCGCCTGGAGCGGATGGCTGTCGATCGGCAGGCGGAAACCGGCCATGTCCGCCAGCACGCTGGCGTGGCCCGCGACGACGACGCCGACCTTGCCGGCCTTGATCGGGCCGAGGGTCGTCCGGACGCCGGTCACCCGGCCGCCCTTGCGGTCGATGCCGGTCACCTCGCAATTCTGGATAATGTCGACGCCGCGGTCGTCGGCGCCGCGCGCGAAGCCCCAGGCGACCGCGTCGTGGCGCGCCACGCCGCCGCGCCGTTGCAGGGAGGCGCCGAGGATCGGATAGCGCATGTCCTTCGAGACGTTGATCGCCGGCACGAGCTTCTTGATTTCGGCCGGCGTCAGGATTTCGGAATCGATCCCGTTGCCGCGGATGGCGCGGACGCGGCGCGCCATTTCCTTCAGGTCGTGCTCGTTATGCGCCAGGTTCAGCACGCCGCGCTGGCTCAGCATGATATTGAAGTTCAGTTCGCGGGACAGGCCCTCGTAGAGCCGGAGCGACTTCTCATAGATCGCCGCACTTTCGTCCCACAGATAGTTGGAGCGGATGATCGTGGTGTTGCGCCCGGTGTTGCCGCCGCCGAGCCAGCCCTTTTCCAGCACGGCCACGTTGGCGATGCCGTGCTCCGCCGCCAGGTAGTAGGCCGTCGCCAGCCCGTGGCCGCCGCCGCCGACGATGACGACGTCGTATTCCGGCTTCGGCGCCGGGCTGCGCCAGGCCTGCGGCCAGTTCCGGTGGCCGGTCAGCGCATTGCGGGCGAGCGAGAAGATCGAATAGCGCTGCATCGCCGCCCCTTATGGCAAGGTTCGAGAGCCCGTCAAGCGCGCGGAACGGCGGGCAAGCTCCGGCTCTCGATAGCGTGAATTGCCGCGCTGCCCAACGGCCCTTCAGACGCGTCGTCCGCCGGGCGGGTCGGGGCCGGCAGGCCGCCGCACCCGTTGACCGGCCGGGCGAACCGGTCTAGCCGGTCGCCATGAATGTCCCGATGCCTCATCTGCCGCCGGCGCTGGTGCCGCCCGAACCGCGGGAGCGCCATGCCGTCGCCATGCCCGACGGCGCGACCGTCATCCTGCGCCGCCACGGCAATCCGGACGGGCCGCGGGTCGCGCTCAGCCACGGCAACGGTATGGCGATCGAGGCCTATTACCCGTTCTGGCGGCTGATGCTGGCCGCCTACGACGTGATCCTGTTCGACACCCGCAACCACGGGCAGAACCCGCCCGACGGCGCCGGGAACCACACCTGGGACCGGTTCCGTGAGGATTTCGAGGCCGTGCGCGGCGCCATCGACCGGCTGTTCGGGGCCGGGCCGGTCGCCGCGGTCTTCCATTCGATGTCGGGCATTTCCGCACTGCTCCAGACCCGGGCCTACGACGAACGCTGGTCGCCGCTGATCCTGATCGACCCGCCGATCTTTCCGCCGCCCGGCCACGATCTGCAGCGGACCCAGAGCTTCCACATGGAGGACATGGAGGCGATTGCCCTGCGCCGGCCCGACCGTTTCGACGATCCGGAAGACCTGGCCGCCGTCCTGCGCAAGCGGCCCGCCTTCCGCCGCTGGCCGCCCGGCGCGCACGAGCTGTTCGCCCTGGCGACCACGCGCCGGACGGAGGACGGCTGGACCCTCGCCTGCCCGAAGCGGCTCGAAGCGCAGGTCTTCGCGGCCAATATCGACCCGACCGTCTGGCCTACGGTCGGCGCCATGCCCGGCGACATCGCGGTGGTCGGTGCCGATGCGTCGCTGCCGGAGGTCCAGCCACCGGCCCTGCTCGGCCGGGCGCTGGCGGAAGAACACGGCCTGCCCTACACCATGATTGCCGATTGCACCCATTTCCTGCAGATCGAGCGGCCCGAGGCCGTCTGGCAGGCGGTCGAGGCCTTTCTCCGCCGCTTCGGCCGCGCCGCCTGACCCGAGGCCGCCCCCAATGCGATCCTGATGCGGCAACCGCGCGAATTGCCCGCGCCCCGGCGGCGGGCCTATCTGTGCGGCCAAGCCCTTCCCGGCAGCCCGGCGCCATCGCCGGCACGTCCGCAGTGCGCCGACCGGTTCCGATGCCCCTGCTCGCCCCGCCCGAACCGAAATCGCTGAACGACCTCGCCTTGCTGTTGGGCGCGGAGGTCGTCGGCGACGGCGAGTTCACCGTGACCGCCGTCGCCCATCCGGTCTTCGCCCCGCACCGGGAGACCCTGGCGCTCGCCATGGACGAAGGCTCCCACGCCCTGCTTCCCCGCAGCCACGCCGGCGCGGCGGTCGTGGCAGCCGGCATGGAGATCGATACGGCGCGGTTCGCCGGCGGCCTGACGGTCGAGGGGCGGCACAGGGTTGCGCTGGCCGTGCTGACCCGGCTGTTTTCGCCGCCGCTCCATTTCACGCCCGGCGTCCATCCCAGCGCCGTCGTCGATCCGGCGGCGAAAATCGGCGACGGCGCCTCGGTCGGGCCGCTCTGCGTCGTCGGGCCGGATGCGCGGGTCGGGCCGGGCGCGGTGCTGCTCTCCCAGGTCACGGTCGCGGCCGGCGCGGAGGTCGGGGCCGGCAGCATCCTGCATCCAGGCGTGCGGATCGGCGAGAACTGCGTCATCGGCCAGGGCTGCATTCTGCACCACAACGCGTCGGTCGGCGCGGACGGGTTCAGCTTCGTCACGGCCGGGGAAAGCAGCGTCGAGAGCGCGCGGCGGACCGGAGAGGTCACCGCCTTCAACTTCGATATCCGCCGGATCGATTCGCTGGGCAACGTCATCGTCGGCGACAATGTCGAGATCGGCGCGGGCGCCTGCATCGACCGCGGCACCCTCGGCCCGACCCGGATCGGCGACGGCACGAAAATCGACAATCTGGTCCAGATCGGCCACAACGGCACGGTCGGCGAGAATGTCATGATCGCCGGCTGCACGGGCATCGCCGGCAGCGTGACGATCGGCGACCGGGCGGTCATAGGCGGCATGGTCGGCATCGCCGACCACAAGAAAATCGGCGACGATGCCGTGGTCGCCGCGAAGGCGGGAGTCGCCGGCCACATCGCGGACCGGGCCGTTTTCGCCGGATTTCCCGCCCTGCCGATTCGGGAGCAGCGCGCGCTGGAGATGAACCAGCGGCGGGTCGGCCGCGCCCTGGCCAGGCTGCGCGACCTGATCGCCCGCGTGGAGCGGCTGGAACGCGCCGCCGGCAGCCCGGCGGACCCGGCGCCGGACGACAGATGATAAACGACGGATGACCGGCGCGGGCCCTACCCTCCCCTGCCGGCCGAACAACTCCGAATAACCGCGAACCGCCATGCCGCTGCAAAACCGCGTTACGCCTTTCGGCTGCATTGTCGCCGATCCGGCTTTTGGTGCCTGGATGGGCAATCGCGGTTGCCTACACGATAAGCATCGCCGCCTGACCCGTCAGCGCTGTACGGAAAGACGCTGGATCGTCTGCCATCTGCAATTCAAGGGGCGGAAGCGGACGCCGATGACGCCCGGCCGATACACCGAGCTGTTCTTCCTCGACGAAGCGACTGCGCTCGCAGCCGGCCACCGGCCCTGCTTCGAATGCCGGCGCGATGACTATTTTGCTTTCCGCGCCGCTTGGTCCGAGGCGTTTCCGGGCTGCGCCGCCAAAGCCGGCGATATGGATCGGGTTCTCGATCCGGAGCGAATATGCCCGCCGGCAAAACGGCCGGTCGTCGCCGATGCCGCGGCGCTGCCCGACGGCGCCTTTATCTATCGGCCCGGCAAGCAGGAAACTGCGCTGCTGGTTGCCGACGGCGCCCTGTGGCGCTGGACGCCGGCGGGCTATTGCGAGCCGCAGGATTCACGCGGTAGGTCGGGCATACTCCTGACGCCGCGGGCGACCGTCGAAGTTCTGAAAGCGGGATATTGCGTTCAAATCGATTCGTCGGCGTTCGAAAAATAATAAATAAGGTAATATTCTACCATATACATAACTTACTGGAAAAATTGATATTTTGGTCTTGACGTTGCGAATTTCGCCGCCTATCTGTCGCCGCGTTCACCGACCCCCGTTCCCGGCCTGCCGCCGGGCGCCCCGACTTCCAGACACGCCGGAACCGACCCGATGAAAACCTATTCGGCAACGCCGTCGGACATCGAGAAGAAATGGTGGCTGATCGATGCCCAGGACCTGGTGCTCGGCCGGCTCGCCGTCGAAGTGGCCGACCTGCTGCGCGGCAAGCACAAGACGACCTACACGCCGCACATGGATTGCGGCGACCATGTCGTGGTCGTCAACGCGGAGAAGGTGCACCTGACCGGCAACAAGCGGGCCGGCAAGCGCATCTACTGGCACACCGGCTATCCCGGCGGCATCAAGAGCCGCACGATGGAACAGATCCTGGAAGGCAAGCATCCCGAGCGCGCGATCCTGAAGGCCGTGCAGCGCATGCTGCCGCGCGGGCCGCTGGGCCGGCAGCAGTTTTCCCACCTGCGCGTCTATGCCGGCGCGGAGCATCCCCATGAGGCGCAGCAGCCCGAGGCGCTGGACCTCGGCGCGCGCAACCGCAAGAACAGGCCCAAGAACAGAAAGGCGGCGACCCGATGAGCGCACCGGAACCTGCCGATACGGCGGTCGAAGACACTGCTGCCGAAGAAACCGCCGCGGAAGACGCGGGCGCCGAAAAAGCCGGTGGGGACGAACAGCTGAGCGGCCTGGACAAGGCGGCGGCCACCCTTGCGTCGCTGCTGCCGACGGGTGCGGCGGCGGAAGACGCGGGCAAGCCGGCCGAGCCGAAGCTCGACGCCCAGGGCCGCGCCTACGCCACCGGCAAGCGCAAGGACGCGGTCGCCCGGGTCTGGATCAGGCCGGGCGCAGGGCGCGTCATGGTCAACGGCCGCGACGCCGAGACCTATTTCGCCCGCGCCACCCTGCGCATGGTGATGAACCAGCCCTTCGAGGCGGCGGACCGGCGCGACCAGTTCGACGTCATGGCGACGGTCTCGGGCGGCGGCCTCAGCGGCCAGGCCGGCGCGGTGCGTCACGGCATTTCCAAGGCGCTGGCGAATTTCGAGCCGGGCCTGCGCCCGGTCCTGAAGAAGGGCGGCTTCCTGACCCGCGACAGCCGCGTCGTCGAGCGCAAGAAATACGGCAAGGCCAAGGCCCGCCGCAGCTTCCAGTTCTCGAAGCGCTAGGCGCGCCGGGCGGTCCCGGGGGCAGTCCGGGGGCAATCCCACCGGCAGTCTCAATCAACGGGCGCCGCCGGTCAGTCCTCTTCGTCCTCCTCCTCCGCCCCTTCCGGCAGGGGCTGGGTCGCGACATGTTCGACATAGTCGCGCAGCGTCGCGATCCGCTTGCGCAGCGTGATTTTCGGGATCGGCCCGAAACCGAACATGTGGGCGTGGAGTTCGACGCTGGTCTCGTTCTCCGGATCGTCCTCGCTCTCGCGCAGGAAAACGGCGAATTCCGAAGGATTGCGGAACAGGCGACCGAGCAGGCCGACATTCTCCCGGACATGGAAGGCCCAGCCGGAATCGTTCAGGATGCGGAAATGCGGCTGGTAGAACAGCGCCCGCATGAACACGGACAGGTCGTTCGCCGAGCGGGCGACGGTGATGGTTTCGGAGACACGGGCCATTTGGCGTTCTGGACGTTGGGCGGCGGTCCGACTGGTTCCGCTCTCACTTACAGGACTTTTGCGCCGGCGGGAATGGGCCGGAAACCCAAGCGGCGTGCTTGAAATCTATAGGCCTTTGGCCTACTATCGCAGGATGGAGTTCGAATGGGACGAGGCCAAGAACAGTGCCTGTTTCGAGCGTCGCGGCTTCGACTTCGCCTATGCCGTCCGCGCGTTCTTCGATCCGCTGCGGATCGTCGCCCAGGACGTGCGATGGGATTATGGCGAGGACCGCTACCGGCTGACCGGCATGATCGACGGGCGGGCCTATGTCGTCGTCTACACGGTGCGGGGTTCGGCCGTCCGCATCATCTCGGCCCGCAAGGCCAACCCGAAGGAGGTCGCGGACTATGAGCACAACGCGCATCAGGATTGACCCCGACGATCCGTCCATCTTCCCCGAGGGCCGGATCGACGCCGCCAGGGTGGACGCCACCACCGAGGCGGAGATCGCCGCCCAGGAGCGGGAGGACGAGGAAGAGGCCATGCAGGACATGGCGCGGTTTGCGCGCCGGGTCCGGCGGCGGATGGGCCTCAGCCAGACCGAGCTGGCGCGGCGCATCGACGTGTCGCCCGAGACGATCCGCAACTGGGAACAGGGAAAGCGCTGCCCGACCGGCGCGGCGCGCGCCCTGCTGCGGATGCTCGACAGGGCGCCGGAGACCGCGCTGCGCGTCCTGTAAAACCGGGAAGCGAGCGACCGGCATCCCGCGGAACGGAATGTCGGTCCCGGCGGCTGCGGGGGCGGTATTGATGACGGACAAGGAGAAAAATCTCGACTACGCGGCATTCGAGACGATGTTGAGTGCGCCGATGGCTCTCAGGAGAAACAACGAGGAAGAGTACGGCGTGCTTGGCAACTCTATCCCCGACGAAGAGATCGCCGGATTCATCGCGGAAATCGGGCTTGGCGGAATTTTATCATGAGCAAGGAGCGGATCAGGGTCGGCGTCCTCGGCGCCAGCGGCTATACGGGCGCCGATCTGGTGCGCCTCGCCATGACGCATCCGAACCTGGAAATCGCGCTGATGACGGCCGACCGGCACGCCGGCAAGCCGATGCAGGCGGTGTTTCCCCATCTCGGTCCCCAAACCGGCAAAGCCGATCTGCCGAACCTCGTGACCGTGGCGGAAGCCGACTGGGATGCCTGCGACGTGGCGGTCTGCGGCCTGCCCCACGGCACGACCCAGGAGATCGTCGCCGGCCTGCCCGGCCATCTGAAGATCGCCGACATGTCGGCCGATTTCCGGCTGCGCGATACCGGGACCTATGCCGAATGGTACGGCCACGAACACCGGGCGCCGCACCTCCAGCCCGAGGCGGTCTACGGCCTGACCGAATACTACCGCGACGCCGTCGCCGCGGCCCGGCTGGTCGCCTGCCCCGGCTGCTACCCGACCGCGGCGCTGCTGCTCCTGCTGCCGGTCGTCGGCGCGGGCCTGATCGACCCGGCCGATATCGTGATCGACGCCAAGTCCGGTACGTCCGGCGCCGGGCGCGGCCTCAAGGAGGGCACGCTGTTCTGCGAAGTCGCCGAGGGCATCCACCCCTACGGCGTCGCCAGCCACCGGCACGCGCCGGAAATCGAGCAGGAAGTGTCCCTGGCCGCCGGGCGGGAGGTGCTGGTCAATTTCACGCCGCACCTGATGCCGATGAACCGGGGCGAATTGCTGACGACCTACGTCCGGCTGAACGGCGGCGCGACCGCTGCGGACCTGAGGGCCTGCCTCGAAGCGCGCTACGCGAGCGAGCCCTTCGTCCATGTCGCGCCCGAGGGCATGGCGCCGGCGACGCGCCACGTCCGCGGCTCGAACCATGTCCTGCTGCAGGTCTATGCCGACCGGCTGCCGGGCCGGGCCATCCTGGTCTCGACGCTCGACAATCTGGTCAAGGGGTCCTCCGGCCAGGCGATCCAGAACATCAACCTGATGTTCGGCCTGCCGGAGACGACCGGGCTGGAGCAGGCGCCGCTGTTCCCCTAGCCGGGCCGGCTCAGCGCAGCCAATCCAGCGCGCCGCCGGCCAACCAGGATTTTGCGCAGGCGTAGAGCCGTTCGACCTCCGGCCCCCTGAGCCCCGGCATGTCGCGTTTGACGTCGTAGCCGATCTGGGTCTGGAGGTAGGCGAGATGGCGGTAGCCCGCCGGAAACCGCTCGAGGATTTCGGGATCGAGTTCGACGGTCGCCGCCGGATCGACCGGGTCCATCCGGTCCTTCTCGTAGATCGGCTGGCGCAGGACAAAGCCCCAGCGGCCGTCGCGCCGCTCGATGAAATCGCAGAAGCGGCCGGTGCAGACGACGTCGACGAGCACGCCGTGAACCTCGGCGCGCTGGGAGATCGTCATCTTGGTCTGGCAGACCGCCCGGTCCCCGTTCAGCTCGACCGACGTGCCGCCGAGGAAATGCAGGATGCTGACGCCGCGCTCCCAGCCCGCCCTGTTCATGGCGATGAACTCGTCGCCGGTGCCCTGGGTCCAGGTCGCCATCATCACGCCGTCGGGGTGCCAGACGGTGCGGAAGCGCTCCCAGTCGCCGGCGTCGCGCCAGAGTACCCAGTTCTCGATCAGGTCGCGCAGGGCGAGCCGGTCGCGGATTTCCCGGTCCACTGCAGGTCTCCTTGTTCAATGTTCAACGCAAGGGACGCGCATCCATTCGCACGATGGCAAATTGGCGCCGCGCCGCTAGGATAGCCGGAACGGAGGAGAAATCCACATGCCCTACATCGCGGAAGAAGGCACCTTCCTGAAGCGCGCCCACAACGTGCGCACGATTACCGAAACGCGCAAATTCTACTCGGACTGGGCCGAGACCTACGATGCCGAACTGACCGAGGATAACGACTATGTCCAGCCGCGCCGCAGCGCCGAAATGCTGTCCCGTTTCCTGCCGGACCGCGGCGCAGAAATCCTCGACGTCGGCTGCGGTACCGGACTGGTCGGCGCCGCCCTCGCCGAGACCGGCTATCGCACCATCGACGGCTGCGACCTGACACCGGGAATGCTGGAGAAGGCGCGGGAGCGCGGGATCTACCGGCGGCTGTTCGAGGCCGACCTGAACCTGCCGCCGCTCGGGGTTCGCGACGGCGCCTATGGCGCGGCCGTCGCCGTCGGCGTGTTCAGCTTCAGCCTGATCCATCCTGATGCGCTGGACGAAATTCTGCGCCTGCTTGCACCCGGCGCGCCCCTGGTCATCGGCGTGAACGCGGACTTCTACGCCGAAGGCACGCTGGCGCGGAAGCTGGACGCCCTCGTCTCTACCGGCCGGATCGAACGGCTTGCCGACGAGCACGGCGACCATATCAACTCGGCGGGCGTGTCCGGCTGGGCCGTTGCCGTGCGCAAGGCGCCGGTGGCCTCAGGCTGAACCTGCCGGAGCAAAGGGAGAATTTGGCATGGCGGACACGCCGCAGAACGACCGTTTCCTCAAGACCGTCTATCAGGTGCACGATCCCGTCGAGGTCCGCGACATGTACGACCGCTGGGCGGCGTCCTACGACACCGAACTGATCGATGAAAACGGCTACGCCCAGCCGCTTCGCTGCGCCGAGATGCTGGCGCGCTACCTGACGGATCGCCGGGCCGAAATCCTCGATATCGGCTGCGGCACCGGCCTGTCCGGCGCGGCCCTGGCCGAATCCGGTTACGGTGTCATCGACGGCTGCGACTTCTCTGTCGGAATGCTGGAGAAGGCGCGCGAGACCGGCCTCTACCGCCGCCTGTTCGGCGCCGACCTGAATGCGCCGCCCCTCGATGCGGCCGACGGCGCCTACGGTGCGGCCGTCGCCGTGGGCGTCTTCGGCTTCGGCCACATCCAGCCGGCGTGCCTGGACGAAATTCTGCGCATCGTGTCGCCCGGCGCGCCGCTCGTCATCGGCCTGAACGAGCATTTCTACGAAGACGGCGCCCTGACCGCCAAACTGGACGCCCTCGCCGCCGCAGGCCGGATCGAGCGGCTGGCAGAGGAGCATGGCGACCATATCCGGGGCACCGGCATGACCGGCTGGGTCATCGCCGTGCGGAAGACGGGCGCCGGCGGCTGAACGAGGGCGGCTTTCCCCGATTCGGGTATTGCTCCGCGAAAGGGAAAATGCGCATCTGGAATCCCCCCTCCCCTTGGGGGAGGGGGTTAGGGGGGGGTCGTATACACATCTGTCGCGGCCGACCATCTT
>VXNK01000147.1 GCA_009840595.1 Rhodospirillaceae bacterium | reverse complement strand
ATCCGTCACTGCGATCGCCGTCGCCATCTCCGTCCCCGTCGCCATCGCCGTCGCCGTCCCCGTCTCCGTCTCCGTCTCCGTCTCCGTCCCCGTCGCCATCGCCGTCGCCGTCTCCGTCCCCATCGCCGTCCCCGTCTCCGTCGCCGTCCCCGTCTCCGTCGCCGTCTCCGCCGTCGTCGCTGCGCGCTTCCTGGACCTGCGGGAACGGTATTTTCCCGCCCAGCAACTGGATTCCGTTGGACATGAACGCGAAGACGGCCAGGAACGTGCTGACCGATACGAGAGCGGCCCACCGAAGGAGTCTCGGTTGGTTTCGGGAAGGCGGGTGGCGCTTCATGACGGCTATCCTGCGGCAGCGGTTACGGAAGCACTAATGCGCCTTCGGGCGGGCCGGAAAAATCCGAGGTTTGCGATATCGGAAGCGAAATAGACGAATGCGATATGGCTGGCGTCGAATCGCGGGGATGCCGCCGTGTGCCTTGCCGCCCGCTTGCCGCAGGCCCGGCGGTGGCGTAATCAGAAGGGAACGGAAACGGGTTCGCCGCAACCCACGCGAAACGGGGAGGCCGCGCCATGGCGCTGCAGATACACCGCACGGTCGAGCACCGGCCGGAGTCGCGGATCGACGAGGCGGTCGGCGTGCTCCGGCAGCGCTTCGGCGACCGGCTGTCGACCTCCGAAGCGGTGCGCGAGCAGCACGGCAAGGGCGAGGACCATCACCCGGTCGTGCCGCCGGACGCCGTGTTCTACGCCGAATCGACCGAGGAGGTCGCCGAGGCGGTCACGGTCTGCGCCGAATACCGGGTGCCGGTCATCCCCTTCGGCACCGGCACGTCGCTGGAAGGCCATGTCGCGGCGCTGAACGGCGGCCTGTGCATCGACCTGACGCGCATGGACGCGGTGCTGGAGGTCAATGCCGAGGACCTGGACTGCCGCGTCCAGCCCGGCGTGACGCGCAAGCAGCTCAACGAATATCTGCGCGATACCGGCCTGTTCTTCCCGATCGACCCCGGCGCCGACGCCTCGATCGGCGGCATGACGGCGACGCGGGCCAGCGGCACCAACGCGGTGCGCTACGGCACCATGCGCGAGAACGTCCTCGGCCTCACCGTCGTCACCGCCGACGGCCGCATCGTCAGGACGGCGCAGCGGGCGCGCAAATCCTCGGCCGGCTACGACCTCACCCGCCTGTTCGTCGGCTCGGAAGGCACGCTGGGCGTGATTACCGAGATCGCGCTGCGGCTCTACGGCATCCCCGAATCCATCGTCTCGGCCCTGTGCGCCTATCCCTCGCTCGAAGCGGCGGTCAACACGGTGATCGAGACCATCCAGCTCGGCATTCCGGTCGCGCGCATCGAGATCGCCGACGAGGTGCAGATGAAGGCGACCAACGACTATTCGGGCACCGACCTGCCGGTCGCGCCGATGCTGTGGTTCGAGTTCCACGGCACCGAGGCCGGCACGGCCGAGCAGGCCGAGATGGTCAAGGCGATCTCCGACGAATGGGGCGGCGGCGATTTCCAGTGGACGGCCAGCGCCGAGGAGCGGGCGAAGCTGTGGCAGGCGCGCCACGACGCCGCCTACGCCGCCAAGAATATCCGCAAGGGCGCCGAGGTCTGGGCGACCGACGTCTGCGTGCCGATCAGCCGGCTCGCCGAATGCATCGTCGAGACCCAGAACGACATCCGCGAGAACGACCTGATCGCGCCCATCGTCGGCCATGTCGGCGACGGCAACTTCCACCTCGTCCTGATCGCCGACAAGGAGGACGCGGACGAGATGGCCCGGGCCAACGCGGTCAACGAGCGCCTGGTCCACCGCGCCATCGCCATGGAGGGCACCTGCACCGGCGAGCACGGCATCGGCATGGGCAAGATGGACTTCCTGATCGCCGAGCACGGCGAGGCCGTCTCGCTCATGCGCATGGTCAAGAAGGCCCTCGACCCGGACGACATCATGAACCCGGGGAAGATATTGCGGGTGTAGGCCCGGCCGCGGAAGCACCGCCCCGGAGACGACCGATGCACAGGTACGGGATCGTTCTCTACTGGAGCGACGAAGACCGGGCTTTCATCGCCGAAGTCCCGGAATTGCCGGGATGCATGGCGCATGGCGGCACGCAGGAAGCCGCCCTTCGGAACATTAACGACGCGATGGATTTCTGGATCGATACGGCGCGGGAACTCCGCGACCGGGTGCCGGAGCCGAAAGGCAAGCGCCCAATGTTTGCCTGACCCGGCTTCATTTTGCAGGTGTAGGGCCGGCCGATCCGACGACCGACGTGGCGTTCGCCTTAGCCGCAGCCCTCCCGGTACGCCCCCGGCGTGGTGCCGACGAGGCGCTTGAACCAGTAGGTGAAGTGCGGCTGGGAGGAAAAACCGCAGATTTCGGCGATATCGGCGAGCGGCAGCCGGCCTTCCGCCAACAGCCGTCTGGCCCGGCCGATGCGGCGGTCGATGACGTAGCGCCGCGGCGCCGAGCCGGTCGCGGCCTTGAAGGCGCGGGCGAAATGGAACGGGCTGAGGCAGGCGACGCCGGCGAGCGCCTCTATCGTCAGGTCTTCGCGGAGATGGGCCTCGACAAAATCGACGACGCGCCGGAGGCGCCGCGCATCGAGCGCGCCGCGGACGCTCGGCAGCGTAACCGCGGCCGGCTCCAGGTTCGAGTGATGCCGCAGGATCTGAACGCCGAGCGCGGCGGCCAGGGTCTCGACCAGCATCTTTCCGCCCGGCGCCGGATCGACCATCTCCGTCTGAACCGCCCGCGCTATATGCTCGATCAGGGGATCGCGAAAGCCGCCGTCATAGTGCAGTCCGACATTGTCGGGGTCGAGATCGAGTTCCCGAAGCGCCGTCGCGGACAGCGGCGACGCCGGCAGGTACATGTGTACGGTCTCCGGGATGTTGCCATAGATGCGGATCATGTCTTCGCGAATTCCGGCCGGGCACAGCCAGACCGTGCCGGGCACCGCATCGTGATGCTGCAGCCGCCCGTCGCCGCGCCGCCGGACATGAACGGCGCCTTCCAGCATGACGACGATTTCGGTTTCGCGCGGCCGGACCTCGCCGAGGTCGCCTTCCGAATGGCTCCAGCGTTCCGCGAGCAGTCCGCCCCATCCCCGGTCGCGGCTCGACCCGAGCAGCGTGCCGGTGGTGTATTTCGCCCGGCCGTGTCCGGCCAATCCAACCACACCGCCCCCTCTCGCAGCGGTTCGATGCGATGACGCCCAGGTTCGCGGCAAAGCTTGGCACCGGCCCAAAATGCCGGTCAAGAAAATTGCCGATTTGCAGTGGAAAATGAGCAAGACGATGTAACGGATCAGCAAGGCGCCGTAATGCCGGCAGGCGCCGCGGCGCGATAGCATCCGGCGTTTGTGTTGATGCGAAACATTCGTTTCGCGCCCGGGTTATGGAGAAGTCCGATGGCCGAAAAGACGGTATTCAGCGCCTGTCCGCACGATTGCCCCGACACCTGCGCGATGCTGACCACGGTCAGCGACGGCAAGGTGGTGAAGGTCCGCGGCAACCCGGATCACCCGTTCACCCAGGGCGGCCTGTGCGTCAAGGTCAACGACTACGAGAACCGGGTCTACAGCGAGAACCGGGTGCTTACCCCGCTGCGCCGGACCGGCGCCAAGGGCGACGGGGAATTCGAGCGGATAAGCTGGGACGAGGCGCTGGACGAAATCTCCGGCCGCTGGAAGGAGATCGTCGCGCGCGACGGGCCGGCCGCCATCCTGCCCTACAGCTATCTCGGCACCGAGGGCATCCTGAACGGGCTGAATGTCGGCGACGCCTTTTTCAACAAGCTGGGCGCGACGGTGTCCGAGCGCACCTTCTGCGATTCCGCCGCCATCACCGCCTTCTTTATGACCTGCGGCCCGACCGCGGCGGTCGATCCGGAAAGCTTCGTCCACTCGCGCTACATCGTCCTGTGGGCGATCAACACGATCAGCAACAATTTGCACCACTGGCCGTTCATCGCCGAGGCGCAGCGCCGCGGCGCCAAGGTCGTCGTTATCGACCCGGTGGCGACCCGGACCGCCAAACAGGCCGACTGGCACCTGCCGATCAAGCCCGGCACGGATGCCGCCCTGGCGCTCGGCATGATCAACGTCATCATCGCCGAGGACCTGGTCGACCACGACTATGTCGAGAAATACACGGTCGGCTACGAGGATCTGAAAGCCCGCGCCGCCGGGTTCCCGCCGGACCGGGTCTCCGCGATCACCGGCATCGCCGAAGACGACATCCGGACGCTCGCCCGCGAGTTCGCCACCGTGCAGCCCTCGGTCATCCGCATGGGCGTCGCCATCGAGCGCAACGCGTCGGGCGGCAACGCCGTGCGCGCCCTGTCGTGCCTGCCCGGGCTGGTCGGCTCGTGGCGCCATTGCGGCGGCGGGATTCTCCATATGCCGATCTGGGCCTTCCCGATGAAATGGGACGATATCAGCCGGCCCGACTGGATTCCCGAAGGCACCCCGGTGCTCAACCAGTGGCGGCTCGGCCCGGCGCTGACCGGCGAGATGGACCGGAAGATCAGTTCGCTGTTCGTCTACAATTCCAATCCTGCCGTGGTCGCGCCGGAGCAGGACAAGGTGCTGCGCGGCCTGGCGCGCGAAGACCTGTTCACCGTCGTCAGCGAGCATTTCGTCACCGATACCGCGCGCTACGCCGATATCGTCCTGCCGGCGACGACCCAGCTCGAACAGTTCGACGTCATGTTCTCCTGGGGCCACCTCTATCTCACGCTCAACGAGCCGGCGATCGCGCCGCGCGGCGAGGCGGTGCCGAACACCGAACTGTTCCGCCGGCTGGCGCGCGCCATGGGCTTCGACGATCCCTACTGGCAGCGCAGCGACGAGGAGATGGCGGTCGATGCGCTGGACTGGAGCAACCCGGTGCTCGAAGGCATCGACCTCGACGGCCTGCGCAAGACCGGCTACGCGCGCCTCAAGGTCGGCACGCCGGACGATTTCGTACCCCACCGCGAAGGCAATTTCCCCACCCCGTCGGGCAAGGTCGAGTTCAAGTCCTCGATGGCCGAGGTCGGCAACATGGTGCTGCCCCTGTTCCGCCAGGGCTATGTCGCGCACCAGTCGGGCGAACCCCTCGATCCGCTGCCCGACTTCGTACCGCAGAACGAGTCGCCCGACACCAACCCGGCGCTCGCCGGGCGCTACCCGCTCAACATGGTCTCGCCCAAGAGCCACGCCTTCCTGAACTCGTCCTACGGCAACCTGGGCACGCAGCTCCATCACGCCGGCGAGCAGACGGTGACGATCAACCCGGCCGATGCCGAAGCGCGCGGGATCGCCGGCGGCAGCGAGGTCCGGGTGTTCAACGACCGGGGCGATTTCCACGCCGTGGCCGAGGTGAGCGCGGACGCCCGGCCCGGCGTCGTCGTCGCGCCGATGGGCTACTGGGTCAAGGGCAGCCGCAACGGCTACACGGTCAATGCGATCAACCCGCCGGCCTTCGCCGACTACGGCAACGCCCCGACCTTCTCCGACACTCTGGTCGAGGTCGCAGCGGCGTGACTGAACTTCCTCCCCCTCTTCAGAGGGGGAGGTCAGGTGGGGGTGGCGCGTCGAAAGACGCGCAGCACTGTGACGCGCTACTCTTGGGTTCTACACGGCACCCCCATCCCCTTCGCTGCGCTCAGGGACTTTCCCCCTCTGAAGAGGGGGAAGAAGCGGGCTTGGCCGTCGGCACCCGACCGACCGGGCGCCGCCTACTCCTCGCCGGGGTAGACCGGCGGGACCAGCGTCTGGTCGGAGAAGGGCGGCCGGACGTAGGCGCCGGCCTCCGCGCGCTCCGGCAGCTCGATCGGCTCCGGCGTCAGGTCCTCGTAGGGGATCATGCTCAAAAGGTGGCTGATGCAGTTCAGCCGCGCGTGCTTCTTCACGTCGGCATCGACGACGTACCACGGCGCCTGCTTGATATCGGTGTGCGCGAAATTCTCGTCCTTCGCCCTGGAGTATTCGACCCACCGGCGCCGCGATTCCAGGTCCATCGGGCTCAGCTTCCAGCGCTTGTGGCCCTGTTCGAGCCGGCTCTGGAACCGCTTTTCCTGCTCTTCGTCGGAGACGGAGAACCAGTATTTGATGAGCGTGATGCCGGAGCGCACGAGCATGCGCTCGAATTCCGGGCAGGAGCGCAGAAACTCCCGGTGCTCCTCTTCGGTGCAGAAGCCCATCACCCGCTCGACGCCGGCCCGGTTGTACCAGCTCCGGTCGAACAGGACCATCTCGCCGGCGGCGGGCAGGTGGGGCACGTAGCGCTGGAAGTACCACTGGGTCCGCTCGCGCTCGGTCGGCGCGGGCAGGGCGACGACCCGGCAGATGCGGGGGCTCAGATGCTGGGTGATGCGCTTGATGACGCCGCCCTTGCCGGCCGCGTCCCGCCCCTCGAAGACGACCACCACCTTGAGGCCCTCGTGCTTGATCCATTCGAGCATCTTCACGAGTTCGAGCTGGAGCCGGAACAGTTCCTGCTCGTAGCGCTTGTTGCCGATTTTCCGCGGGCGGTCCTGCGCTTCGGCAGTGCCGCTCCCGGCCGTCTTCTTCGACTTGTCCATGGCTTCCTCCCGGAACGCGGCCCCCGGAAAGCAACTCCGGGGCGCTGCCCCAAAACGCAGCGGGGCGGGCCGGTTCGATCTCCGCGACTCATGCAGCAAAGCGGAAGGCGGTGCTACACCTTTCTGCGGCGCGGCCTTCCCTGCTGGACTTTTGCCCAACCCGGTCCTTGAACCCATCCCGTCATTTCGACCGAAGCCCCGGCCCCCGGCCGGGGCGGAGTGGAGAAATCTGGCCCGCATACCGTCGACGCCCGAGGTTTCAGCGCCTGGCCGGCCTCCGTCGCCAGCCGGATTTCTCCACTCGCTTCGCTTCGGTCGAAATGACGGCGAGGGTGTCTGCCGGTCGAAATGACGGGCGGGGCAAGCGGCGCGCCTAGCGCGGTCTCCCCCTTTCGCAGAGGAGTCCTCTAAAGAGGGGAAGAATCGGGCCCGTCCTGCCGCCGGCGCGCCGGAGGCTTGCTCCTATTCCGGCAGGTTGCGGGTATCGGGCAGGATGTCGGCGACATTGGGCACCGACCGGTAAATCCGCTTCTGCGGCGCCGCGAAGATGTCGAAATCCTTCAGGCAGCGGGTGTTGACCGCCCAGCCGTCGAACGGAACCGACCCCGTGTCGATCTCGTCCTGCGTCGGCATGCTGGTCCGGCGGAACGGCAGGATCCCGCAGACCGGGCAGAAATAGTCCCGACCCGTATAGGACCCCCATTGATACAGGGTCAGTTCGGAGAGCGGCGTGTGGATTTTCACCGCCTCCGCCGGCAGGCGGTGGATGAGCGCGCCGCGCACCCGGCAGATCGAACAGTCGCAGACCCGGACATGGTCGATGTCCGCGGTGACCTCGAAGCGGACCTTCCCGCAGTGGCAGGCGCCGTCATAGGTTCGTTTCATGTCAAGCTCCCCCAAAGCGGTCAGTCGGGCGGTCAGTCGGATGGTCGGTCGGGCGCCCGGTCGGGTGCATCGTGCGCCGGTTTCCTCTTCCGGGTCAGCCACCAGGCGGTGAGGACGGCGAGAACCAGCAGGGCGATCGCCACCGGATGGTCGAGCATGACGGAGAAATCGCCGTCGATCAGGGTCAGCGACTGGTTGAGCGACAGCTCGAACCGGTTGCCGAGGAAGAAGGCGATGATGAAGATCACGACCGAATAGCCCAGCGACGTCATCGCGTAGCCGATCGCGGCGAAGACCAGCATCACGGCGACCCCGAACAGGGTACCGGTCGAGAGATAGACGCCGACGATGCACAGCGCGATGGCGGACGAGAAGATCGCCGATTCCGGCGCCCGGATCACGAAGGCCCACAGGCGCAGGCCGATCAGGCCGATCCAGAAATTGCAGAAGTTGGCCATGATCATGGCGCCGAACAGGCCGTAGATCAGCCGCGCCTGCTGTTCGAACAGCAGCGGGCCGGGCTGGATGCCGTGGATGATCAGGGCGCCGATGATGAGCGCGGCCGAGACGCTGCCGGGGATGCCGAGCGTCAGCATCGGGATCATGTTGGCGCCCATGACGGCGGAATTGGCCGATTCGGTCGCCGCGATGCCGTGGATGTTGCCCTTGCCGAAGGTCTCCGGCTCGCGGCTGGTCTGCTTGGCCGAGGCGTAGCTCATGAAGGACGCCGCCGTGCTGCCGATGCCGGGCGCCGCGCCCAGCAGCGTACCGATCACCGCGCCGCGGGCGATGGTGAAGCGGCAGCCCCAGTATTCCGGCCAGCTGACCCGCCGGTCCTCGCGCGGCTGGTTCGGGTCGAAGACGATCGCGGCCGTAATCTTCTTTCGCCTGGCGGCGAGCCGCCGGAAGATTTCCGCGGCGGCCAGCATGCCGATGGCGACCGACGCGATCGGCAGGCCGTCGAACAGGTCCGGCACGCCGAAGATGAAACGCGGGCTCGAATGCTCCGGATCCAGCCCGATGGCGGCGCAGAGCAGGCCGAGCGCCGCCGCGACGATCCCCTTCGCCAGGGACTTGCCGATCAGCCCCGCGATCACGGCAAAGGCGAAGATGAGCAGGCAGACGATCTCGATCGGCCCCATCATCAGGGCGATCACGGCCAGCGGCGGCGACACCGTGATCAGCACGATGTCGCTGAACGTGTCGCCGGTGACCGACGAATAGAGCGCCATCTTCGCCGCCTTCAGCGGCTTGCCCTTCCTGGCCAACGGGTGCCCGTCGAGCGCGGTCGCCGCAGCGTCGGGCGTCCCCGGCGTATTGATCAGGATGGCCGGGATCGCGCCGCCGACCAGGCCGCCCTTGTTGATCCCGACCAGGAAGGCGATGCCGGACAGCGGGCTGAGCGCGAAGGTAAACGGGATCGCGAGCGCGATGGTGATGACCGGGCCGATGCCGGGCACCGCGCCGACGAACTGGCCGACCGCAACGCCGAGGACCACGAACAGGATGTTGACGGGCGTGATGGCGTCGCCGAGTCCGGCCAGTATGGTCGCGATGTCAAACATCCGGCGGCGGCGTCACGGCAGGGGCCGGTTGAGCCAGAGCTCGAGAATCGCCCAGATGCCGACCGGCAGGGCGGCGATCCACAGGACGAACCAGCGCCGCTCGCCCATCGCCAGCATGATCGCCAGCACGAGGCCGGGCGCGACATACAGGAAGCCGATTTCGGACATCAGGTAGACGCCGCCCCCGACGATCGCCAGGAACAGGCCGGCCCGCAGGGCTTCCGGGCCGTCGAAGGGCGTGTCGCCGGTCGGAAACAGGGCGTGAAAGGCGCCGGCCGCCATCAGGACCCAGGCGACCGCCGTGGGGACGGTGGCCGGCTGCACCCCGCTGTCTTCGATCGCTTCCACCTGGTCCGGGATGATAACCAGCAGCAGGCAGAGGCCGGCGAGGGCGCAGGCGACTCCCGTCAGGCGGTTGAGCGACGGCATGGGCGCCGGCCGGGCCGGCTGCCGGCCGGGCTGCCCATCGGCCGGGTTACTTGGTCGACTCCAGCAGAATCTTGATGGTCTTGCGGGTGCCGTACATCATTTTTTCGGTGTCGGCGGGGCCGAGGTCCGTCGGCGCGGTCTTCATCGTGTTCGCCAGGAACTTGGTCATCTTCTCCGAATTGACCGCCGCCTTGACCGCGTTGGACAGCGCCGTGCGCGCTTCAGGCTTCAGGCCCTTCGGCGCGGAGATATAGAAGAAGGGATCGACATAGTAGTTCATCCCCTGCTCGATCAGCGTCCGCATGTCCGGCGCATAGCCGTGGCGCCGCTGGTTGACCGAGGCGATCACGGTGATCTTGCCGGCCTTGTAGTAGGGGATGTGCGCACCGCCGCCGAACGCGAGGTCGACATGGCCGCCCAGCAGGGATTGCATCTGTTCGGCGCCGCTCTTGTGCGGCACCATTTTCGCCTTGATGCCGGCGGACCGCGCGATGGCGTTCATGATCATCGCTTGCGGCTTGGTGTCGTGGGCCACGGTCAGCGGCTTGCCGGATTTCTTGGCATAGGCGATCAGGCCCTTCATGTCGCTGTAGGGCGCGTCCTTGAGCGCGACGATCGCCAGCTGAGCCCAGACCACCGTACCGAGATAGTCGAAATCCTTGATCCGGAACGGAATTTTGGCCGGCCGGACGATGAGCTGCATGACGATCGGCATGTTCACGGCGATGCCGATATTCAGGCCGTCCGGCTTGGCGCGGGACAGGCCGGAGAGCATGGCGACACCGCCGCCGCCGGGCCGGTTCTTGACCACGATGTTCCAGCCGGTGTCCTTCTCCATCTGGTCGGCGAGAAGGCGGGCGAGCGTATCCGTGATGCCGCCGGCGCCGAAGGCGACCGAAAGCGTGATCGGGCCCGACGGCTTCCAGCCGGCGGCCTGCGCCGGGGCCGCGGCAAGCGCGGCGAGCACAGCGGCCGAAGCCGCAATTCTGGTCAACTTACGCATTGAATTCCCTCCATGATTCCGCCGGCCTCGTCCGCCCGATCCTTCCCCGGGCGAGGCCTGCGCCCGCTGCGTCATATCCCATCGCGGTTCCGCCTTCAACGAATCGCGGGATTATCGGAATGAACCCGGTGCAGATGCGCCGCCACCCGTGCTGCGCTATCCGGCCTCCTCCCGCGCCATCCGCTCGACGATGCGGCGGGCCTGGAGGCCGGCGCGGTCGGCGGCGAGGTCGAGGCGCGGGGCGGCCGGGTCGAGGTCGAGATTTTCCTGCTGGCCGGCGATCACCGCCAGGTCTTCTTCGAACGCCTTGTGGACCAGGGCGAAATCGAGCTCGCTGAGGCTCGGGTCGCCGCCGGCGAAGTCCTGCGCCTGGGCCCAGAAATAGTGCGCGCTCGTCCCGGTCTCCGGCGTGACCGCGTTGAGGTTCCAGGTCGTCACGGCCCTGCTGCGGTCGCCCTCGCGGGCTCCGGAGCCGGCCTCGGCGGCGCCGATATCGATGCGCACGAAGGACGGCGGCGTGTAGATCGTGTTCATCCAGCGGTCGACCCTTGCATCGGCCGCGAAACCGGCGAGCAGCCGGAAATAGGGCGGCGCCGGCGTATCCAGCGCCCAGCGGTCGACCTCGATCCTGTCGCTCTCGATACGGTAATCGACCGGGATGTCGGTCTCGGGAATCGCCGTGTCGGCGAGAGTCGTGCGGTGCAACGCCGGCAGATGGCTCAGGTCCATCAGGTTCTCGACCACCAGCATGGCGTTGCCGGCGACCGCCAGGGTCTCGCCGCGCCAGGTCCAGTCCGGATGGTCCATGACGCCGAAATCGGGAATCCGGCTCTCGTCGGCCAGCGCCGGATCGCCGGGCCAGATCCAGACCCAGTGGTGCTTCTCGGCGACCGGATAGCTGCGCACCCGCGCCGAGGGCGGAATCTGTTCTTGACTCGGTATATGCACGCAGGCGCCGTCGGGCGCGAAGCGCAGGCCGTGATAGGCGCACTCGATGATATCGCCGCGGACCCGGCCGCGGGAAAGCTGGGCGTGGCGGTGGCAGCAGCGGTCTTCCAGCGCGACGGGCGCGCCGTCGGACGCCCGGTACAGCACCACCGGTTCGCCGAGCAGCAGCCGGCGCATCGGGTGCAGCCGTTGGACCTCATGGTCCCAGGCGGCGACGTACCAGCAGTTCTTCGGAAACATCCCGCGCTTTTCCTCCGGCCGCCGAACGCTCACGGCGGAGGCCGGGAAGACTTAGCCGGGGCGGCCGGTCATCCAGTCCCACTGCCGGATCTGCAGGTCGGCGAACAGACCGGCCTTGCCGTAGGGACTGTCCGCCATAAACGCCTGCGCCGCCTCGCGCGACGGCGCTTCTACCGTCAGGAGCAGGCCGATGATCGACTCGCCGTCTTCGGCGTGCGTCGGCCCGCCGTTGTGAACGGTCACACCGGGATGATCCGGATGGTCGCGCAGATAGGCGATGAAACCGGGCTGGAGATCGCTCCGCTGCTGAGAAACGCCCGGCTTGTCCGTGGCAAATACCGCAAAATACATGGTTTACCTCCCCGAAAAGGTCATTGCGACTGTCCCGGCGCGCCGTCCGCCCGGGATGGATCGGAAGGCGGATCGACCCGCACGGTCACGATGTCGGTGTCGTGATATTGCTGGTGTCGGACCGAGGATGCAAGATGGCGTAGCAGCCGGAGCGACACCTCCCGCTCGATCGCATCGGCCGCGCCGGCCTCGCCGAGCAGCGCGATCCGGTCCTGGAGGTTCGCCTCGCCCTTCGCGGCGACGAATTCGAGGACCGCAACGCCGTCCTCCCGGTGCGCGACCAGAAGCAGCCGCCGCGGCGCCTCGTCGTCGCCGGCTTCGTCCCCGTCTTTTTCCCCGACCTCGTCCTGGTCCAGCAGGGTCAGCACGGTCTCCTCGCTCGCCGCGTCGAGGCGGTCCGCCATCTCCCCGTCCCAGCCGTTGCGCGCCGCGAACGCGCCGACGAAGGCGCGGACCTTCTGCAGGGCCGAGCGATCGAACGCCAGTTCGAGCCGGCTGCGCCGCGGCTTCGTCAACTCGACGAACAGGGTCATGGCGATCGCCGCGACGCCGCCGGCGATCATCCCGTTCTGCAGGAAACCGCCGGCAAATCCCGAAACCAGCTCCGGGAAAACCGCGCCGCTTTCGAAACCCGCGCCGATCCAGAAGCCGACACCGGCGACCAGGCCCTTGCGGTAGTCGAGTCCGTCCTGGACGATCATCTTCATGCCGATGATGAAGATCGCCGCCATGGTGACGGTGATGAAGGCCGCGGCGACCGGGCCGGGGATCGCCAGGATCGTGGCCAGCGCCTTCGGCAGGAAGGCCAGGGCGATCGTCGCTGCGCCGAGCGCAATCCCGATGCGGCGGGAGCCGATCCCGGTGATCTCGACCATCGTCGCGCCCATCGGACGGAAGCCGAGCGGCATCGTCCCGGCGAAACCGGACAGCAGGTTGCCGGCCCCGTCGGCCGCGACCGCGCCCTGGACCGCCCGGAAATCGACCGCCCGGGATCCGCCCCAGCAAACGCGCTGGATCGCGACGGCGCCGCTGACGGTCTGGATCGTGCAGACCAGGCCGATGAACAGGAATCCCGGCAGCAACGTCCAGAAAGCGGGCCCGAAGCTGAGGTCCGGGGCCGGCCATTCGATCGCCGGAATGCCGATCCACGCCGCCCGGCCGATGCGCCCGAAATCGTAGAGGCCGAACAGGGCGGCGACGGCCGAGCCGGCGACGATACCGATGACCGGCGCCCACAGGCGCAAGCCCTGCCCTGCCTTCAGCACCAGGCCGGCGATGACGAGCAGGGTCGCCAGGGCGCTGAGCGGCCCGGCCGCCGCCGGCGCAGCGGCGGGCACATTCTCCAGTTGCTGGAACATGACCGGCATGACCGTGACCGGCGTCAGCATCATGACCGTCCCGGTGACGGTCGGGGTCAGGACGCGGCGGAACAGCGAAAGCCGGGCCGAGAAGGCAAACTGGAAGAGCGCCAGGGCGATCACCAGCGTGACGAGCAGGCCCGGCCCGCCGGCGGCGAGGGCGGCGACGCTCACCGCGATCGCGGCCCCGGGCGTGCCGATGGCGAGGATATGGCCGGTGCCGAACCGGCCGGCCCGGAACGCCTGGAGCATCGTCGTCGCGCCGCACGCCGCGACCGAGGCGAACACCGCCCAGAGCAGAACGCTCTCCGGCTGGCCGGCCGCCTGGAACACGACGGTCGCAATCACCACCGCGCCCGGCAGGTTGAGCGCCGCGATCTGGAGCGCCAGCCCCGTCGCGAGCGGCGCCGGGATTTTCGCGTCGGGGCGGCGGAGATCGGCCGAATCCCGGTCGGAACTTCCGGATGCCATGCCGCTTTCCCTCTCGCCGGAACGGAAGGCGGCGCAGGTCGCCGCCCGCCGTCCCGTTTGCCCGTTCGCCTTTTTGCCCGGGGCGCGGGGTGGCCTGGATGTCGTGCCGTTCCCGGGGCGGCCACACAGCCCCGGGAGTCCGTTCAGTCCACCTTCGCCACCAGACCGGCCGCCTCGATGCCGGCGGAGCGCAGCATACCGGAAAGTAGTCCGGTCGGGCTGCGGGCGGCAAGACGGCTGTTCCGGAGCGGGCCTTTCGGCAGCGTGTTCGTAATGTGTCGCTTGACACTAAACGAATCGAACCGGCGGGAAGGCAGATCGTCGATCTGGACTACGAAGACTATCATTAGGACATTGGGAGGTGCCGATGGATACGACGCAGGGCATCCGGATGAAAAACCCCGCGCATCCGGGCGGGTTCGTGAAAAGCGAGATCGTAGAGGCTTCGGGCCTGTCGGTGACCGACGCCGCGCGGGTGCTGGGGGTGACGCGGCCGGCGCTGTCCGCACTGCTCAACGAGCGTGCGAATCTTTCGCCGGAAATGGCGCTCAGGATCGAGAAGGCATTCGGCGTGTCCATGGAGACGCTGATGCGGATGCAGACCAGTTTCGACATCGCGCGGACCCGCAGGCGGGAAGACGCCATCGAGGTCGTTCCGTTCGCGGGGCGGGCCGCCTGACCGAAAGCCCGGCGCCCGGCGGGGAGAAGCATTGCCCGCTTCGGGCCGCGCCATGCCGGCCTTCCGCAGAGGACCGGCGCTAATCCACCTTCGCCACCAGGCCGGCCGCCTCGATGCCGGCGACGGCGACGGCCTCGTCCTTGTCCGAGGTGTCGCCGGAGACGCCGACCGCGCCGAAGAGATGGCCCTCCGGCGTCTTGACAATCACCCCGCCGGGTACCGGCACGAGCTGGCCGCCGGAGGCGTCGATCAATGCCTGCATGAACATCGGCCGCTCGTTGCCGAGCGCGCCGAGCCGGCGCGAGCTCATGCCCATGCCGAGCGCGCCCATCGCCTTGCCGCGGGCGACCCGCTCGCGCAGCAGGGTCGAGCCGTCCTCCTGCTCGTAGGCGACCAGCGACCCGCGCTCGTCCAGCACCGCGACGGCGAGCGGCCGCAGCCCCATCTCGACCCGCGTCTCCAGCGCGACCCGGACGATCGTGCGCGCCTGTTCGAGCGAAAGCGTCATGGATTTCCTCCCCGCATTGGTGCGGCGAGTGTAGCGGAAGGGAAGCGGGCGGCGCCAGCGGGGGATGGGGGCGGTCTGCCGGAAACGGCGGCGGAGGCCGGGACCAAATTCAATTATTGAATGGACCGAAAGACATTCTGGCGGAGAGGGTGGTCCGCCGAACAAATCTGATAACCGCTTGATTCAATACGATAAAACAGGGTGCCGGTACGTCGCGCCCCACAGGTCCGGCAGGGCGCGCCCGAGCAGCGCCTTCAGCCGCTCGTCGTCCGGCGCCGAGGCCCCCAGCGCGCCGTCGCGGCCGGCGAGCCCGTCGCCGCGGCGCAGGAGGTCGAGCGCCGGCCCGTTGGCCGCCAGCACCCGCCCGTCCCGGCCGAGCTGCACGACGCCGATACGGTCGTCGTCCAGCAGGCACGCCATTGCGGGCCTCCCGCGCGCGAGGCGGCCAGCGAAGCCGGACGCGAAGAATCGGGAGCGCAACGGGGAGGGACGGCGCCCTTGCCCGGCCTGAGGGCGCTCAGGCCGATCGCAGTCCACAGCCCGTGATGCCGTCGGCCGGGCGGTTCCGTGGAGTCGAGCTTCCTCGTTCCGCCGCGTCCGTCGACATGGCCGCCTTGCCGGTACGGTCTGTCAGCGAGAACCGGATTCCGACAAGGACTGAAATCATCGGCCCACTCCCGAAGTTCGCACTTCAACGCCAAAACCGACCGATTCCTTAGCCGCCGGCCGGTTTGGACGGCGGACCCTAACCCGTTGATAATATGAAGAAAAGTAGTCCCATATGGGACTATAAATGCGCCCGGTATCGCAATCGGCGGACGTGCCGGGGGCGAACCGGGCGAGACCCGAGCGGCGACGCCCCTCAGTCCCCGCCCCTCAGTCCCCGCCCCTCAGTCCCGGGACTCAGTCCCGGGGCAGGGCCTCCAGGGCCAGCACCCGCGGCACCAGCGACACCTGGCCGGACACGCCCTGCTTCCTGTAGATCCGCTTCAGGAGCCGGCGCACATAGCTTGCCTGCCAGCCCGTCATATCGGCGATCTCCAGCACCGGCCGGCCCTCGGCCAGCACAGAGTGTGAGAATATCAGCTCGCCGCAGGCTGATTTCGATTGGTCTG
>VXNK01000049.1 GCA_009840595.1 Rhodospirillaceae bacterium | reverse complement strand
GGCCGCGGTGTTCCACATCATCAAGTCGGCCAAGGGCGGCAAGATCACCGCCGACAGTGCGATCGGCGCCCTGAAGGGCTGGAAGTTCAACAGCCCGCGCGGCCCGATCTCGATCGATCCGGCGACCCGCGAGATCGTCCAGAATGTCTATGTCGCTCAGGTTTACGACGACAACGGCACGCTGCGGCAGAAGAAGCTGAAGACTTTCGAGGCCGTCAAGGACAAGTGCAAGGAACTGAAGATCGGCCGCTGCGGCAAGTAGCGGTTCGGAACCGATCCGCCGTTTGAGGCCGGTGCAGCCGATAACGGCTACCGGTCCCTCGATACGCCCCGGATGAAATCCGGGGCTACTCGGGATGAGGGGAGTTTTTTTGGCTTTCTCCTGCCTCTCCCTCATCCTGAGTAGCCGCGAAGCGGCGTACCGAAGGATGTTTTTTCGGTTCCGGCCGATCTGACGGAAACGCCCCGGCCCTATCCCCAACCGACTCCCCCGTATGGCAGCAGCCCTCGATATCGCGACCACGATCCTCGTGTTCGGCCTGGCCTACGCGATGCTGCTGTTCATCATCTCGGTCGGCCTGTCGATCACGATGGGGCTGATGGGCTTCGTCAACCTGGCCCACGGTGCCTTCGCCATGGTCGGCGGCTACATCACGGTGAAGCTGGTGACGCCGATGGGCGTGCCCTACCTGCTCGCCCTGGTGATCGCCTTCTTTCTCGTCGCGGCACTCGGCGCGGTCATGGACCGGTTGCTCTACCGCCATGTCTACGGCCGGCCGGAGCTCGACCAGGTGCTGTTCACCATCGGCATCGTCTTCGCCTCGGTCGCCGGCGTCTCCTTCGTCTGGGGGCCGGACCCTCAGAATATCCTGCTGCCGGAAATCCTGCTCGGCGACATCGACCTCGGCTTCAAGAGCATCCCGGTCTACCGCGCCTTCATGATCGTCGCCGGCGGCGCCATCGTGGCGGCGCTGTTCTTCGGACTGGAGCGCACCAAGATCGGCGCCCAGGTGCGCGCCGCGGTCGACAACCGGCGCATGGCGGAATCCTGCGGCATCCCGACCGGGCGGCTGTTCACGATCATCTTCGCGCTGGGCAGCGGCATGGCGGCGCTGGGCGGCGGCCTCGGCATCCAGATTCTCGGCGGGCTGAAGCCGGTGTTCGCCTTCGAGTATCTGGTGATCTTCCTGATCGTCGTGGCGGTCGGCGGGCTGGGCAACATCCGCGGCACCTTCGTCGCCGCCCTGATCCTCGGCATCATCGATTTCGCCGGCAAGTATTTCCTCCCCGAAGGCGGCGGCTTCTTCATCTACGGCGTCACCTTCATCGTACTGCTGTGGCGGCCGCACGGCCTGTTCGGGAAGGCGTGAGATGACCGCCGCAGCCGTGAGAACGAACGGGGCCGCCGCGGCCAAACTGCTGCGCGCCCACCGTTTCCGGGCGATCGAGCTGCTGCCCTGGCTGATCGCGATCGCGGTCTATTTCCTGTTTCCCGGCTACCGGCTGCTGGCGACGCAGATCCTGGTGCTGATCCTGTTCGCGATCTCGCTCGACCTGATCGTCGGCTATGCCGGGATCGTCTCGCTCGGCCACGCCGCCTTCTTCGGCACCGGAGCCTACACCGCTGCGCTCCTCGCCGACGCCGGCTGGCAGGAGCCGCTCTCCGCCCTCGCGCTGGGCGCGGTCACCGCCGGCCTGCTCGGCTGGGTCTCGGGCTGGATCATCCTGCGCACGCGGGAACTCACCCTCTTGATGCTGACCATGGCGCTCGGGATCATCCTCTACGAGCTGGCCAAGGACCTGGACGACATCACCGGCGGCTTCGACGGCATCAATTTCGAGAACAGCGCCATCCTCGGCCTGTTCCCGTTCGACGTGCTCTACTACACGACGAACTACTGGTACGCCTTCGCCTTCCTGGTGCTCGGCTTCCTCGTGGCCCGCACCGTCGTCCACGCGCCGTTCGGCCGCTCGCTGGTCGGCATCCGCGAGAATGTCCGGCGCATGCACGCCATCGGCACGCCGGTGCAGCAGCGCATGCGCCACGTCTACGTCATCGCGGCGATGATCGCCGGGGTGGCGGGCGCCATCTGGGTCCAGGTCCAGGGCAACATCACAATCGGCGTCTACGAGTTCGAGATGTCGGGCAACATCCTGATCATGCTGATCCTGGGCGGGACTGGGCGGCTCTACGGCGCCTTCATCGGCGTGACCGTGTTCACCATCCTGGAGAACCTGACCGAGACGGTGCTCGGCACCGACCCGCCCTACTGGGAGCTGGTCGTCGGCATCGTGCTGGTCCTCACCGTGCTGTTCGCGCCGCGCGGCCTGCTCGGCGTGTTCGACCCGCTGATCCGGCGGTACCGGGAGCGGACGCCATGACCGATGTTCCCGGGACCGCCGTCCTCGAGACGAAAGGGCTGTGCAAGAATTTCGGCGCCCTGGTGGTGGCCAAGGACATCGACTTCGCGCTCGAGCCCGGCGCGCGCCACGCGGTGATCGGGCCGAACGGCGCCGGCAAGACCACCTTCGTCAACCTGCTGACCGGGGCCCTGCCGCCGACCAGCGGCGCGGTCCTGCTCGACGGCCGCGACATCGCCGGGCTCGCCGAGCACGAGCGGGTCAAGCACGGCCTGGTGCGCACCTTCCAGATCAACACCCTGTTCAACGGCCTGACGGTGCTGGAGAACATCTACCTCACCGTGGCCGAGCGCATGGGCGTGGCGACCGGCCTGTTCCGCCCGGTCGGCAGCCGGCCCGAGGTCGTCGCCGAGGCCGAGCGGCTGGTCGAGATGGTCCAGCTGCGGGATGACGCGGGCCGGACCATCGACGAATTGCCCTACGGCCGCCAGCGGCTGGTCGAGATCGCGATTGCGCTCGCCCTCGAACCGCGGGTGCTATTGCTCGACGAGCCTTCGGCCGGCGTGCCCGGCGCCGAATCCCACATCATCCTCGACGCCATCGCCGCCCTGCCGGCGGAGATCGCCATCATGATCATCGAACACGACATGGACGTCGTGTTCCGCTTCGCCGAGCGGATCACGGTGCTGGTCTCCGGCGCCGTGCTGGCCTCCGGCCCGCCGGACGAGATCGCGGCGGACGAGCGGGTGCGCGCCGTCTACCTCGGCCACGGCCATGGCTGAGCCGCTGCTCGCCCTCGACGCGGTGACCGCCGGCTACGGCGCGACCCGGGTGCTGGAGGACCTGTCGCTTGCGCTGGGCGACCGGGAGAGCGTCGCCGTGATCGGGCGCAACGGCGTCGGCAAGACGACCCTGCTGGCGACGGTCATGGGCCACACCACCCTGCACGGCGGCGCGATCCGCTTCGCCGGGCAGGACATCTCGCGCCTGCCGGTCCACCGCCGGGCGGTCGCCGGCATCGGCTATGTGCCCCAGGAGCGGGAGATTTTCCCCTCGCTCACCGTGCGGGAGAATCTGGAGATCGGGGCGCGGCCTAGTGCTGGAAAGGGTGGCGGCGGCGCGGACGACTGGACGGACGCGCGCATCTTCGCCCTGTTCCCGCAGTTGGAGGCCCGGCTGGGCAACGACGGCAACCAGCTGTCCGGCGGCGAGCAGCAGATGCTGGCGATCGCCCGGGCGCTGATGGCGAACCCGCGGATTCTGCTCATGGACGAGCCGACCGAAGGGCTGGCGCCGGTGATCGTCGAGGAGCTGGTGCGCATCCTGGCGGCGCTGCGCGACGAGGCCGGCGTCGCCATGGTGCTGGTCGAGCAGAACAGCGCCATCGCGCTCAACTTCGCCGAGCGCACCATCGTGCTCGACCGCGGCCGCGTCGTCTACGACGGCCCGTCGAAGGCGCTGCAGGACGATCCCGAGAAGCTGGAGCGCCTGGTCGCGGTTTCAGGCTGACCCTGCGTCACCCGATCGTGCCGTCGGCGGCCCAGGCGTCGAAGATCGCCAGCGCCGTTTCGGCGAATGCGGCGTCGTTGATGTGGCAGTCGAGCTCGGTCAGGCGGACCGGCGGCCGGACCGCTTGGCGCAATTCGTCGGCAAGGGCCGCCATGCCCGCCGGGTCGTGCGCCTCGTAGCCCGGCCGGTCCCATTTCACGATGCCCCGGGTCGGCAGGATGAAATGCACCGGCCCCGCGCTCTGCGCCAGCCGCCGGCCGACCTCGCGCGCGATCTCCCGGCGCTCGTCCGCGGTGAGCAGGCCCGACTTGATGAGCCGGTTGTGGGTGTGGAAGGGCCGGTCTGCGAAGCGGGGCGGCGGGTCCTGCCAGGTCGGGATATGCACCAGGCTGAGATAGCCCGGCGCGACGATCTGGGGCACGCCGGCCCGGCCGGCGCCGAGCAGGCGGCCCTCGCCGGCCTCGACGACCGAGCCCATCATCCGGTTGCCGAGCTCGACCAGGGTGAAATCCATGACGCAGCAGAAGCCGCCCTGGGCGGCGATGCTCTCGAAGGCCATGCCGCCCATGCCGGTGGCGTGGAAGATCGCGACCTCGTAGCCGCGCGCCTCCAGGGCGGGCTTGAGCGTCAGCATGTAGTGCATCGAGCCCGAGCCGAGCGACGTCATGCCGACGACGGGGCGCTCGCCCGCCGGCGCCTCGGCGGCCTGCGCGGCGCCGAGCACGGCCCCGGCGGCCTGGCTGAGCGTCGCCTTGCAGACCGAGTTGAGCCCGTAGAGGCCGCCCGCCCACAGGATCATCTGGATGTCCGCCGACAGCCGGCCCGGCGGGATCAGCGGCGAGAAGGACACCGTCGACACGACATATTTCGGCACGCCGAGCGGCAGCGCCTGGCAGATGTCGAGCGCGGCGTCGGTCCCCATGGTGCCGCCGAGGACGACGACGCCGTGGACCCGGCCCTGCCGGTGCAGGTTGGCGGCCAGCGCCGCGGCGCCGCGGGCCATGATCTGCATGGCGGCGTTCTCGTGGCCGGCGCCGGTCGCGGCCTCGATCGAGCTGCCGCCGGCCGCGGCGACGTCGCGCTTCGGATAATCGACCGGGCCGGCCGGATCGCCGAGCACGCCGATATCCATGGTCAGCACGCCGCCGCCGAGCGCCCGGATCCGCTCCGCCATGTAGGCGAGCTCCGGGTTCTTCGTATCGTACGTCCCGACGACGAGGATCGTCTTGCCGGCCATCGCCCTGCTCGTTTGCGGGCCCCGTTCGCACGGCGTCCGCTCCCGCCGCCAGCATAGCACCGATTGCGGAAGCGCCGCCGCAATTTCCCCCTCGCCCCCGGATTTCCGCTTCGCGCCGTCCGGGGCGGCACGGTATGGTTTTCGCCGACGCAGCACACGAAACCGGGAGGGACCCATGCCGCGCGGTGTGATCGACTACGAGGCGCTGGCCGGCCCGTGGGCCGAGGGCCTGCGCGCGAAGGCGCCGGACGGGGCGCTGCCCTTCGACATCGCCCGGATCGGCCATGTCGTGCTCTACGTCGCCGACCTGGAGCGTTCGGTCGATTTCTACACCGGCGTGCTCGGCTTCCGGGTCTCCGACGTCTACCCCGAGACGATGATGGACGGCGGCATGGTCTTCATGCGCTGCAACGCCGACCATCACGGCGTCGCCCTGGTCGGCGGCGGCGTGCCGGCGGGCGAGCGCGCCGGGATGCACCACATGGCCTTCGAGGTCGCCACCGTCGACGAGGTGCTCGCGGCGCGCGCCTGGCTGGAGGCCCACGGCGTCGAAATCCTGTTCGAGGGCCGGCGGCGCGCCGGCGTCCAGGTCGCCGTCGAGTTCCGCGACCCGGACGGCCACTGGCTCGAAATCTACTGGGGCCTCGACCGGGTGGCGGAGGACCGCCCCGGCGGCAAACCCGCGATCCGCCCGCCGGAGGAATGGCGCGAGGTCTTCAGCCTCGAAGACGCCCTCGACGACGCCCCGCCCGGCCAGGACACGACGCTGGCGGACCCGTCGCTAAGGCGGGACTGAGGGGCGGGGCGGCGAAACCGGTGGCGCGGCCGGGCCTGCAGTCCTATATTGAGGTTTCGAATCGAACGCCGGATCGGCGACGCGTCCGCCCGGCGGCAGAAGGAAAGAGGCAGGAATCGTCGTGTCCGCCACCGCCTTCGATACGCTCAAAACCGCCGAGGATCTCACCGCCGCGGGCCTGCCGGAAGCGCAGGCCCCGAAAGTGTAGGTAGGGGCCATCGCCGGCGCGATGCGCAACGCCGTTTCCGAAAATGTCGCGACCGGAGCCGATATCGCCCGTCTCGAAACGCAGATCGCCGCGCTCGAAACCCGCATGGTCAAGTTCGGCTCCGGGCTGGCCGTCGCGGTGGTCGCCGCCCTGTTCGGCCTGCTCCGCGTCTTCGGCGGCTGACCCCGTCCGCCGGCCCGGCATCCGGGCGCCGGCGCACCGGGTTCCGCCCCGTCATGCCCCCCTGTCCCGGAGTGTCATGATGTGTCATGAAATGTCATGATTCGTCGTGTTTCGTGGCGGTGTCCTCCTCCTGCCGCGCCGCCGCGGCCCGTCCGTTCGATCCGGCCGGCCGACTGGACAGACCGGTCTGTACACCCCCCTTTTTTCTGCGCCGGCGCCGCCTGTTCCGGCGCGGAATCCGCAGAAATCCGCCATTTCCGCTCCGGCGGCCGTGCACAAATTGCGGCATCGTGTGTATAATTTCCCAAACCGTCCGCTCCGGCCGGCCGCAGCGGGCTGCACCGCTCACCCGTCATTTCGACCGAAGCGAAGCAGCCTGCCCCTTCGACTTCGCTCAGGGCGGGCTCTGAGCGAAGTCGAAGGGAGTGGAGAAATCCGGCTGGCGACGGAGGCCGGCCAAACGCTGAAACCCTGGGCGTCGACGATGCGTGGGCCGGATTTCTCCACTCCGCCCCGGATTAAATCCGGGGCTCCGGTCGAAATGACGGCAAGGGGAGGCCCCGGGATGTGTCATGAAATGTCATGATGTGTCATGTTCGGGCCCTTCCGCCCCGCGCGCCGTCCCGTGCGTTGTTCCGTCCGCTGTCCCGTCAGGCGCCCCCGCCGCCGCCGGCGGGAGCCGCCCGCCGGAGAAACGGGTTTGTTCATATAATGTTCCTGACCCGGATGTCAAGCGCCCCGTGCAGCGTCGCCGTCCGGGACGCAACGCCGGCGGACCCGTCGCCGGGGCGGGATCAAGCGCTGCGGACGGCGGGCCCCGCCCGCTTACGCGCCGCGATCTCCGGACGGCGGAAAGCTCAGTCCCGCCTGCTCCATGCGCCGCCTGGCCTGAACGATCGGATCGCGCTCCGGGCTGAGTGTCCGGCGCAGCCTGAACCAGCGCTTGCGGATCGAGCGGCTCAGCGTGCTGGCGAAATCCGGCGGTTTCGCCTGATCGCGAACGTGCCGTTCGTTTCCGATATGCCGGACGGCCGGCTCCGCGAGGCAGGCGAGCAGATAGCCGAGTTGCCGATAAGACCAGGCGACCTGGAACTCATTGGACGGAAACCGAAGACCGGCGTAGGGGCCGACGATCCGATAGTCGCGCATACGCCGCAATCCGGGATTGAACGACAGTCCCGAAAAGACCGGTGCGACCGCAGGATTGACGGCACGGTACCGGACGCCCGAAGACGCAACGGCCTCGGGGAAAAAGTAATGCGGGGTCAATTCCGCAGGGTCTCTCAAATGGACCATCGAGTAGTGGTCGAATTCCTCCAGGATGGCGAACGACTTTTCGATAAAACCGTCGCCGAAAAATTCCCAGTCGTCCTCGCAATGAAAAATCCATTCGGTCCCGACCCGGGAATACAGCCGGTCGATACTCTTGATTTGTCCCAGGGGCGGATCGTTTAGGATGACATCGATCCTGCCGTATGCGTCGCCGAATTGCCGGACGACATCGTGGACGCGCGCGTCGCCGCTGTCCTCGGCGATGAGGATTTCCGCAAGCGGCCCGTCCAGCCGGGGCAGAAGCGATCCCAGCGTCCTTTCCAGAAGGTCGAAGCGTCCGCAGCTCGTCAGGGCGACGGTATATGGCTCCATCCGGGGCCTCTCCTCACAGGGCGACCGAAGCTAACCGGGCAGGTCGCCGCGCGAACCGTATGTCACGATCCGGCCCCGCTCGCGCGTGCGCACGGCGAATCCGGCGTCTCGAAGCAGCGCCTCGCAAGCGGCCGACGTTCTTCCGCCCTTGCGCTCGGGGCCTGTATCGATGGCAATACGCGCAGTCCGCCGGAGCAAATCCCGCCCTCCTTCGAGCGCTTCCGGTTCCGCGCCTTCGACGTCGCACTTGAGGAAGGCGAGCGCGTCGATCCCGTTGTCCTCGGCGATCCGGTCCAGGGTCGTGGCGCGGCGGCGGACAGTGCCGGTCGTCTTGAAGCCGGTCTCGGCGACGAAGACCGAACTGTCCGCGCTCAAGGCGGCGAAACCGAATGTCAGGTCTTCCTCGGCGTTCCACACCAGAGCATCGATAACGGTCAGGGACTCGCGGTCCGCCAGATTCCGTCTGAGGCAAACGAGTGCATTCGGATCGGAATCGACGGCATAGACAGGCCTTCCCCACTTCAACGCCAATAACGAAAATTCCCCGATATAAGCGCCCACATCGAGAACGGGGCCGGGCGGCGGATCGAGGGCTGTGAACAAATAAGCGATGTCGAGATCGTACAGGCGGCTTGTCAAGCCTCTCTTATAGTACCGCCACCTCCTGGGAGAGGGGCAGAACATGGAGCCGTCAGGTGCCGAAATTCGGCAATAACCATCAACTTCCTGCAAACTTAACGGAGCGCGCCGCTGATAGTTGAGCGCCGCATAGCATTGATGTCGGACCAGTTTGAACCGCTCCGTTAGCGGCAGCCCTCTGGCATCCTTACGATCCGTCATATATCCTCAGATACAGTGCACGAGCCCCCTGGGAGCGCGTTTTTGGCACATATCGCTTTTCTGATTCCAAGTCTCGCCGGAGGCGGAGCCCAGCGGACGGTTCTCAAAATTGCCGGCGGGCTGGCGGAGCGGGGACATCGGGTAGACATTGTGCTGTTCGGGCCACGCGTAGCCTATCCAAACGAAGTGCCGGAGGTTGCGCGTCTCATTGTCCTTTGCGGGCGCGTCCTATGGGCGCGGCGGGCGGAAGGAGATATGCCGCCGGGCGCGGAATGGCGGCCCGAGTGTGCCCCGCGCACGCAACTGGTGCGGCTGATTGCAGGTCTGGTCCGCGATTTTTCCGCTGGCGCGGCGGTCATGCTGCGCCGCGCCGCGCTCGGCCGTGCGCTTCGCCTCGTCCGCTATGTCGAGCGCGAACGCCCGGACATACTCTTCGCCAATCTTTCACCGACAGAATATCCGGCATTCTTCGCCCGGCGCCTCGCCGTTCCCCATTATTTTCCGCCTGTCGTGCCGATTGTGCGTAATATAGTGAAGCCTGGGACAAAGCATACGAAGCGGCGGCAGATGTTGTTCCCGGAAACCGCACATGTGGTGGCGGTCTCACATGGTGTTGCGGAGAGCGTCTCTGCGTCGGTCGGTACGCCGGCGGAGAGGATAACGCCCATCTACAATCCCGTCTTCACGCCGGACATCGCCCGGCGTGCAGAGGCCGCGCCGGCGCATCCCTGGTTCGGGGACGGCGGCGCGCCGATCGTCCTCGGGGCTGGCCGTCTGGCGCCGCAAAAGGACTTCCCGACCCTGATAGAAGCCTTCCGCCGCGTATCGGCGGCGCGTGCCTGTCGGCTGGTTATCCTCGGGGAAGGCCGGCTGCGTCCGCAGCTGGAAGACCGGGTTCGCGCGCTTGGCCTTGAGGATCGTGTGTCGCTGCCCGGCTGGGTGGAAAATCCCTATGCTCTCATGTCCCGTGCCGATCTTTTTGTCCTCTCGTCGCAACACGAGGGCTTTCCCGGCGTACTGGTCGAAGCGCTGGCTTGCGGCTGCCCGGCCGCATCGACGGACTGCCCTGCCGGGCCGTCGGAAATTCTCGAGGATCCGGGTCTGCTGGCTCCGGTAGGCGATGCAGAGGCCCTGTCGCAAATCATCCAGCGGGTTCTGGACCGGCCGGTTGACAAAGAGGCGCTCCGCGCGCGCGCCGCGCGTTTCTCCATGGAGCGGTCGGTGGACGGGTACGAAAGGCTGATTGCGCGAACGCTGGCCGGTCAACGAGGAAATGGACAAAAGTGACCAGGCCTGCCCTTTCCGTGCTGACACCGACTTATAACCGGGCGCATGTGCTGCACCGGGCGTATGACAGCCTGAACCGCCAGAATTCGCGCGACTTCGAATGGGTTGTGGTCGATGACGGTTCCACCGACGACACCCCGGCGCTTCTTGCCCGGTGGCAATCCGAGGCGGATTTCCCGATTACCTGGCTCCGATACGATAACAATCGTGGGCAAATTCCGGCAGTCAACGAAGGGAGAAAACTCGTTAAGGGAGAGTATACCCTCAAGCTGGATTCCGACGATGCCCTGCTTGACGACGCGATGGATGTCATTGAGGAATGGCGAATAAAGACTGGAATAGATACAAAGCAAGATACATGCGGTTTGGTCTTCAGATGCTTGGACGAGTTTGGAAGAATCGTCGGAAAAATGGAGAATGGAGAACCGCATTACCCCGACGAAACGATGATCATGTCCACCAGAGAGGCACGCTATGGGTTTGGAATGATTTTTGACAAGGCTCACGTCCAAAAAACGGAAACTCTTTCATTGACCCGTTACGGAGAGCTGGATTGTTCTGAAAACCTTCCGCCGAGCATAGGCGCAAATCGCATCTCCGATTACTATAAGGTAATTTATATCGACCGGCCGATCCGCATTTACTTCAGGCATTACGGGGGGGCGCGCCTGTCGGACAAACCGACGAAGCATGTTAAAACCCCGCGCGGGAATTACTTGCGCGCACTCGCTGTCCTGAATGAGGATATAGACTGGTTCTGGAAACGTCCGAAAATATTTTTGAACGCGGGCCGCAAAATGACCAGAATGGGCCTGCATATCGACCGATCGCCGCGCCAACAGTTCAAGGACCTCTCCAACGGTCGCGCGCGTTTGCTGTGGGCTTTGGGTATCGTCGGCGGCTGCACAGGGTACCTCCGCGACAGACTGCGAGGGCGCACCGCACCGGCAGCCGCTCCTGACATTTCTGCCTGGGGACCGGCCGCCTTGCCTGAGAATCCCGTGCTTCATCCGCCGCCAGGGCGTCTCTGCAAGCAGGAACCTCAAGCGATCGCCGATCTCCAGACGACTCCACGATCCGAGTGAGCCACCTGACGACGGCTCCTCAAGTTGTCGCAACCGCCCGGTCGCGCCCATACGAGAACAGGCAAAGGTCTTTTGATGCGAAAACTACTCGCGCGCTGCATCATCGAACTTGCCTGGTTCAGCACCTACGGTATGAACGCCAGAAAGCGCGCCTTGATGCTGGAGCGCATTCAGGACGGCCTTCGCACAACGAAACAAACGGTCGACACCGAGACCGAGGGCGGAACGCTGCGATTTTCGACGCCCTCCCGAAGGTTGGCCCAGTTCGCTCTACAGGGGCCGAAGTCAGAACCCGATACGGCGGCCTGGATCGAAAGACTTCCGGAAAACGCTGTGCTTTGGGATATCGGTGCCCACATGGGCATCTTCAGCCTTTACGCGGCTCTTCGCCCCGGTGTCCGCGTGCTGGCGTTCGAACCCGGAGCGGCCAGCTACGCCATCCTTAACCGGAATATCGAAATCAATGGCATGGCTGATAGGATCCGGGCCTACCCGATCACCCTCGCGGGGAGCACCAGGCTCGACTTTCTCAATATGGCGAACACCGCAGCGGGCGGCTCGATGCAAGGCTTTGGCACCGAACGCGATCAGTACGGCAAAGTCATCCGGACGACCTTTCGCCAGGCCGGAGTCGGTTTTTCCATCGACGATTTCGTGCGGCTGTTCTCTCCACCGGCGCCGACGCATGTGAAAATCGACGTGGACGGAATCGAGGCGGAAATACTGCGCGGCGGCCGCGACACGCTGAGTGCGCCTGACGTGCAGGGCATGATTGTCGAGATCCAGGGAGACCTCGATTCAGCGCATAACCAGGAAATCTACCGCTTGATGAATGAGTTGGGCTTTCGCGGCCGGCCAAAGGAATCGCCGGATTACCGCAACGTCATCTTTGACCGCTGAACGCCGGCCCGCCCTCGCGTGCGACTGGAGAGGTGAACCGTGGAGCAATCCAGTTTTCAGCCGCTACACGCTGGCATCTTGATACCCAGCGTATCGGGTGGGGGTGCGGAAAAATCTTTGTTGACACTGGCACGGTCCCTGATCGAGCGCGGCTGCCGGATCGATCTCCTGCCTCTCAGCCTGAAAGGGCAATACAGAACGATAATTCCCGATGGGGCCAGACTTTATTATCGGCGGCGCTGGCGTGCCGACGGACAGTTACTTCGATATTGCCGAGCACACGGTATAAAAGTGGTCGCATTGCCGGTCAATCCGCTGGTAGCCCTGACAGCCGGACGTTCCTTGCGCCGAGCATTTCCGGAAATAAACCTCAGGCCTTCCGAAGTGCGCCATGCCGTCGCTATTGCCCACTATATCCGCGAAATGCGACCTCAAATTCTGGTGGCTGGGCTGGCGGGACCAAACAATGCCGCTGTGCTTGCCGCTGAATTGATGGGTCGCTGCCTTCCAGTCGTCGCCTCAATTCGGAACAATGTTGCCAAGGCGGCAGATTACCGTGGCAGGCGGCTGGCACTGGCCCGGACGTTGATGCCAAGGGCTGAAGCGGTTGTTGCGATTTCGCAGGGGGCGGCCAGGGAAGCGACCAAAATTCTCGATTTAGATCCCGAGCGGGTTCACACGATCTACAACTCGAGGCCGGTGGAGGAAATCCGGAAACAGGCCGAAGAGGATGTGCTTCATCCTTGGTTCGACAGCGCCGAATATCCGGTGATCTTGTCGGTGCTTCGGGATGCACCGCAAAAGGACTGGGCAACCTTGGTATCGGCATTCGGCCATGTGCGTCGCAAGAAAAATGTACGCCTTGCTGTGCTCGGAGACTTATCAGAACAATACCGAAAACGCGTTTTAGTATTGGCCGAGAGTCTAGGGGTAGAAAAGGACATTCTCTTTCTCGGATTCGACGAGAATCCGTATCGTTATTTGGGCAGGGCGAAACTGTTCGTGCTCTCATCCCGTTGGGAAGGCTTGTCAAGCATCCTGATTGAGGCGCTAGCCTGCGGCACGCCGGTGGTGAGCACCGACACGCCCTACGGACCGGCCGAAATCCTGGAAAATGGCCGCTGGGGCCGGCTTACGCCAGTAGGCGATGCTGAGGCGATGGCACAGGCGATTCTTGACTCTCTGGCGGGTGACACTGTATTGCCGGAAGCGCTCCGCCGTAGGGCTGAATACTTTTCTATGGAGCGGGTATTGGCGGACTATGAGGCGCTATTCGAAAATTTAATTGCGAATTCCAAGATCGATAACGAAAGAAATACAACAGCTAAAGTTTAGGAAATGTACATGAAAGTCGACAGAAAATTCAAGTTCTCCAACGCTGAAATGCTGGCTTACTATCCCACGCAGGAAGATTGGAGACGCCATGTTCGAAAGCGAGAGGTTGAATTTCTTCTGGCAGCACTCGGAGACTGCCAATTCGAGCGCGCATTGGAACTTGGCTCCGGAGACGGTACCCAAGCTGTTCTGCTTGCAGACCGATGCAAACAACTGACTTGCAGCGATATTGTACGGGAAAGATGGGAGCTTCTACCGAAAAAAGAGTTACCCAACAACATTTCTTACATAAAATTAGATGCTGCGGATTTATCACAGTTCCCTGACAACACTTTCGATTTGGTTTACTCAAGTAATTTACTAGAACATATCGAAGATGTTGATCGGTGTATTCGCGAAATTTTTCGAGTGACAAAATCTTCCGGAATCGGCGTTCATACAATGCCTTCACGATATTGGAAGTTTTTTAATTCATTGTACCGTACTATAAAATTGAAGCGGTCGAAAATCCATGGTGTCGAGAGTACGAATTGGGATGAATTTATCTCTTTTGGTGTGAAGACTTGGATTAACAAGTTCGACAAGGCAGGTTTCGAGACGAAAAGTATTCTCGGTATGCCTTTCTACTTTGGGTTCGGTTTGCGCTGGAAGCTCTTAATCGTTGCAGGAAATTGGCTCCGCTTTCCTTCGAGCCATACTTTGATCGTCCAGCCGAAAAAATCGGCATGAATCCCGCCCGGCCCGGAAAACTGGCGCCCCCAAGGGGAATCGAACCCCTGTTTCCGGCGTGAGAGGCCGGCGTCCTAGGCCGCTAGACGATGGGGGCGCGGTATTCGGCGGATTGGGGCCGGCGGAACGGGAGCGATAGCGCAGCCCGCCGCGCGCGGCAAGCCCCCGCCGCCCGTTCCCCGCCGCCTGCGCCCCACGCCAGTCCCCGCGACAATCGATGGCTCCGCCGCGGCGCCCGGTCTATCCTGACGCGCCATGACCCTCGCCGACCATGCCCTCTATGCCCTCGCCTGGCTCAGCTTCGGCGTCGTGCACAGCCTGCTGGCGCGCCGCAAGGCCAACCTGGCGTTCGACGCCGCGCTCCTCGGCTTCGCCCGGATCGGCTACAACCTGATCGCCGCCGTCCATCTCGGCGCGATCCTCGTTCTCGAATGGCGCGGCTTTCCCGGCAAGGCGGCGTTCGACCCGCCGCTCTGGCTGCACGCGCCGATGGCGGCGGTCCAGGTCGCGGGCTGGGTGCTGCTGTTCGTCGCCCTGGTGCAGTACGATCTCGGCCGCTTCGGCGGGCTCACCCAGGCGCGGGTGATCGTCCATCGCCGGGGCACCGTGCGCGGAAGGGGCCGCGGGGCTGGCTACCGGCCGCTGGCGGGCGCGGCGGAGGAACTGCCGGAGCCGCCGCCGGACACCCCGCACGCGCGGCTCGAGCCGCTGGTCACCCACGGCGTCCACCGCTATGTCCGCCACCCGCTCTACACCGCCATGTTCCTGGTGTTCTGGGGCCGCGCCTTCGACGAGGCGGCGCTGATGACCGCGGTGTGGGGGACGCTCTACCTGCTGATCGGCACGCGCTTCGAGGAGCGCAAGCTGCTGGATATCTACGGCGAAGACTATGCCCGCTACAGCGCCGCCGTGCCGCGCTTCCTGCCCCTGCGCGGCCGGGCGTGGGACGGGTAGGCGGGTAGGCGCCAGCCGCCGCCTCCGGCCGAAGCCTTCAGCCGCCGCCCCAGCGGTCGGCCGGCGCCGGGTCGAGGGCCTGTTGCAGCCGCCGGCCGGCCGTCAGCGCGAATTTCAGGATCTGGGTGCGCCGGCGCGTCGCGTTCATGGGCCGGTCCGGCGCCGCGCGCAGCTCCGCGGCGTCGAAGGCGTCGGCGACCAGCAGGCCCTGGTCGGGCGGCAGGATCTCGGCGGGGAAGCCCTCCGGCACCGCGAAATAATAGGCGTCGCACCAGGGCAGGTAGTCCGGCCATTTCGCGTCGCTGCGGAAGTCGGCCGGCGTGGTCTTGATCTCGACGATGACGAAGCGCCGCTCGCGGTTCAGGCCGATGACGTCGACCCGCCTGCCCTGGCCGCCTGCCCTGAGCCGTGTCGAAGGGACGGGGAACTCGGTGAGGGTGCTGAAGCCGCGCGCCGCCAGGAAGCGGCAGACGCCGCGCGCCATGCGCTCCGCCCGGGTGGGCGGGCTGCCTGGCTGGCTGGCGTGCGGGTTGGCGGGCGGGTTGCCGGGCGAACTGGCGGGCGACCCGGCGGGCGGGCTGGCGCGCCCGGGAAGATTCGAACTCCCAACCTCCTGATCCGTAGTCAGGTGCTCTATCCAGTTGAGCTACGGGCGCCGCTCCGGCCGTGCCGTATGGTCATCCAGCCGGGCTATGGTTTGTAAGCACTGGCCGCGCCGATGGAAAGGGGCGCGACATTGCGGCCGCCGTTCCGCCGCCGTTCCGCCGCCCCGCAGCGCCGCCGGGCTCGCGCGAAATCGGACTGGTTCAGCCGGGCGATTGCAGGCAAGCTGCGACCCATGCGGACTCCCGTGCCGACTCCCGCGCCGAACCCCGCGCCCAACGGGGCCGGACGCGCGCCCCTTCCAGCGCCTGTCCGGGCGCTCGCTTCGGTTCTCGCGCCGGTTTTCGCCCCGGTAGTCGTTGCCGCGGCGCTGGCCGGCTGCACGGCCGAACACCGCACCCTGTTCCGCACCCTCGCCGGCGAGGCGCCGTCCCTGCGCACGCCCCATGCCGACCCGCCCGGCGCGCCGCGCCTCGGCACGCCGCCGCCGGCCGCGCCCGAAGGCCGGTTCCCCCGCCGGTCCGGCCGGACCCCGGCGCCGGAGGGCACGGCGGTCGCGGACGCCCATGTCCGGGTGTGGCGCGCGCTCGCCAACCGGGACGACGAGCTGGAGCTCCTCGTCCGCTCGCTCGGCCTCCATGCCGGGGACTATGCCGCGGCGGCCGGGCCCCTGATGCGCGGGCTCGGCGATCCGCTGCCGGCGGACGACGCCCGCACCCGGGCGCGCATGGCGGCGGCGCGCACCGCCCTCGACGGCATCGACGCCGACCTCGCGAAGCTCAACGCGCTCATCCTGCGGATCGAGCGCGACCGGATCGCGGCGCGCCGGGTCGCCGCGGCGGCGCAAAACGGTAAGGGGGGCGAAAAGGCCGGCGGGAAGGACGGCGGAAAGGGCGCGCTGGCCGAGGCCGCCGCGGCGACCGATGCGGCGGCGGCCCGGCTGCTGGCGGCGGTCCGTAGCTACGCCGGCAGATGGCTGGTCCATGTCAGCGGCCAGCGCGCGGCGCTCGACCGGCTCGCCGCCCAGGTCGCCGCCGCCACCGGCC
>VXNK01000095.1 GCA_009840595.1 Rhodospirillaceae bacterium | reverse complement strand
CAAGGTGATGTTCAACGGCTACGAGATGTGGAAGCCGGACGCCGAGCGCTGCACCCGCTACCGCCTGACCAACATGAAGGGCGCGGCCTGCGGGCGCTGCATGAAGACCTGCCCGATCAACAAGGTGATCGACGCCGACGGGCCGCTCCTGACGCGCGCGGCGAGCTGGATGGGCGTCAACGCCATGTTTCTCAAGCCGCTGATGGTGCCGATCGCCACCTGGGCCGACGACTGGCTGGGCAACGGCACGCGCAATCCGGTCAAGAAATGGTGGTTCGACCACGAGATCATCGACGATATCGCCGTCGAACCGCGGGTCGGCACCAACCGGCGGGATATCGACCCGTCCCGCGTCGTCGATCCGGCCAAGCAGAAGATGGCCTACTACCACGCCAACATGATGCCGGCGCCCGATGCCGCCGGCACGCCCCACACGGTCGACCGCAAGGCGGCGCTGGCAGCGGCGGCCCTGCTGGAGACGCCGGCGCAAGCGTGGGAGCGCAAGCAGCGCGGCGAACCGGCCCCGGCCCATTACACCGCGACTCCGCCGGCCGGCGGAAAAGCCGGCGAAACCACCGCCAGCCCCTATGTCGCGCCGGCGATCAATCCCGTCGCCGACGTCTCCAAGGCGGCTGCGGAGTAGACGCTTCGGGCGACGCAGGTCCGGCGAGGTGGCCCGCGAATCGGCCGCACCGCGTTTCCCGGCGGGAAAAATCGACGTAACCTCGCTTAGCCCCATCTTGACACAATCGGGCAGGCGATCAGATTCCGTACAATGGGCGTTTCACCCGAATCTCTTGCCCTCGTTGCAGGATTGGCCGCAGCCGACGCGTTTTGCGGAGCCTGCATCGGGACTTGAGAATCCGCTCGCATCGCGGAGCCACAATTTCGGGGCCACAATCGCGGGGCTGTCGGAAGTGCCGAAGGGATCAATCGTCCGCACGAATCCGGAAGATCGGTAGCCGTCATGAAGGAATTTGCCGCCAGAGACGCCAGGAACCGCTTTGGCCGGTTGCTCGACGCGGCGCAGCGCGCGCCGGTGCAGGTCACGCGGAATGGCCGGGCGACCGATATAGTCATGTCAGTACAGGAATACGAGCGGCTCCGGGGCGCGGCGTGGGACCGGCTGACCGCGACGATGGACGCTATGGGCGAGCGGGCGGAGGCAAACGGCCTGACGGAAATCGGACTCGAAGCGCTCCTGGCGGATGAAAGCTGAGCGGATCGTCGCCGACTCCAACGTCCTGATCAGCGCAGATCTCCACTCCCGCGGATCGCCGCGTGCGGTCATCGACGCGGTGCGGTCGGAAGATGGCCTCCTGCTCTTCTCCACCCAGACGTTCGCCGAGATCCGAACCCGATTGATGCTGCCGAAGTTCGATCGCTATATTGAACGGGAATTCAGGACAGTTTGGCTGTCGCAAATCGAAGCTGTTTCGAAATTCGTATCGATATCGGGCGCAACGCTTGGGTGTCGCGATCCGGATGACGACAAGCTGCTCGAAACCGCCCTCAGCGGAGAGGCGGATTGTCTAGTAACCGGAGACCGCGACCTCCTCTCCATGACGCCGTTTCGCGGTATCCCGATCTTGTCGCCGGCGGACTTTTTGGCGGCGCTCGCCGACCTGTAGCGGCTGCGAGATAGCAATTCTCCGCAATGCGGCCCGTCAATCCCGCGGCACGGTGGGCGGGCGTTCGGGGAGCAGGCCGCCGGGGAATTTCTGCAGCACGACCTGGAGCAGCAGGCCGATCAGGAAGATGCGCAGATAACCGACGCGCAGGGCCCATTCGTCGGGCAGGCGGCCGGTCAGCAGTTCGGTCATCGTCCACAGGCCCCAGACCAGGATCGCGCCGAGAACCGCGCCCTTGTTGTTGCCCGCACCGCCGACGATCAGCATCACCCAGGGCAGGAAGGTGACGAGCAGGGGCTCGGTGCCCTCCGGGCTGATGATCTTGACGTAGTGGGCCATCAGGGCGCCGAACAGGCCCATCAGCGCGGAGCCGAGGATGAAGGCCTGGAGGCGGAATTTCTCGACATCCTTGCCGGCGGCCTCCGCCGCGTCCTCGTTCTCGCGGATGGCGCGCAGCACCCGGCCCCAGGGCGCCGCCCAGGCGCGCTGCACCAGGAACAGGATGACGCCGACGATGGCGACCACCAGCAGCAGGAAGGCGATCTGGTCCCACGGTCCGGGCAGGCTTTCGAACGGCCGCGGGATGTTGTTGACGCCGAACGGGCCGCCGCCCAGCGGCTGGTAGTTGCGGAAGCTGAGGCGCAGGATTTCGGCGATGCCGATGGTGGCGATCGCCAGATAGTCGGAACGCAGGCGCAGGCAGATCCTGCCGATCGGCCAGGCGACCAGGGCGGCCAGCACCATGGCGGCGAGGATGCCGACCGGCACCGGCAGGCCGAAGCCGCCGATATGGTTGACGCTTTCCGGCGCCGTCAGCACCGCGGAAGAATAGGCCCCGACCGCGAAAAAGCCGGCCACGCCGACGTTGAACAGGCCGGTGAAGCCCCAGTTGACGTTCACGCCCAGGCTGGCGACCGCATAGATCATCGCCATGGTCAGGAAACCGACGGCGAACAGGAAAAGGCCGTACAGTTCCATCTACAGCACCCTTCCCCTGAAAATGCCGCGCGGCCGGAAGATCAGCATCAGCACCATGACCGCGAAGGCGACGGCCGTCTTGTAGTCCGGCGGCACGAGCGGACCGTCGCCGATCCACGGATAGGTCGAAAGCTCCTCCATCGCGCCGATGATGAGGCCGCCGGCGATCGCGCCATAGGGCTGGCCGAGGCCGCCCAGGATCGCCGCGGCAAAGATCGGCAGCAGCAGGTCCCACCCCATGGTCGGCACCAGCCGCGTGTCCATGCCGAGGAAGACGCCCGCCACCGCGACCAGTCCGGCGCCGAGGATCCAGGTCCAGATCACGACCCGTTCGGTGTCGATGCCGGAGACCCGGGCCAGGTCGGCATCGTCGCTCATCGCGCGCATCGCCTTGCCCGTCCGGGTCCGGGTCAGGAACCAGTGCAGGGCCAGCATCAGGGCGATCGTGACGACGACGATATAGATGTGGCGCTCCAGGATGCGCAAAGGCTGGAACTCCTTGAGCGGGAACTGGATGCCGTCGGCGTAGTTGATCACGTCGACGCCGAAGAAGAGCTGGACCAGCGAACGCAGCATCAGCGCCACGCCGAAGGACGCGATCACCACGACGATCATCGAGCGGGCGCGCCGGAACGGCTTGTAGAACAGGCGGTCGATCAGGATGGCGACCGCTGCGGTGCCGGCGAAGGCCGCGGGCAGCCCGATCAGCAGCCGGACGTTGACCGAGAGTTCGGCGAGCGGCGTCGCATCGAGCACCCAGACGACGAGCAGGCCGATATACGCGCCCGTCGCCATCAGGTCGCCATGGGCGAAATGGGCGAAGCGCAGGATGGCGTAGATCATCGAGACGCCGATTGCGCCCAGGGCGTAGATGCTGCCCAGCACCAGCGCCGGGATCAGATACTGGTTGACGAAGTCTATCAAGCGCCGGCCCCGCCCCGCTTGGCCTGGTCGCCGTGTCCGCCGAGAAAACTCTCGGCCACTTCCGGGTTGGCGAGCAGCGCATCGCCGCTGTCGGTAAAGATGTTCTCGCCGGTTGCCAGCACATAGCCGCGATGGGCGATCTTCAGCGCCTGGCGGGCGTTCTGCTCGACCATCAGGATGCCGACTCCGGTTTCGTTGACGGCGATCACGCGCTCGAAAATCTCGCGCATGTAGACCGGCGACAGGCCGGCGGTCGGCTCGTCGAGCAGCAGCAGCGCCGGCTCCGTCATCAGCGCCCGGCCGAACGCCACCATCTGGCGCTGGCCGCCGGAAAGTTCGCCGGCCTGCTGGCGGCGCTTGTCCTTCAGCGGCGGGAACAGGGTGTAGACCTGGTCGATGACGTGGCTGAAATCGTCGCGCCGGATGAAGGCGCCCATTTCGAGGTTTTCGTGCACCGTGAGAGACGGGAAGATGCTGCGCTCCTGGGGCACATAGGCCATGCCCTTGCGGACCAGTTCGTCGGGTTGGCAGGCGCCGATGTCCTCGCCCCGGAAGCGGATCTCGCCCTCGCGCAGCCGGACCAGGCCGAAAACCGCCTTCATGGCGGTGGATTTTCCCGCACCGTTCGGCCCGATGATCGCTACGATCTCGCCGGCGTCCACCGCCAGGTCGACGCCTTTGAGGATATCGCCGCCGCCGTAGCCGCCGGTCATGCCCTTCGCCAGTAGCATGTCGCCGGGCATATCAGGCGGCTTCCTCGTCGTTCACGCCGAGATAGGCCTCGATCACCCGCCGGTCGGCGCGGATGTCCGCCATGCTGCCCCGGGTCAGCACGCTGCCCTGGGCCATGACGATCACCGGGTCGCACAGCCGGCCGATCAGGTCCATGTCGTGCTCGATCACGAAGAAGGTATAGCCGCGCTCGCGGTTCAGGCGCTCGATATCGCCGGCGAGCGAGGCCAGCAGGGCCCGGTTGATGCCGGCGGCGACCTCGTCGAGCAGGACGACGCGGGCATCCGTCATCATCGTGCGGCCCAACTCCAGCAGCTTCTTCTGCCCGCCGGACAGGTTGCCCGCCAGTTCGTATCTGAGCGGCGACAGGCGCAGGAAATCCAGCACATCCTCTGCGCGGCGGCGCACCTCGGCGTCTTGGGCGCGGATCCGGCCGGGCCGGAACAGGGCGGTCGCCAGCTGTTCGCCGGCCTGGCCCGGCGGGACGACCATCAGGTTTTCGATCACTGGCAGCCGGGGGTATTCGTGGGCGATCTGGAAGGTGCGCACCAGGCCGCGCTCGAAGAGGCGATGCGGCTTCATCCCGGTGACGTTCTCGCCGTCGAGAAAGACCTGCCCGCCGGTCGGCGGAAACACGCCGGCGATGATGTTGAACAGGGTCGATTTGCCGGCGCCGTTCGGCCCGATCAGGCCGGTGATCGTCCCGGCGGCGACCTCCAGCGAACAGTTATCGACGGCCGTCAGGCCGCCGAACCGCTTCGTCACGCCCCGAACCGAGATCATCGCCTCGGAATTTTCCGCCTGCGCCATGCGCCCTCCCCAAACCGGCGCAGCATAGCCGGGAATGCCGTTGTGTAAATCGGGCAGCGCCCGGCCCCGTTCGCAGCACCCGTCGCAAGGGCGAATCGCAGGCCCGGCCGCGCCATCCGATCACATGGCCGCAGTCGCCCGGCATCCTGTAGGGATTGCGGCAGCGCGCCGGCGCCCGTTCGGCGCAGCCGCCATGTCCAGGAGCCCGCCATGCGCGAAGCCGTCATCGTCTCCACCGCCCGCACGCCGATCGGCAAGGCCTATCGCGGCGCGTTCAACGACACCCAGGCCCAGGAACTGGGCGGCCACGCCATTCGCCACGCGGTCGGGCGCGCCGGGGTCGATCCGGCGGAGATCGACGATGTGATCATGGGCGCGGCCCTGCAACAGGGCTCGACCGGCGGCAACACCGCGCGCCAGTGCGCGGTCCGCGCCGGCCTGCCGAACACGGTCGCCGCCATGTCGCTGGACCGGCAGTGTTCGTCCGGCATGATGGCGATCGCGACCGCCGCCAAGGAGATCGTCCACGACGGCATGACGGTCGCGGTCGGCGGCGGCCTGGAAAGCATCTCGCTGGTCCAGAACGCGAGCATGAATATGCACCGGGCCAACGATCCGTGGATCGTCGATCGCCTGCCGGCCCTCTACATGACCATGCTGGAGACCGCCGAAGTCGTCGCGGAACGCTACGGCGTATCGCGCGAGCGGCAGGACGAATACGCCGTCGAGAGCCAGGCGCGCACGGCCGCGGCGCAGCAGGCCGGCCGGCTGGACGACGAGATCGTGCCCCTGCCCTCGACGATGAAATTCAAGGACAGGGAAACCGGCGCGATTTCCGAGCGGGACGTCGTGCTGGAAAGGGACGAGGGCAACCGGCCGGGCACGACCTACGAGACCCTCGCCGGGCTGCAGCCGGTGTTCAGCAACGGCCAGGCGATCGCGGAAGGCAAATACATCACCGCCGGCAACGCCTCGCAGCTTTCCGACGGCGCGTCGGCCGCGGTCCTGATGGAAGCGTCCGAAGCGTCGAAGCGCGGCCTGGAACCGCTCGGCGTCTACCGGGGCATGGCCGTCGCCGGCTGCGATCCCGACGAGATGGGTATCGGCCCGGTCTTCGCCGTGCCGAAGCTGCTGGAGCGCAACGGCCTGAGCGTCGACGACATCGACCTGTGGGAGCTGAACGAGGCCTTCGCCGTCCAGGCGCTCTACTGCCGCGAGCGGCTCGGCATCGACCCGGCAAAATACAATGTCGACGGCGGCGCTATCTCGATCGGCCATCCCTACGGCATGTCGGGCGCGCGCATGGTCGGCCACGCCCTGATCGAGGGCCGGCGCCGGGGTGCGAAATACGTCGTCTGCACCATGTGCATCGGCGGCGGCATGGGCGCTGCCGGCCTGTTCGAGGTGCATGGCTCGGCGTAGCGGCTGCTATCGGCGAGACAAAGCTGAAGCCGCGGCGGTCTGCGAGTATCTAGCGGCCGATGGCCGTCTTCGTCCGCTCTTGAAGCACATCGACGAACAGATGCGCCACTTGAGTGAGAGTCTTCAAACTTGCAGACGCATACAAGTTTTGTTCATACCGCTGAACCTGCTGCGTCTTCTTCGAAAGCCTGGCCGCAAGCTCCTTTTGCGTCAGCCCGGCAGCGATTCGCGCGAGAACCAGTTCTTTTCCGAAACCGTCGACTGCACCTAACGCAGCCAGGTCTGCAATACCGCTTCGAGCGACCTGGTATGCGGAGATTTCGGCATCCAGCTTGGCTATGTCCGCTTCGAGCGCCCGCCGGTGCGCCTCGACCAGTCGTCCATCGGAGTCCGCAGGCGCCGGTCTCGCCGAAGCATCGCGCAGCTTTTCGCGCTGACGTTCAGCGACCGCCAATTGTCGGTCGTTCTTGATCACGGTTCGATCTCCACGAGCGAGAGTTCAACGATTCCTTTGGGGTTCCCGTCCCGGTCGATCTGGAAAAAATCCAGATAGGTTCCGTCAAGTTCAACCGGCGAAAATTGGTCCGGACGGATGTCGCCTCCATATTTCTCAAGCATGGCTTGCTTGCCATCGTCATCGGCACCAAGCAACACGGGATCGATTAATTCAAACTTGACGCCCCGGACATTCCAGCAGGCGTCATAGTCATTTGGCCTTTCCTTGCTTGTCACAAAGCTCCCGTTCACATAAAGCGCAGTGCATTTGATCGATTTCAGATGTTCGATCAGGCGCTCCATGCCTTCCAGGAGTTTGCGCCGGTGGTTCGTTGTCGCATACCGCTCAACAAACTCACTCCATGTTGCCCGGTGGACGCCCGGAGGCAACTGGCCATTTTCGTCAAACTCAGGAAGCATATGTAGAACAACAATATTGTTGTGTCAAGCAGGCCCGCTGAATTTCCTCGTAGCGGGGTCTCGCATTGCTATACATCATGCGGTTTCCGAAATCCCTCTGAACCAGTCAAGGAGCGCACCATGACGAAAGAAATTCCCGAGGTTCCCGGCCTCTCCGAAGGCCTGCGCAAGAACAACGTCCCCCTGTCGCCGGTCGTGAAGGCGAACGGCTTCGTCTTCGTCTCCGGCCAGCCGCCGTTCGACATCAAGACCGGCGACCTGGTCAAGGGCGATCTGGAGACCCAGACGCGCGCCTGCCTGGAGGCGGTGAAATACTGCCTGGAATGCGCCGGCTCCTCGATGGAGCAGGTGGTGAAGGTGACGGTCTTTTCCGTCAACGCCGCCCATTTCAAGCGCTTCAACGAAATCTACAAGACCTATTTCCCGAAGGATCCGCCGGCGCGCAGCTTCGTCACCGTCGCGTCCTGGCCGCTGGATTTCGATATCGAGATCGAGTGCATCGCCCTTGCCGACTAGCGACGCGAACGAAGCCGGCCGGGGGGGCGACCGGGGCGCAGTCACAGTCCTCGGGGCCGGCATCGTCGGCACCTGTTGCGCACTGGCGCTGCAGCGCGAAGGCTTCAGCGTCACCCTGATCGACCGGGACACGCCGGGCGCCGGCACGTCGAGCGGCAATGCCGGTTTGATCCAGACCGGCACGCCGATGCCGATGGCGACACCCGGCATGCTGCGCCAGGTGCCCGCCATGCTGCTCGATCCGAAGGGCTCGCTGGTCATCCGCTGGCGCTACCTGCCCCGGCTGATCCCCTGGCTGTGGCGCTTCGTGCGGGAGTCGTCGGCGCGCCGGACCGAGGCCAATGCCCGCGACCAGATGCGCCTGCTGGATCATGTCGGCGACGCCTATCGCGAGCTGGTCAGGGCGGCCGGCGCCGAGGACATGTTGCGCTACAAGGGGCTGCTGTTCGTCTACCGCGGTGCGGCGGACGCCCGGGCCGCCGGCTGGGAAATGGACATGTTTCGCCGCCACGGCGTTCGGGTGGACACGGTGAACGCCGACGAACTGCGCCAGATGGAGCCGGCGCTGAACCGGGACTACACCCACGGATTCCATCTGCCGGACTGCTTCTATACCGTCGATCCGAAGCACCTGACCGAGCGGCTCGCCGAAGCGTTCGGCAGGATGGGCGGTGTATTCCGGAAGGCGGAGGTCACCGGCATCGAGATCGGCCCTGCCGGGCCGAGCGGCCTGCGCACGGCATCGGAAACGATCCCCGTCGAGCGGCTGGTTCTCGCCGCCGGTGTCTTCTCGAAGAAATTCGCCCGGGACCTGGGCATTTCGGTGCCGCTCGAATCCGCCCGCGGCTATCATCTGATGCTGCTGGACGAGACCGTACGGATCAACGGGCCGGTGCTGGACGGCAAACGCCATTTCGCCGTGACGCCCATGTCCGGCGGCCTGCGCCTTGCCGGAATGGTGGAACTGGCGAGCCTCGAGGCCGCGCCGAACTACGAACGCGCCGAAATGCTGCTGCCCCTGGCGCAGGACATGCTGCCGGGCCTCAAGGGCGCGGAGACCCGGCCCTGGATGGGCCACCGGCCGATGATTCCGGACAGCCTGCCGGTTATCGAGCAATCGCGCCGACATCCCAACACGTTCTTCGCCTTCGGCCACGGCCAACTCGGCCTGACCATGGGCGCGATTACCGGCCTGCTGGTAGCCGACCTGGCCTGCGGCCGCGAACCGAGGGTCGACCTGACGCCCTATCGGTCGGACCGGTTCTGAGGCGCGTCCTCCGGTACGGGCCGGAACGCGCCGCCCTGACCTGTTGTCCCCTGTTGCCTTCCCGGCCCCGAAGGCCAACATCCCGCCCGTTCGTTTTCCCGCCGAGATGTCGCCTTGTCTTCCGCTTCCCCGACCCGCCGATGGCCTGACCTGCTGCCCGCCGGCCGCCCGGCCCTGATGGGCATTCTCAATCCCACGCCGGACAGTTTCTCGGACGGCGGCCTCCACGAGACCCCCGATGCGGCGCTGGCCCACGCCGAACGGCTGCTCGCCGCCGGCGCGGACTTCATCGACATCGGCGGCGAATCGACCCGGCCCGGCGCGACCCCGGTTGCGCCGGAGATCGAACTCGACCGGGTCATGCCCGCCCTGCGCCGCCTTGCGGCGGACGGCCGGACGGTTTCGATCGATACCCGCAACGCTGCCGTCATGCGGGCCGCGCTCGGTGCCGGCGCGGCGGTCGTCAACGATGTCAGCGCGCTCACCCACGATCCGGACAGCTTCGAAACGGTCCGGCGCAGCGGGGCGCCGGTCATCCTGATGCATATGAAAGGCGATCCGGCGACGATGAACGACGATCCGCGCTATGGCGACGTCGTTGCGGAAGTCGCCGACGCGCTGGGAGAGCAGGCCGAGCGCTTCGTGGCCGCCGGCCTGATGAAATCGCAGATCGCCATCGATCCGGGCCTCGGTTTCGGCAAGTCGCACCGGCACAATCTCGCCCTGCTGCACGATCTGGACAGGCTGACGGCCCTTGGCTATCCGGTCTGCATCGGCGCCTCGCGTAAGCTGGCAGCGCTGACGGCGCCGTCGGGTGTCCGGCTGGCAGCGTCCACGGCGGCGGCGGTTCTGGCGGCGCAGAAAGGCGCCGCGATCCTGCGTGTACACGATGTTGCAGAGACCCGGGTGGCGTTGCGCATCGCCGGGTTTGCCATGCCGCGGCCCGCGGAAGGATCGAGTCCCGGCATGGCCGAAAACGCCGCAATCGTATAGGACTCCGACCGAATCGCCCGGAATGGAGCGGGACCGGGGCGGAACCGGAAGGCAGAACCGGAGCATGAGCCGCAAACTTTTCGGCACGGACGGCATACGCGGCATCGCCAACCGCGAGCCGATGACCGCGACGACGGCGCTGGCGCTGGCGGCGGCGGCCGGCGACTATTTCCGCCGCGGCGCGCACCGTCACCGGGTGGTGATCGGCAAGGATACGCGGCTCTCCGGCTACCTGCTCGAGCCGGCGCTCACCGCCGGTTTCATCTCCATGGGGATGGACGTCATCCTGGTCGGCCCGATGCCGACGCCCGCGATCGCCATGCTGACCCCGTCCCTGCGCGCGGATCTCGGGGTGATGATCTCGGCGTCGCACAACGCCTTTCAGGATAACGGTATCAAGCTGTTCGGGCCGGACGGCAACAAGCTTTCCGACGACATAGAACTGGAGATCGAGCGGCGGATGGGATCGGGGACGGCCGAGCAGGCGCTCGCCGGCCCGCGCGATCTCGGCCGCGCCCAGCGGCTCGACGATGCGCCCGGCCGCTATATGGAGTTCGCCAAGGCCACGTTCCCGGCGGAGCTGCGCCTCGACGGCCTCAAGGTCGCGGTCGATTGCGCCAACGGCGCCGCCTACCGGGTTGCCCCGACCGTGCTGTTCGAACTGGGCGCCGAGGTCGTGCCGGTCGCCGTTTCGCCCGACGGCTTCAACATCAACCGGGACTGCGGTGCGACAGCGCCGGAAACCCTGGCCACGGCGGTCGTGGCCCACAACGCCCATGTCGGGATCGCGCTGGACGGCGACGGCGACCGGGTCCGCATGGTCGACGAGACCGGGCGGATCGTCGACGGCGACCAGATCATGGCCCTGATCGCCCGCGCCTGGCGCCGCGCCGGCAAACTGCGGGGCGGGGGCGTCGTCTCCACCGTGATGTCGAACCTCGGTCTGGAGCGTTATCTCCGGGGCATGGATCTGGCCCTGGTCCGCGCCCGGGTCGGCGACCGGTATGTGGTCGAGGACATGCGCAAGCACGGCATCAACGTCGGCGGCGAGCAATCCGGCCATATCGTGCTCAGCGACTATATCGCCACCGGCGACGGCCTGGTGACGGCGCTCCAGGTGCTGGCGGAACTGGTCCGCACCGGCAAGCCGGCGAGCGACGTCATGCATCTGTTCGAGCCTGCGCCCCAGTTGCTCAGGAACGTACGCTACCAAGCCGGCGACGGGGCGACCCCGCTGGACGCCAGCCCGGTAAAGCAGGCGATCGCCGACGGGCAGACCCAACTGGGCGACGGCGGGCGCCTTGTCATCCGCAAGTCCGGCACCGAACCGGTGATCCGCGTCATGGCCGAAGGCGACGACGCAAGCCTGGTCGCCGCGGTCGTCGAGTCCGTCTGCGCCTCCATCGAGGCGGCGGTCCGGTGAAAGGCCGTGTCCTGATCGTCGCCGGATCGGATTCCGGAGGCGGCGCGGGAATCCAGGCCGACATCAAGACGGTCACTGCGCTCGGCGGCTTTGCCATGACAGCCGTGACCGCGCTTACGGCCCAGAACACGCTGGGCGTCCACGGCGTCGTCGGGATCGAACCGGCCTTTATCCGGCAGCAGATCGAGGTTGTGATGGACGACCTCGGCGTCGATGCGATCAAGACCGGCATGCTGCACAGCAGCCCGGTGATCGAGGCGGTAGCCGGCGCGATCCGGGACCTCGCGCCCGAAACGCCGCTGGTGGTCGATCCGGTCATGGTCGCCAAAGGGGGCGCGCCGTTGTTAGAGCCCCAGGCGATCGCCACCCTGCGCGATATGCTGTTGCCCCTGGCAACTGTCGTGACGCCGAATTTGCCCGAGGCCGGCGTGCTGCTCGGCCGGGATATTTCCGATGCGGACGGCATGGCGGACGCCGCAGAAGCGTTGCTGGGATTCGGTCCGCGCGCGGCCTTGCTCAAGGGCGGCCATCTCGAAGGCGACACCGTCCTCGATCTGCTGGCGTCCGGCGGTGCAGGACCGGTCCGTTGGACCGCTGCGAAGATCGATACCAGGCACACCCACGGAACGGGCTGCACGCTGGCCTCTGCCGTCGCGGCCGGGCTGGCGCAGGGCCTGAAACTGGAGCCGGCGGTGGCGCGGGCGCGGGAGTATGTGCGCGGCGCGATCCTGGCGGCGCCCGGCTACGGCGCCGGAAACGGGCCGCTTAACCACGCCTACCGTTTCGACCGGGCTTAGCCCGGATTTCTCACCACAGTCATGACCTGCGCGGCGCTGTCGGCAGCGTCGGTTCGGGGCGGTTCCTCAGTTCCCGCTCTCCCCGTCGCTGTCTTCCATCAGTTCGGATATCCGGGCGTTCAGCCGGGCAATCTCGGCCTCGGCGGCGACCGCGGCTGCGGCCAGTTCCGACCGTTCGGCCTCGCTCTCGAGGGCCTCGGCCTTTGCTGTGGAAACCTGGCGCTCGAGATCGTCGATACGGCTTTGCGTCTTTCGCCGGTGAAGCCTCCAGATCAGCCAGCCGGCTGCCAGGCCGATTATGTAGGCGATGGCCAGCCAAAGCCAGATTTCGCCGATCAGGTACCCCATGATGTTCTCCCCGGTTGGCGCCGGAAGCGGGCGGGCGCCGGAGTCCCGGCTCTTCGGGCTATTCCGAGATCTCGAATTCGACCCGCCGGTTCAATGCCTTGCTTTCCGCCGTACCGTTGGCGGCGCGAAGGTGCGCGCTGCCGTAGCCGCGGGCTGCGATCCGGCCGGCAGGAACGCCGAGGCCGGTCATATAGTCGGCCACCGCTGCGGCTCTTGCCTCGCTCAGTTTCCGGTCGCGGTTCGCGTCGCCGGAAGCGTTCGTGTGGCCCTGAACCTCAATCTTTGCGCCGATGCAGCGCTTCGCCGCGACCGAGAGCGCATCCAGCAGCGCTTCGCTTTCGGGCCCGACCGTCGCCGTGCCGGCGGCGAACCGGACCGGCTTGCCCTCCGTCAATCCGTCGAAGGCGTTGCGGCAGGCCTCGGCGGACGCAAGGGCCGGCAGCACGGTCGTTTCATCGGCGACGCTCTCAACGCCCTCGACCGCTTCGAGTACAGCCCGCGCCGCGGCGACTCGGGTATGGCGCTCCGCTTCGACCGGGGCAGCGCCGGACAGGACGAAGCGCCGGTCCTCGGACCTGCATTGCAGCCAGTTGAGCATGAAGTCCGCGATTGCCGCGTTGCAGGCGTCGTCGAACGCCTTTCGCATTTCTTCGGCGGTGTTGTAGTAGGCCTGCGTTGTGTCGCGGACGATTTCGCGGGCGCCCAGTCGCTCCACGGCGCTGAAGACCTTTTCGACGACTTCCCGGCGCGCCGAATGCGTTACGGTGGTGCCGCTCAGCGTCACCGTTCGTTGCCTGACCGCGCATTTCAACCAGGTTGCCCGCAGATCCGACACAGCCCGGGCGCAGAGGGCGCCGAGCTTCGTTTCGATTTCGGCCGGGGATTTGAAGCGCGCCGTCGTGTTGTCGCGCACCTCGCGAATTCCGGGAATGGCGTCGAGGGCGCTGGCGGCCCTTTCCGCGCCCTGCCTGCGCTCCGCCGGTAACAGCGCTTCCCCCGTCAGAACGGCGTCGCGCCCGCGAACCTCGACGGAGGCCCATACCGGCCCGGTCGCAGCCAGTTTCATTCCGGCAGCACGCTGGAGTCCGGCCTCGATCCTGCCGGCTTCGTCCAGGCCGTAAATCGCGACGGCGCCGACGATCGACACGGCCAGAAGCCCGGCGGTCAGATATCCGAGAAGCCTGGCCATGCCCCCTGTCCCCGGCCGTCATCGCCGATAGCGTCCCTTTCCGGCCGCGGCAACGGGAGAGGCCGCCGGAAGCCGAAGACGATTATAGGTTTTCCCGCCCGGTCGTGCTGCATTTCTTTCCGGGCATTTCTTTCAGGCATTTCTCTCCGGGCGCCGCTGCCGCTGCGCCGGGTCGCGACAGGCGGCCCGGCCCTTTTTCCGGCGCCGTTTCGATGATAGGGCGGCGCCATGAGTGGGAAAATGCCCGAACCGGACTACAGGATCGGCTTCGCCCTGGTGCTGGTCGCCTCGGCGTGCTTCGGTCTGGGTCCCGCCCTCGGGCAGTTCGCCGCCGACAATGGCCTGTCGCCGCTCACAACGACGGCGTGGCGTTTCGTGATTCCGGTGCTGGTCCTGTCGCCGTTCCTGCCGCGCGCCTTCGCGCACGGCCGGCTCGCCTTCGTGGGCCTGGCGGTGGGCGCGATCGCCGCGCTCGGCATGGTCGCCTATTTCACCGCCCTGCGCCATCTCAGCGTCGCGACGGTCTCGGTGATCTATTTCACCTACCCGTTGTTCACGATCCTGCTCGACCGTGTCCTGTTCGGCGAACGCATCCGCCGCCGGGCGGTCGCCGCCTCGTTGATGATCGTCGGCGCCGCGGTTGTCGTCGTGCCTGCCGGAACGCTGAGCGGCGGACAGGCGGAAATCTTCCTGCTGGCCTTCGCCGCACCGGTCGGCTTCGCGATTCTGATCGTTGCCCTGTCGCGCACGCTGACGCCGATCCCCCTCCTGCCGCGCGCCAGCATAGGCCTGACCGGTGCGCTGGCAGGCCTCGCGCCGGGTTTCCTGCTGTTCGACGCCGGGCCGCTGCTGCCCGCGGCGCCGCAGGCGACCGCTATCCTGATCGTGTTCGCCGCAGCGACCACCGTGATTCCGCAGTTGCTTTACACCGCGGGTTCCCGCCATGCCGGCGCCGGCCTGACGGCGATCGCCGGCGCCTTCGAACTGGTCGTCGCACTGCTTGTCGGATGGCTCTGGCTCGGCGATCCGGTACTCACCCGGGAAGTCATCGCCGGATTGCTGATCCTCGCGGCTCTGGCGTCGGCCGTCGTGCCGGTCCCGTTACGGGCGCGCCGGCGCGATCATCCGTAGCTGGCCGCCAGACCGGCCCGGGCGTCGCCCTGGATGCCGTATTGCGGGATCGGGTAGCGCAGGCCGTTCTTCGACAGGGCAGCCAGACCGTCGATGACGCCCGGCAGGTAGGACGGCGGAATCGCCATCAGCAGTTCGTCCTCCAGCACGCCGCCGTAGCGCCGCTCGGCAAAGCACGGGATCGACAGGCTGGGCTCGCCGGTCTTGAGCGCCCGGCCCCAGCTGTCGGCGCAGGCGCTCTCGCCGACGCAGCCCCATTCGAGCTTCCTGTAGCCGGTCCATTGCAGCCCGTTGATGAACAGGATCATCTGAGCCGGCGTGGCGTAGATCAGGCAGATGTCCGGCGGATCGAGCCGGCCGGCGACGAGCGGCGAAACCGCCATGGCGGCGTATGTCCCGTAGGGAACGACATCCATCGCTTCCTGATGGACAGCGGCATCGGCCGCCGTTTCGAACCACACCCCGGCCATATGCTCGCCGGAGAGCCATTCCGGATTCTGCGGGTGCAGGCCGATGACCGCGCCGCACTGGGCGCCGACCAGATCCTCCTGGGTTATGCCGACGGTCCAGCCGAGGCGGCAGGCCTGGGCGACGATCTGGTCGGTGGTGTGGATCGTCCCTTTCGGCCGCCGGATGCGCGGCACCGCCTCCATGGCCTCGACCGTTTCGAACAGTTTCATGCCGATGGGCGTCGTACGCAGGCGCAGATACCGGGTCAGCCCGGCGACAAGCGCTTCGTAGGCGTAGGCGGCGCGCGCGTCATCGCCCTTGGGCGCTTCGGGCGGGGAAGAGGACATGGCAGGTCTCCGGGAACGGTGTCGGCGCATTCAACCACAGGGACGGCCCAGAACCCAACCGCATCACCCCCTGTGCCGAAGCGCCTTTCGATCGGGCTACGGCAGCAGCGGCCCGAAGGTGGTGTAGAGCCAGGCGGCGAAATCGTCCTCCAGCGGGAAGGACAGCATGCCCAGGACCGAATAGCCCAGCAGCCACGGCATCAGATAGAAGCGGATCATGTAGAAGAACCAGGCGACGTAGAGCGGGACCATCGGCTCGATCAGGAAGCCCGGCGTGATCGGCTTGAACAGCCGGAGGAACGGGTTCGTGATCATCACGAACGCCTTCATGAAGAAGAAAGGCGAATTCGTCGGCAGGAAGATGTTCATGCCGAAACGGCCGATCAGGGTCCACATGATCGCGCCCAGGATATAGTCCAGGCCCACCGCCCAGACCGGGATTCCTGCGGTCATGTTGCGCCTCTCGTTTCCCGTCGCGCCGGCAGCATAAAAGAATTCCGGGACGGGACAAGCATCCGCCCGCAGCCAAAATGAAATCGCGGGCGGAACTGCGTTTCGCCCGCAGCCAAAAAGAAACCGGGGGCGGAACTGCGTTCCGCCCCCGGGGGAAGTGAAAGTCCGGTTGGTGTCAGTGCGAAGCTTCGAGGATCGCGGCCCCGCTGGGATCGCGGGTTTCGTCCACCATCTTCTGGACTTCTTCGCTCGGCGCCGGGGTCACCAGGCTGACGACGACCATCGCCACCAGGCTGACCGGCATGCCGATGATGCCGAACCGGAGATGGTTCAGGTCGAACAGCTGCTGACCGGTCGTGTAGGTCCACCACAGGTAGACCGAACCGGCCCCGAAACCGAGGACCATGCCCGCAATCGCGCCGGCCGTCGTGGCCCGTTTCCACCACACGCCGAGGACGAGCGGGAAGAACAGGCCCGAGCAGGCGAAGCAGAAGGCCCAGGCGACCGCTCCCAGGATGCCGGTGAGCTGCAAACTGGCGACCGCTGCACCGAGGGCACCGATCACGATCAGCAACACGCGGGCAACGATCAGACGCCGCGCTGTGTCGGCCTTCGGATCGATGATCTTGTAGTACAGATCGTGGCTCAGCGCGTTGGCGATGGCGAGCAGCAGCCCGTCAGCCGTCGACATGGCGGCCGCCATGCCGCCGGCCGCAACCAGGCCTGAGATCACATACGGCAGACCGGCGATTTCCGGCGTGGCCAGCACGACGATGTCGGGCCGCATGAAGAACTCGTTGACCTGCAGGATGCCGTCCTTGTTGCCATCCGTTATCGCCAGCATCTTCACGTCGACCCAGTTCTTGACCCATTCGAGATTGCTCACATCCGCAACGGACTTGCCGATGATGCTGGTCGCGAGGTTCGGATCGAACAGCTGCAGCTTGGTCAGCGTGGCCAGGGCCGGCGCCGTGAAGTACAGCAGGAAGATGAAGAACAGCGAGAACGACACGGAACGCCGGGCCGCGCGAACGGTCGGCGTCGTGAAGTAGCGCATCAGGATGTGCGGCAGCGATGCCGTGCCGGCCATCATGCAGAGCGCCAGGGTCACGAATTGCCAGCTGTGCGCAGCGTCACCGGGCGCGTTGTGCAGGTTGGTGAGGATTCTCACTCCCGGCACCTTCTCGACCGCCGCGGCGCCGACATTCAGCGTCGGCTCCAGTTCCGTAATTCGCGCCACGGCCTCGCCGTAGGTGAAGTGCGGAATGATGCCGAAGCCCTGGGCGTTGGACATCCAGATGACCGGCACCAGGTAGGCGATGATCAGCACGATATACTGCGCCACCTGCGTCCAGGTCACCGCGCGCATGCCGCCGAGCATCGAGCAGAGCAGGATGCCCAGGAGGCCGAACCAGACGCCGACCTCGAACGGGATATGCAGCGCGCGCGCCGCGATCGTTCCGGTGGCGTTGATCTGCGCCGTCACATAGGTGAAGGACGTGATCACGAGGATGATCACGGCCACGAACCGCGCCGTGTTGCCGCCGTAACGGGTGCCGATGAAGTCGGGCACCGTGTAACAGCCGAACTTGCGCAGATACGGGGCGAGCAGCGCGTTCACCAGCACATAGCCGCCGGTCCAGCCGACGACGAAGGCGAGGTAGCCGTGTCCGCCGAAGTAGATGCCGCCGGCCAGCGCGACGAAGGACGCGCCGGACATCCAGTCCGCCGCCGTCGCCATGCCGTTGAACACGGGCGGCACTTCGCGCCCGGCGACATAGTAGGCCGACACCTGCATGGTGCGCGAGAGCCAGCCGATCGCCGCGTAGATCACGACCGTGAAGATGACGAACAGGATGCCGATGGTGTCGGCGCCCAGGCCCGCCTGCTCCAGGATCGCCATCAGGATGATGAAGACGATGAATCCGCCGGTATACATGCCGTAGATTTTCGGCAGATTCTCGATGAAGTTCCCTTTGAACATGGCGATCTCCCCCTAACCCTCGGTTTCATCGCCGGAGAGACCGGCCTCGTTGTCGATCTTGTCCTGCTGCCAGTTCTGATAGAAGATCAGCAGCACGAAAATGATCAGCGAGCCCTGGACTGCAAGGTAGTAGCCTAGCGGGAAGCCGATAAAGGAAACCCCGTTTAGGCTCTTAGCGAACCAGTGCACCAGCAGGGAGAAGACGAACCAGATCACCAGTACGAGGATCGTAAGGTTTCTGGTCCTCCCCCAATGGCGCGTCCGCTGGCCTGACGAATCGGACATGCGGCACCGTCCTTTGAGTTTTTTCGAGCACGTTTCCGCGAGCAGTTCCGGTTTCCGAAGGACCGGGCACACGGAGTGGGAAACTTAAACGGTGAGGCCGAAATGTGTCAAGGTACCGTGACTTACTGTTATTTCACATCCATTTAAGTACACCCAATGCTCCTTACCCTGCTTGCAAGACTGCCCGGCCCATTCAAGAGTATCGCCGAACGATTCGACCGGACACCGATAGATTCAGTCGAGAATTTGTGCTTATTTGCGAGGACCAGAGCCTCATTCGTTGCGCAGACGACGCTGTTCGGATATTTGAAGGCTCGTATGGGGACACAATTTCGTGAATACTTTACTGACGAAGTATTTGCTCAGGCAATTCAGGATTCGTCGGTAAAAGTGTTTGTCTCCTGCCTGTCCGACCTCACGGTTCATGTTGTTGCCATCGTGGCGGAGTCGGCGCGCCTGGCGCCGCAGGAGGCCCAGGCCATCGCCCGGCTGTGCTTCGACAAGGGCATGCGGGGCGGTCTGGTCGACATCGAACCGGCAAAGGTCCCGGCCGATGCCCGCGAACGGTTCGAGCAGCGGTTGCGCGAGACCGACTGGTCCGCGGCGGCAGTCGGCGCCGCCGCCTTTTCCCTCAGCCCCGTCGACCTGCCGCGCTTTGCGCCTGTTGTCGACGAGTTCAAGCGACTCGACCGAAAGATCGTTGCCACGTCCATCGGCAACAAGTGGCGCGAGGTTCGCGCTTCCTTCCAGGATCGTGTCGTTCCCGACAGCATTGCGTCCGATTGGCGGAGCGCTTCCGGTTCATAGCGTTCGAGGCCGCATATGAGCTTTCGGCCCACATCGGGTGGACTTTCCGGCATACCGCTTGCCAGCATGCCGGCCGTCGCCATCGATACCGAAACCACCGGCCTCGACGTCGAGAAGGTCCGGATCGTCGAAATCGGCGCGGTTCGCCTGGAAACCTGCGCACCGGGTGAGCAGAGGGTCTATTCCGAACTGGTCGATCCCGGCATCCCGATCTCGGGTGCCTCGATCGAAATCCACGGCATCACGGATTCCGATGTCGCGGGCGCGCCGCCTTTTCCGGAGCGAATGGCCGAATTCGCGGCGTGGGCCGGGCCGGCGGTCGTGATCGGCTATTCCATCGGCTTCGACCTGGCGGTGTTCAGGGCCGAGCACGAACGCCACGGCCTGCCGTGGCAGCCGCCGCGGACCCTCGACGTCGGCCATCTGGTCGATCTGGTGGCGCCTGCCCTGCCGGAGAAGTCGCTCGAAACGGCGGCGGGCTGGCTGGGCGTGGAGCTGTCCGGGCGGCACCGCGCCCTGGGCGATGCCCGGGCCGCCGCGGAAATCTACCGCGCGGTCGTCCCGAAACTGCGGGAAAAGGGGATCGTGACGCTGGCCCAGGCGGAGCGAGCCGTGCGCGCGCTCTCGGCCCGGATGACGGAAGAAGCGCAATCCGGCTGGCACGACATGGGACAGAGCGGCGACGCGCGCGACGGCAGCCGGATCGCCGAATACGTCCGGATCGACAGCTTCGCCTACCGCCACCGCGTCGCCGACCTGATGAAGACACCGCCGCTCACGGTCGATAACGGCCGGACGGTCAGGGCGGCGCTCGCCGCGATGATGGAAAGCAAGGTCAGTTCCCTGTTCCTGCCGCCGGAAACCGCCGGCGGCCCGAACGGATTCGGGGACGGATTCGGGGACGGATTCGGGGACGAAAGCGGGGACGGACCCGGGGACGGAATCGTGACCGAGCGGGACATCTTGCGCGCGATCGACCGGGACGGTCCGGCGGCGCTCGACGCGCCGGTCGGCAATCTCGGCCAGCGCCCGCTGGTGACGATCCACAAGGATGAATTCGTCTACCGGGCGATCGCCCGGATGTCGGCCGGCGGATTCCGCCATCTCGGCGTCGTGGACGAAGGCGGCGCGCTGTGCGGCGCCTTGAGCGCGCGGGACCTGCTGCGCCAGCGGGCCGGCGACGCGGTCGCCCTGGGCGACAGCATCGAATCGGCCCGGTCGCGCTTCGAACTGGGCCGGGTCTGGTCGCAGCTCACGGCCGTCGCCCGCGCCCTGGTGTTCGAGGAGGTCGACGCGCGGAACATCGCCTCGATGATCTCGCGCGAATTGCGGGCCCTGACCGCACGGTCATGCGAGCTGGCGGAAGCGGAAATGACCGAAGCCGGTCTGGGCGAAGCGCCGGCGCCCTACGCCCTGCTCGTGCTCGGCTCCGGCGGCCGCGGCGAGAGTCTGCTCGCGATGGATCAGGACAACGCGCTCATCTATGCCGACGACGCCCCGGACGGCGCCGACGGATGGTTCGAGCAACTGGGCCGGCGGACCGCCGACATCCTCAACGAGACCGGCGTGATCTACTGTCCCGGCGGCATCATGGCTTCCAATGCCGCCTGGCGTAAGCCGCTCGGCGTCTGGCGGGAAACCGTCCGGTCCTGGATCGGGCGGTCGCGCGCCGAGGACCTGCTCAACTGCGATATCTTCTTCGACGCCCAGGCGGTGCTCGGCGCAACCGGCATGGCGGACGACCTGCGCGCCGAAGCGCTCGCACTGGCCCGGCAGGCGACGAATTTTCACAAGTTCCTCGCCCTCGCCGCCGGAAATTTCGACACGCCGCTCGGCATGTTCGGACGCTTCAGGACGGATGCCGGCCGGGTCGACCTCAAGATCGGCGGGATCATGCCGATCTTCTCGGCGGCCCGGGTGATTGCGCTGATGCACGGCGTCGAAGCCCGCACGACGCCGAAGCGGCTTGCCGCGGCGCGCGGGCTCGAGACTGTGTCGGGAAAAGACGTCGACAACCTGGTCGAGGCACACCGTCTCCTGCTGAACCTCATTCTCGGACAGCAGTTGCGCGATATCGACGCCGGCGTGGCGCTGTCCAACAAGGTCGCGCCGTCGGAACTCAACGGGTTCGAGAAGCAGGAAATGAAATGGGCGCTGGAACAGGTGTCGCTGGTTTCGAACCTGCTCGGCATACCGGCCCTCGGCCGGTGATCCGGGCTGCCGCCGACCGGCGGCCTCTTCGCGAAATCTCTTATTCCGCAGCCTGATCGGGGACGATCGCGGTTTCCTTCGGCCCACCGGCCTCTTCGTCGTTGCCCACCACCCGCAGCTTCGGAACCGGCGGCACGGGCCGTTCGCCTTCTCCCATCTCGGAAACCCGCCCGAGAATGTGCTCGCGGAGCGACGACCCGGCCGCTGCGCCGCCGGTATCCGTCCGGCCCGAAACCGCCGCCGGCGGCACCTGGACGCCGGCTTCCTGCAGGCGCCGGATGGTCTGGAAATAGATTTCGTCGGTCGCCTCGCGGCGCTGCGGCGGCCGGTGCGCGGCCAGGTTCTTCGGCCACACCGCCTTGTCGTAGACCAGCCGGTAGAGCTCGGTCTTCATGTGCGGCGCCCAGTTGTTCTGGCGCGCGTTGGCCCTGTGCTGACGCAACCCCTCGATATTGATCGGCGCGGCGACGAAGGCGTCGCCCTGGGTCCGGATCTCGTGCGCGATCTGGCCGCGATAGTCGACGATCATCGGGTGGCCGCCGGTCACGAAGCCGCGGGTGCCGGCCGCATCGACGGTGTGGTAGCCGGTATTGGGCGCGATGACGTAGCAGTTGTTGTCCAGCGCCCGCGCCTGGTTCTGGATCTGCCAGACGCCGGTCGAGATCTTGTTCTCGATGGAACTCGGCCGGTAGACGATCTCGGCGCCGTTCATCATCAGGCCGCGCGCCAGTTCCGGATAGTTGCCCTCCATGCAGATCAGGCAGCCGATATTGCCGATCGGCGTGTGGGCGACCGGGAAGAAGGCGTCGAGCCCGTCGCCGAACATCGCCACCCACTGGTCCCAGACATCGTGGGGCGTCGTCGTGTGCTCGATGGTGAACACGACGTTCTTGCGATGGAGGTAAACGATCTCGCCGGCGGGATCGATGATGAAGGCGGTGTTGAAGAAGCGGTCGGGAAACTCCGCCATGCGCGCCTTGGCCTGGCCGATCAGGTAGAGATTCCACTTGACCGCCCTTTCCGCCAGGCGGTCGGTGACCGGGCCGGGGATGTCGATGGCGCCGCTGCGCGCGTAGTCCGCCGATTCCCAGTCGTGATACTCGTCGGGGAATCCTTGGATCGCGCCTTCGCAAAGGGCCAGCAGTCGCGGGCGGTATTCCATCGAATGGAGGACCGCCATGTCGATCATGTGATCGAGATGGCGCAGGTTGCGCTCGTAGTCCGGCGCATCTCCGACCCGGAACTTGCAGTCGACCGTATCGGTCTGTAGCCCGATGGCGTTGTAGATTTCGTTCACGGTCCGCACCCCCCGATGCTCGACGTGCAGTCTACATGAAGTTTGCCCGGCCGCTACTTTACTCCGTAACTTTCGGGCGCCGGGTATTTTACCTGGACGGTCACGATGTCCGTATCGTGGTATTGCTGGTGGCGCACCGACGAAGCCAGGTGGCGCAGCAAGCGAAGCGATACCTCCTGCTCGATCGGCGTCTCGTCGCCCCGGGCGTCGAGCACGGCGAGTCGCTCCTCCACATTTTCCCCTCTCGGCGCAACGATGAATTCAAGCACCGCGCCGTCCTCGCCCTTCGACGCGGACAGCCGCAGGCGCCGCGCCCGGTCGGGCGCGCCGGATCGGTCTTCCGGCCCGAGAAGCGTCAACAGCGTCTCCTCGCCAGCGGCGTCGAGCCGGTCCGCCATGGCGTCGTCCCAGCCGTTGCGCGCTGCAAAACCGGCCAGGAAATCGTGGATTTTCGGCAAGGCGGAGATGGCGAACTCGGTTTCCGTGCGGACCGGGCGAGGTCGGAAAAAATCCACGATCCAGGTCATGACGATCGCTATGAAATCGCCGGCGGTGATGCCGTTCGAAAAAATTCCGCCGGCGAATTCGGATGCCAACTCGGGGTAGATCGCGCCGTTCTGGAAACCGACTCCAAGCCAGAAGGAAACCCCGACCACCACGCCCTTCCGGTAGTCCATGCCGTCCTGCATCACCATTCCGATGCCGACCACGAACAGCATCCCGAGAAGGACGAAGAAGTAGGCGGCGGCGACCGGGCCCGGTATCGCCAGCACGACCGCCAGCGCCTTGGGCAGGAACGCCAGCACAAGGAAGATTGCCCCCGTGGCGACACCGACGACCCGCGCTGCGACCCCGGTGATCTCGATGAGAGGGGCGGCGACCGCATTGGTCGTGTTCGGGACGGTTCCCGCGAGACCGCACAACAGGTTGTTTACCCCGTCAACGGTGACCGTGCCTTGCACCGCGCGGAAATCCATCGGCCGTTTCCGGCGCCAGGAAACCTGTTGGAGCGCGGCGCTGCTGCTGATCGCCCGGATCGTGCCGATCACGGCGGTCAGCAGGAACGCCGGAAGCAAGGCCCAGAAGACGGGTCCGAATTCCAGATCCAGGCCCGGCATTCCGGCACTCGGCAGCCCGATCCAGGATGCCGCGGCGATACGGTCCAGGTCGTAGAGTCCGAAGAATGCCGCTACCGCCGTACCGGCGACGACACCGATTATCGGCGCCCACTGCCGGAGCATGGCCGTTCCCTTCAACGAAATGCCGACAATAGCCAGAATCGTGACGAGGGCGATCGATGGCGCCGCATGGTCCGGGCTGCCCTCCGGAATGTCGTCCAGCATCCGGAACAGGATCGGCATGACCGTGACCGGAATGAGCATGATCACGGTGCCGGAAACCGCCGGGGTCAGGAATTTCCGGAACATCGCGAGCCGGGCGGAAAGTAGGATCTGGAAGAGCGCTGCGAAGACGACGAGAGTCGCGAGCATCGCCGGGCCGCCTTTCTCGACAGCCGTGATGCTGACTCCGATGAACGCTGCGGAACTGCCCATCACGAGTATGAGGCCGCCGCCGATCCTGCCGAAGCGAAGGGCCTGGAGCGCCGTCGCGATGCCGCTGATCGCGACGGCGGCGAACACTGCCCAAGTCAGGTAGGCGTCTCCGGCGCCGCCGATCCGCATCACTGCCGTCGGAACGATGATCGTGACCGTTACGGTCAGGACGGCAAGCTGCAGTCCGAGTCCGACGGCGAGCGCGGCCGGTAAAGGTTCGTCTGCCTCGAAGCGAAGACCGTGGCCGTCAGGCGCCCGCTTCTTGCTCATTGCGGTACGGAATTCGGGCAAAGGCCCCGAAAACGGAACGACAAGTGCAAGTTCACCGCGTGTTGACTCCTGTTGGCGATAACGGACGGCCTATCCATACAGAAACCTTCACCGCCGCGCTCAATGCTCCACATAGCGGAGCGGATCGCAAGGGTTGACGTTTCGTGTCGGCCGGAGTCGATCCCCTGTCCGTCATTTCGACCGACCCCGGCGAGTGGCCCGGCGGCCGGATACGGAATACGGTCTCCCGGCGGCCGCGAAATTGCCAGCCCCCGCGAATGTGCGGTTTCAAGCCGGTTCCGGCACGGCTACCGGATGAAGAACAGCGACAGTTCGGGCACGAAGGTCACGACCATCAGCACCGCCAGGATCAGCGCGATAAAGGGCAGAACGGCCCGGCAGACCAGCAGGAACGATTCCCGGAACGCGGTCGTCGCGACGATCAGGTTGAGGCCGACCGGCGGGGTCAGGAAGCCGACCTCGAGATTGATCACCATGATGATGCCGAGGTGGATCGGATCGATGCCGTAGGTTTCGGCGATGCCGAGCATCAACGGTCCGAGAATGAGTATCGCCGAGATCACGTCGATAAAGCAGCCGACGAGCAGCAGCAGCACGTTCATCGCCAGCAGGAAGGTGACCGGGTCGCTGACGATCGTGCCGATCCATTCGGCGAGCGCGTGGGGCACCTGCTCGACGGTAAGCAGCGACTTGATGCTGAGCGCGACCGCCACGATGGGGAACAGCGTGCCGAGCAGCTTCGCCGTCTCGACCGACGTGTTGAAGAAATCCCGGACCCGCATTTCGCGGTGCACGAAGATTTCGATGAACAGGGCGTAGCCCAATGCGACCGCTGCAGCCTCGGTCGCCGAAAAATAGCCGGTGTAGATGCCGCCGAGCAGGACGACCGGCAGTAGCAGCGCCCAGATGCCCCTGCGCAGCGCCACAGCAATCGCGTGGAATTCCCACGGCTTCGAAGGCAAGTGCCGGTTCATCCACAAGGCATAGACGCCGAGCACCGCGGTCAGCAGGATGCCGGGCACGATGCCGGCCGTGAACAGGTCGGAAATCGATTTCTCGGTGACGATGCCGTAGAGGATGAGCGGGATCGACGGCGGGATGATGATGCCGAGCGTGCCGCCCGAGGTCAGCGCACCGAGCGAGAAACTCCGGGAATAGCCTTCGCGCAGCAGGGCGGGATAGAGGATGGTCCCGACCGCCAGCAATGTGACCGGCGACGAGCCGGAGATGGCGGCGAAGACGGCGCAGGACAGGATCGTCGCGACCGCGAGGCCGCCGGGCAGCCATTGGGTCAGGACGCGCATGACCTCGATCAGCCGCTCGGCGATCGAGCCGCGCGTCATGACGTTGCCCGCGGCGATGAACATGGGAATCGCGAGCAGCACCTCGTTGTTGAGGCTGCCCCACATGTCGTCGACCAGGTAGGAGATCCGGCCGTCGCCCCAGACCAGATGGACGTAGGCCGTCGCCGTCAGCAGGATCAGGATGACGTTCTGGCGGAACGCCAGCAGCAGCAGGACGAGGCCGATCAGGCCGAGCGCCTCCACGGAGTCAGGCCCCTTCGGGCCGCGCCTCGGGCTTTAGCTCCGGAAAGGCGGCAAAAGAGAAATGCCGCACCGCCGACGAGAAGAAGGCGTAGGGCAGGACGACCTGGATCGGCCACAGCGGCGTATACAGCACCGCAGCGCGTTCCCTGGCGGCGATGCTTTCCTCGACATAGCCGACCGCGACGATGGCGAACCCGACATAGAGCACGCCGGAGAAAACATCTCCGATGCGGCTGACGCCCGGGCTCCAGGCACGCGGGAACCAGCCGTCGGCGAATTGCGGGCGCAGATGGCTGTTCGACGCGGTCGAGAGCACCAGGCCGAGGAAGCCGGCGACGATCGCGCCGAAAACGGCGATCTTCTGGGCGCCCCAGATCGCTTCGCCGAGAAATTCCCGCGACAGGACATCGGCAAGAAGCAGGCCCGCCACTCCCGCATAGGCGGCGGTGGCGAGCCCTGCCTCGAACCAGTAAAGCGTGCGCAGCGCGCGGGCTAGGCCGCTGCGCATGCGGTCGTATCGCCGGTCAAGCGGCGCAGGCCTTGCGGGCGGCCTGCAGACGCTTCCAGACCTCGGCCGACTGGCCGCCGAAATCCTTGATGATCTGCGCCTGGGCGGCCGGCGCCTTGGCGCGCCAGGCCTTCATTTCCGCCGCATTCGGCCGGTAGACTGTCGCGCCGCCCTTGGCGATCTTGCCGAGCAATGCGGCTTCTGCGCCCCGCACTGCCTTACGCAGGAAACCGACCGACTCGTGGGCGGTCAGCAGCCATCCCTGCTGCTGCTTGTTCAGCCCGTCCCAGACCTTCTTGCTGATGACGACCCCGCCGAGCTGGTGCGAATGGTTGGTCACCGTCACAAACGGCGCGACCTTGTGATAGCCGACGGCGATACCGTAAACGGCGGGCCAAGTCGCGGCCTGGACAACGCCGGTCTTGAGCGCGGGCATGCTCTCTGCCGTGCCGAGCGGTATCGAATTGGCCCCGGCGACCTTCATGTAAATCGTATCGGTCGGCGTCGGCGCCGTGCGCAGCTTGAGGCCGGCGAGGTCGGCCGGCGTCTTGATCTGCTTTTTGGCGAACACGATCTGGTTGCCGACCTCCATCCAGGTCAGCGGCACCACGCCGCCCTTGCGCAGCAGCCCTTCGTAGACCGGCAGCAGATGCTTGTCGGCTACGCAATCGGCTTCCGCCAGGTCCTTCCAGAGAAAGGGCGTGGCGAGCAGACCGAACTCCGGCGCGACCAGCGAAATGCCCGTGTTGGAGTGCGCACCGAGATCGACCCGACCGCGTACGATCTGACGGATCGTGTTCTGCTCGTTGCCGGCGAGTTGATCGTTGAAATAGTTCTTGATCGTCAGCGTGCCGCCCGAGGCCTTCTTGACCTTCTCGGCGATCCTGATGACGAATTTGCCCCACGGCGTTTGCGGCGGCGGTGAAATGGACAGCTTGAGCTCCAGGGCCTGGGCGGCCGGTGCGGCCAGCAGCGCCGCGGCGCCGAGCGCCAGAATGGTTGAACGGAATTTCATCTGTTTCCTCCCGGTGATGATGAACCCGACCTGCGGTCGAAGGAGCCGAACTTGCTATGACGCCGCCTCGGCGTCAAAGGGTTCGGCGGCGGAATCGAATGGATCGGCCCCCGGATATTCCAGCAGGCCGAACTGTTCGCGATACTGGCCGGGCGTCAGGCCTACGAGACGCCGGAACAGGGCGCGGAAAAAGCCGACATCGCGATAGCCGATCCGCGCGCCGATCTCCTCGATGCTGGTGTTGGTGGTCTCCAGGCGAAAGCGGGCCTCCTTGACCCGGAGATGCTGGATGTAGTCGGTCGCGGACTGGCCGGTCGCCGCCTTGAAGCGCCGCTTGAAGGTGCGTGACGAAAGACCGGATGCAGCCAGGGCGGCGGACATCACGCCGGCATCCGGAAAACCGCTGTGCAGCGCCTCTTGCGCACGGACGACCGCCGCATCCCCGTGATTTCGCGTTGGAATCCATTCGGCGTAGGGCTGCTGGCCGCGGACCTTGCGGAAAATCGTGAACGATTTGGCGGTCTGGGCCGCGGTTACCGATCCGGCGAAGCGGGCGATCAGATAGAGCGCCAGATCCTGCCAGCAGGTGCCGCCGCCGGCCGTCACGATGCGCTCGCCGGGCCCCTCGGGTATCAGCACCCGGTCGGGCTGAAAGCGGATGGCGGGGTATTTCTGCCGGGCCCGCTCGGCCAGCGTCCAGTGGATCGTCGCCGCGCGGCCGTCGAGCAGGCCGGCTTCGGCCAGCAGGATCGCCCCGGACGAGTTCGAGCAGACGAGACTGCCGCCGCGGTAGGCGGCGCCCAGCCAGTCGACGACCGGCTGCCAGGCATCGGGAATCCCGATCGGTTCCTCGAACAGCGCGGGCAGGAAGACCGTCGGCACGAAGGCGATATCCGGCGCCGGCATGTCCTCCAGCGCCTTGTCCGCGTAGGCCGTCAGGCCCTGGAAGCAGCGCAGGGGCCCCCGGTCGCGCGCCAGCACCGATACGTTGAAACGCCGGGCTGCGGCCGGATCCTCGTTCAGCACCTGCCAGATATATCCCGCGCTGGACAGGATATCGAACGGGCCGGCGATCGCCGAGGACATGACCCCCTCGGCCGCCACGATCGCCACTGTCGTTGGTTTCGGGTCCGACACCCCAATCCGCCCGGCGCATCCCTCCGGCAACGCGTGGCGCCGATAAAAGACCATCGGCGGACGCGACGCAAACCGTGAGGGGGCTGCCGGACATGGCGGCGCTCAGTCCGCTCTGCCGGGGATGGCTGCGAGCGCTTCGGACACATGCGCCAGCGCTTCCCGCAGCGTGCCTGCATCGCCCGCCATGTAGACCCGGCCGCTGGCGCCGATCATGCGGCATTCGACCAGGCTGATGCCGGGCTGCGCCCGTTCCGCCTCGTTGGCGACAAAGGCGCCGAACAGCGCCGGTACGCACTCGATCAGCAACAGGCTCTGGCCGGGCAGGATCATGTTGGCCTGCTTCGACCGGTTGACGATCACGGCGTGCTGGTCGGTCACCTCCTCGATGATGTCGGAGAACAGGATCTGCGGCTTGAGTTGATCCCCGGGTTTGGCCTTGAGCCATTTGAGGATCGCCCGCCCGCCCCGGTCCAGCGCCCGCCGGTCCTCGCTGTGCAGTTCGAGCACGCCGAACTGGCGCTCGACCGCGAGAATGCCCGGTTCGAGCGACGGCACCGACTTGAGCGCGAGATCGATCACCCGCTCGATCACGAGGCCGGGCGCGATCTCGATGATCAGCGAATGCATGCCCTCCAGCGGAACGTAGCCGCGCGCCGGCACCGGCGAACTGAGATAGGCCGCGAACTGGCGCTGCAGCCCGTTCAGCGTCAGGTAGACGCGCAGCTCAGGCATGGCGCCCGCTCACCCGCCGGGCCGCGGCTGCCGACCCCTTCCTTGTCGCCGTCATTTGCCGCCGGCGAACGCCTTCTGCACGTCGGCGTGCGGGCGCGGGATGACGTGGACCGACTTCACCTCGCCGACCTGGGAAGCCGCCTCGGCGCCGGCCTCGGTCGCCGCCTTGACCGCGCCGACATCGCCGGTGACGCTGACCGCGACCAGCCCGCCGCCGACCTGCTCGCGGCCGGCGATGGTGACGTTCGCGGCCTTGACCATGGCATCGGCCGCCGCATAGGCGGCGACATAGCCGACCGTTTCGATCATTCCTACAGCCTGAGACATTCCATCCTCCGTTCCGATGGGTGGTTTTCGGGATAACTTGCTGTTTCAGCTGCCGTTTTCGTCGAGCGAGCCGACGATCAGGGCATCCACGACGGCCTTGCCTTCGGGGAACCAGTTGGTGGCGGCGCGGCCGAAGGTGACGAGCACGCGCTCGCCGTCGCCGGAGCCGAGCGGATCGAAGGCGATGACCCGCTCCTTGGCGCGGCCGTCCAGTTCGATTTCGAGCAGGGCGCCGGCCGGAAGCCGGTCGATTCGCTTGGTCGCCCAGACACGGCCGACCACGGTGCCGGTTTTCATGGGTCGCTCCTCTCGATGGTCAGGCCGAGGGCTTTGGCGCGGTCGCGGGCGAGCGGCGTGATGACGGCGCGCCGCCCGACGGCCAGCCTTGTGCCGAGCCGGGCCGCCTCGACGACCTTGCGCTCGGTAATCACGCCGTCGGCGATATCGAGCGACGGCGCAGCCGCGCGTGCGCCGCCCGGGGCGGCACGTTTCGCGGCGTCCGATCGGCCGTCGGGCGGCACGGATTTGTTGTAGGCGTCCTTGAGCGCGATCTTGCCGCCGCGCACGATGTAGAAATCGAGCCCGGTGAAGTCGTAGAATTTGCCGTCGGGGCCGGTGCCGGTGACCCGGTAATGCTGATAGACCCGGTCGCCGCTGACGAAGATGACCTCGTTGACCGCGGCGAAATGCTTGAGGAAATCCCAGCGTTTCGTATAGGCGTCGCGGAAGGCCGCCTTGCCCTTTGCCGACGTGTAAGGCGCATCCGGGCCGCCCGGCAGGCGCCATTCGAAATCGTCGGTGACGGTCTCCCACACCCGGTCGAAATCGCCGGTGTTGAAGGCCTCGAAGAAGCGGTCGAACGCCGCCCGGCCCTCGGCCTCAGCCGGCCCGTCGGCCCCCGCTTCCAGCCGCGCATCGAAGGCGATGCCGCCGCTCTTCAGGCGCGGCCCGAGCTCGGGCGAGGCGGCGATGGCGCCCGCCAGTTGCGCGAGTCGATCGGCATCGGCGCTGTCGCGGATGACGACGGGAATGCGCACCGGCACGCCTTGCCCGGCGGCCGAGGGCGGCGGCGCATCCGCGTCTCGCAACTCGGCGATCGCCTCCCGCACCAGCTTGCGGATCGCGTCCGTCTGCTCCGCCATCGCTATGCTACTCCCGCACCCGGGGCCGCACCCAACGCAGCCCGGGCGGCGTCGGCGGCGGTGCGCACGTCGGATGCCGTGCCCGCCATGTAGAGCCGCCCCGCGGCGCCCATGAACCGGCAGTCGACCAGCTTTACGTTGGCGACCTTTTCCGCTTCGTTGGCGGCGAGCAGGGCATTGGCGGAGGGCGTCATTTCGAAGATGAACAGGGTGTCGCCGGGCAGGAGCATGCTGCCCTGCTTGTTCCGGTTGACCAGGAAGGAATGGTAGGGGTCGACCCGGTCGACGATTTTCGATGCCAGGATTTCCGGCGGCATGGCGTCGGCCGCAGAAACGCCGGCCGCCTCCAGGATCGCCGCGCCCGCCGAGCGGACCGAGGCCGGATCGTCGGCGTGGAACTCCAGATAGCCGAACTGGCGCTCGACGACGAGATTGCCCGGCCGGATCGCGTCGTGCTTGAGCGCGATGTCGGTCAGCCACTCGATATCCATGCCCGGCGCAACCTCGACGATCATCGCCGCGTCGCGCTGCCGGGGCAGGAAGCCGCGCATCGTCGAGCCGATGTAGCACATGGTCTGCGGCTGCAGCTGGTCGAGAAAGATGTAGGAGCGCAGGGTCGGCATCGGCTCAGTTCCGCGCCAGTTCCTCGGCGACGATGCGCCGGATTTCTTCCTTCAGCGCCTGCACCGTTGCGTCGGTGCCGCGGGCGGGTTCGGCCTGGGCGTCGACAGGCTTCGCGGCCGGCGTTTCGCCGACCGGAAAGGCAACCCGCTTCCAGTCGATCAGGTCTTCCGGGCCGAGATTATGATCGATCGAGCTCTTGCCGGCGAAGCCGGTGCCGATGGTGAAGGTGACCGGCAGGGCCGTGCCGCGGCCGACCGCGCCGTTGGTCGGATCGCCGTTGACCACGATGCGGTAGTAGTCGAGCGCGGCGCCGAACAGCACCGCCTGCTCCGGGTCGCCGGTGAAGATGGCGGCGGTGTGGCCGCTGCCGGCCGAGCGCAGCATGCAGCGGGCGATGGCGATGGCGCCTTCCACCCCGTCGACCGCAGACGCGCCGAGCAGGACGGAAAGCTTTTCGCGCGCCATCGGCGGCACGCTCCCGGAGTCCTGGTCGGCGGCGGCATCCTCGAACAGGCCGACGATCGCGCGGGTCTCCGGCGGCAGCGACAGGCCGGCGATCTGCGCCACCCGGCCGACGGGCTGGCCGATGATCGCCGGGTTGAGCCGGCCGCCGGGAAAGGCCGCCGCCTCGAGCGTCGCCAGTTCCTCGTCCGAACAGAACCAGGCGCCCTGCTGTTCGAGCAGGCCGCGCAGTTCGCGCGCCACCGGCCGGTCGGCCAGCACGACCGACGGCGCCGAACAGGGCGTGCCGTAATCGTATTCCTTGCCGGTGACGATCTTTTCGGCGGCCGAAGCGAGATCGGCCGAGCGGTCGACATAAACCGGCGTGTTGCCCGGCCCGACGCCGAGCGCCGGATTGCCCGAACTGTAGGCCGCGCGCACCATGGCGGCACCGCCGGTCGCGATCACCAGGTCGGTGTCGTCGGACTGCATCAGCGCATTGGTCGCCTTGAGCGTCGGTTCGGCGAGAATCTGGATTGCGTCGGGCGGCGCGCCGGCGAGCCGGGCCGTCTTTTCGAGAAAGCGCGTCGCGTCGGCGGTGCAGGCGAGCGCCGCCGGGTGCGGGCTGAACACGATGGCGTTGCGCGTCATCAGCGCCAGCATCGCCTTGAAATAGACGGTGCCGACCGGCGAGGTGGAATTGGACAGGCCAACGATCACCCCGGCCGGGCGGCCGATCTCGACGATATTGCGGTCGCGGTCCTGCCGAATGCCGCCGATCGGGGAATCGCAATACGCCTCGTAGATCCGGATGCTGCCGGTCAGGTTCTTGTCGATCTTGTCCTCGACCTTGCCGAAGCCGGTTTCCCGGACCGCCCATTCGGCATAGTGGCGCGCGCGCCCGGCCGCCGCCTTGGCGACGGTGCCGGCAATCGCCATCGCCTGGGCCGGCGCGATCCGGCGGAAGGCGTCCGCCGCGGCCCGGGCCCGGCGCATCAGGTCCCGGCTGTCCTGGAGCGCCTGAAGGTCTCTGTCCATCGGTTCCGGTCCGGCCCGTCGCACGCCGCAGGTCAGATGCCGGCCGCGCGCGCGCCGATGGCGTCGAGATCGACGCCGTCGAGGGCGTTGAACACGGCATGGACCGCCGCCCGCTCGGCGGCGGGCGCGGCGGCGAGGCGCTCGGTATCGACGATCGAGCGCGGCCCGGCGCCGTTGCCGGCCGATGCCGAGGGCGGCTGCAAATGGGCCGGAACCGTCGCCATGTCGAGGCGCGGTTCGGCCGATCCGGCGGTCATCCGGTGCATGCCGCGGTAATGGGGCGCGTAATCGAATACCGCATAATGCTGGGTTGCAAAATTATCCCAGATGACCAGGGAGTCGGTCTCCCAGCGGAAGCGCACCAGGAATTCCGGCTTCTTGACCCATTCGAAGAGCATCGCCAGCAGCGCGTCGCTGATGTCGAGATGGATGCCGAAGAATTTCTTGGTCCAGATCGAATTGACGAACAGGGTCAATCGCCCGGTGACCGGATGGTTGATAACCGCGGGGTGGGTGACGATCGGGTTCTGCTCGATCAGCCGGAACTCGTGCTCGTTGGCCATCGAATTCATCATCGACTGGCCGCCGATCCGGCCTTCCTCGACCCGGCGGTAGAAATCGATCCGGCGCTGGTGATGGGGCAGGTCGTGATCCGCCTTGAGGCCGAGCAACATCGTCTTGACCTGGTCGGGCAGCGCATCGAACGCCGCGGCGGTCGACGACCAGACGGTGTCGCCGCCCGCCGGCGGCAGCTTCACCGCACGCAGCAGGTTGACGCTGCTCGGCCGGGCGCGAAACGTCACGTCGGTATGCCAGCGGTCGGTCTCCGGCTGGTCGTAGCCCTCGTGGGCGATGGTCTGGATCTGCGGATAGCCCTCGATATGCGGGAAGAACTCGTGCTCCTCCAGCTCGCCGAACTGGCCGCCCAGCCGGATATAAGGCTCCGGTTCGATCGGCTGGTTGCGGAAGAACAGGACGTGGTATTGCCACAGCGCCGCCCTGATCTCTTCGTAGACGGCGTCGCTCCGCACGGCATTGAGATCGACGTTCGAGACCATGGCGCCGATATTCGGCGTCATCGGCTCGACCGAAATGTGGGTATAGCTCATGGCGGCACCCTCCCGAAGGCGCTTGCGGCCGGCGATATTCCGGACAGTGTCGTTCGTCCCGATCGCCCCCTCAAGTGGCCCTTGGGCCAAAACGAGCGGGACGGAATATCCGGCGGAAGTCTCACGCTTCGGCGATTTGGACACTTCGGGACGGCATCCGGCCGGGGCGATCGGGCCATCGCAGCGGCCACGCTGTCCCGGTGCCGGCCGGGCCGGCGTTATCGGGCGGGGAGGGTGCTCAATGGAGTTGTGCAAGCCGGAAACGGCGCTGTATGGTTGCGCAGCCGCAAAGCCGCAGCGATTGCCACGACCCGATTGAGGAGACCGCTCGAATGTTGAGATTCTCGGAAGAGATCATGCTGCTCCTGCTCGACGACAAAGGCGGAAGGTTCATCGACGTTCCGACGCTTTCGCTCGAATACGCCCTTGCCGGCGCGGTTCTCATGGACCTGGCAATGGAAGGGCGGATCGATACCGATCCGGAGCGCCTCTTCGTGGTCGATCCGAGCCCGCTCGGCGACGACCTGCTTGATACGACTCTTGCCCGTATCGTCCAGTCCGAGGAGACATTCGACACGGCCTACTGGATCAAACAGACCGTGGCCGATGCCGAAGAAATCCGCGAGCGGTCGCTGGCCCGTCTGGTCGACCGCGGCATCCTGCATCGCGAAGAGGACCGCTTCATGTGGGTGCTGCGGACGCGGCGCTACCCGATCGACGACTACGCGACCGTCCGCGAGGTGAAGCTCCGGATCATGGGCGTGATCCTGAGCGACGAAATCCCGGACGCGCGCGATATCATCATCATCTCGCTGGCCGATGTCTGCCGGATCTTCGAGGGCCTGATGTCCGGGCGGGAACTGAAATCCGCGGTGCCGCGAATCGAGCAGGTCCGCCGGATGGATCTGATCGGGCGCGAGGTCGCGAAAGCAGTGACGGAGATCGAGACCTCCCTCGCCATGGCCTTCGTCCCGATGCACTGAGGCCCTATCGTTCCGCAACGGCCTCGCCGGATACGGCCGGCCCCGGCCGCCACGATGCGGGCGCCGGTTCGGGCGAACAGCTGCTATCGCCGGTATCCAGCCACATTGGCGGACTGTCCGGCAAACCGGATGGCCCGATTGCGGGCGCCTATCGAGGCGCCGCAGGCCCTGACGGGGCAGCGCCGGCTGAGAGACTCTGCCCCGGGGCCATCGCTTTACGCGCAATAAAGAGCTTTTACGCGCAAGTTTTTTTGCGCGCAAACTTGTTATTTGCGCAAAAAGGCATTAAATTGCGCGATAAGTAGTATATTGCGCGGAAATCCACGAAATCCGGCTGAGGCGCTGTCCGTTGAAGCGAAATCGGGAACCAGACCTGCGGGCAATCGAAGATGTCGTACGGCGAGAGCCGGAAGGCTTGACCGCGCGGGAGATCGCCCAGGCACTGTACGATGCGCCGCCGCACCGGACCTTGCAACACCGCCTGAAGGCTCTTGTAGACGCCGATCGCCTGACGAGAGAGGGTTCAGGCCGCCGGGCGCGATATCGGATGCCGAAAGTCGTCTCGCTGTCGCTTCGGGCGCCTGCCGGACCGCCCACCGCCAGCCCGCGGCTCAGCGTGTTGCCGCCGCTTTCCCGGTCTGGCGCCGAAATCCGGGACTATGTCCGTCAGCCGCCCGAAGCGCGGACACCGGTCGGCTATGACCGGTCTTTCCTCGACACCTACCGGCCGAACCGGAGCTTCTATCTCTCCGAAAAGGAGCGCACGCAGCTTGCCGAAACCGGCAGGTCCGGAGTCGTCGAACAGGCCGCCGGCACCTATGCAAAGCGGATATTGAGCCGGCTGCTGATCGATCTTTCGTGGAATTCGAGCCGGCTGGAAGGCAACACCTACTCGCTCCTCGATACGGTACGCCTGATCGAAGCCGGCCAGGAAGCGGATGGCAGGGACGCGCGCGAAGCCCTGATGATCCTGAACCACAAGACCGCCATCGAATTCCTCGTCGATGCGGCGGGCGATATCGGCTTCGACCGCTATACGATTTTCAATCTTCACGCAGCCCTGGCGGACAATCTGCTGCCGGATCAGGATGCGCCCGGCCGTCTGCGATTCACCGGCGTCGGCATCGGCGGTTCGGTTTTCCACCCGCTGGAACTGCCGCAGTCGATCGAAGAGTGCTTCGATCGGATTCTCGCCACTGCCGCGGAGATTGAAGACCCGTTCGAACAGGCCTTCTTCGCAATGGTGCATATCCCGTATCTGCAACCCTTCGACGACGTCAACAAGCGGGTGTCGCGGCTTGCCGCCAACATTCCGCTCATAAAGGCGAACCTCTCGCCGCTGTCGTTCGACGATGTTTCGCGCGACCTGTACATTCAAGCGATACTCGGCGTGTACGAACTGCGGCGCACCGAACTGCTGCGCGATCTGTTTCTCTGGGCCTACGGGCGCTCCGCCACCCGATACGCTGCGGTGCGCCAGTCCATCGGCGAGCCGGACCCCTTCCGGATGCGCCACAGGACGGCGCTGCGCGACCTCGTCGGCGCCGTCATCCGCGACTGTATGGACAAGAAGCGGGCCGCCGCCGAGGTCGAGGCCTGGGCCGCCCGGCACATCGAAGACGCCGAACGCGGAAGGTTTCGCGAAATCGCCGAACGGGAACTTCTCGGCCTGCACGACGGCAATATCGCGCGCTATCGCATTACGCCGTCGGAATTTGCCGCCTGGCAGGAGGCGTGGCGCGGTTAGTCCGGGTGTCTCGTCGCAGTCATGGTTTGCACGGCGCCGTCGGGCCGGAGCGGGCAGGGCGGATTGTGCGCAGCACGGCGTCTGGCCGACCCGGCCTGCGGAAACGGCGAGAGAAGCCGCGCAGTAGATATTTCGCCAAAAATTTCAATTTTATCTTGATAACAGTGGGAATATTCCGTATATAGGATTTATCAACGCCCGATTTGCGCCTGTCGCAGCCCGCAGGCGCCCCCAGCACACCGAATGTCGATCCTTTCGCGGCCCATAAGTCCGGTCCCGGAGGCCGGCGGGCTCAAGGCGGCGACTGCCCCTTTTTCGGCCGGTTGGGTCCGGCCGGTTGGGTCCGGCCGGTCGGGCTTATCGACCCGGCAGTCTCTTTCCGTTCGGGATGCCTGCTCCGCGCTCTGCGAACCGGGGCGCAAAAAAACATGCTAAACAGACCGGTCTGTCTCCCAGGTCCGGACTGCGGCATATGGCGCAGCGCCCGGCCGAAACGGCCCGGTTTTCCGCCGTTTCCGCTCCCCCGTTCCCGTCATTTCGGGCAGCGGGGCACGACCGCATAGCGAACAAAATAGAGGCATACAATCCTACAAGGAAATTGTTCACACGGTGACCCGAAGTCGCGTCTCTGCGGGCCGCGGCGGCCGGAACGATCAAGGGGGATGTGCGTCCCGGACGCGACGCAAGCCGTGACGCAGGCCGTGACGGGGCCGGGATATCCGGGCTAGGATGGGCGTCCGCCGGCCGCGCCGGACGGAACGAACCGCAACCCGGGGGCCGCATGGGCGAGAGCGCCGCGCAACTCAATCTGACGGTGCAGACGAAGAACGGCGACGAACCGCTGTCCGGCGCCGTCGGCGAACTGGTTATCGCCGGATGGACCGGCCGCAACCACGAGGCGATGGAAGCCCATATCGCGGAGTTGGAGGCGATCGGCATCGCCCGGCCGAAGACGGTGCCGATGTTCTACCGGGTCGCGGCAGGCCTGCTCACGACCGCAGCGGAAATCCAGGTCTCGGGGCCCCATTCCAGCGGCGAGGCGGAAACCGTCATCCTCAACCTGGGCGGGCGCCATTACGTCGCCGTCGGGTCCGACCATACCGACCGGCAGGCGGAGACGGTCGGCGTGTCCCTGTCCAAGCAGATGTGCGCCAAGCCGATCGGCGCAACGGTCTGGCCCTACGAGGACGTCGCCGGCCACTGGGACGATCTGGTTCTGCGCTCGTGGATCGAGGACGACGGCGGGCGCAGCCTGTATCAGGAAGGCACGGCCGCCGCGATGCGCCCGCCCGCGGAACTGCAGGGCCTCTACGGCGGCCTGCCGGAGGGCGCGGCCATGTTCGGCGGCACTCTGGCGGTCAGGGGTGAAATCCGCCCGGCCGCCGCGTTCGAAATGGAACTGGAGGACCCGGTGCTGGGCCGCCGCCTGCGCCACCGTTACACGATCCTGCCGCTGCCGGTCGAAGGCTAGCGATAACCGGGGAGGGGAGAGTGCCGTTCAACAAACCGCACATGGAATTCTTCGCGCTCGACATGGACAGCGGCTGGGAACGGCCGCCCGGCTATACCGACGACGGCGTGCAGCAGAAAATCCTCGCCAGCGACATCGACGAGGACAGCAAGACCGGCAGCCGGACCCGGTTCCTGCGCTTCCAGCCGGGCGCCTTCAGCACCGTGCCCTTCGTCCACGATCACTGGGAAGAGGTGTATCTGGTCCATGGCGACCTCACCGTCGGCAACGACGAGAAGGGCGAGGGCGGCGAGAATTTCCTGGCGCCGACCTATGCCTGCCGCCCGCCCGGCGTCTATCACGGCCCGTTCAAGAGCGAGGGCGGCTGCCTGCTCTACGAAATCCACTACTACGACGAGACGAACCCCTTCGACGGCGCGCCGTAGGGTATAAGGACCGGGTATACGGGCCGGGCGCGACGATACCCGGCGTACCGCAGAGGCGCGGGAGGCCGACATGCTGAAAACCGGCAAGGAGCATCTGGAGGGGCTGCGCGACGGCCGGACCGTCTATATCGGCGGCGAGAAGGTCGACGACGTGACGACCCATCCGGCCTTCGCGACCGCGGCGCAGACCGTCGCCGACATGTACGACGCCAAGCGGGCGCCGGAAAATCTCGAAACCTATTCCTTCGAGGAGGACGGCGAGCGCTATTCGACCTGGTATCTGCGCGCGAAATCGAAGGACGACCTGCGCAAGCGCCTGAAATGCCACAAGGGCCTCGCCGACATGACCTACGGCATGTTCGGCCGTTCGCCGGACCATGTCTCCGGCTTCGTCACCGGCATGTCGACCCTGCCGTCCGCCTTCGATACCGAGGACTGGAAGTTCGGCGCCAACCTGGTCGCCTATTACGAGCACTGCCGCAGGAACGACGTCTACGCGACCTACGCCGTGCTGCCGCCCCAGGCCGCGCGCAACCCGGACTTCTATACGCGCCAGAACCTGCCGGTGCCGACGCTCTCGGTGATCGACGAGCGCGACGACGGCATCGTGATCAGCGGCATGAAGATGCTGGCGACCAGCGCGGTCTTCTGCGACGACATCTGGATCGGCAACCTGCTGCCGCTCGCGCCCAGCCAGGTCAAGCAGGCGGTGACCTGCGCCGTGCCGGTGGGCGCGCCGGGGCTGACCCTGTGGTCGCGCCAGCCGCTCAACCTCAACACCTCCAACGAGTTCGACGGCCCGCTCGCCTGGCGCTTCGACGAAACCGATTCCATGGTGATGTGCGAAAACGTCTTCGTGCCGTGGGAGAAGGTGTTCGTCATGGACGACGCCATCAAGGCGCGCAGCATCTATATCGAGACGCCGGCGCACTGCTACGGCAACCACCAGTCCAACGTGCGCTACTGGTCGAAGATGGAGCTGATCGTCGGCCTGTGCTCGAAGGTGGCGCAGGCGACCGGCGCGATCGAGGTGCCGGCGGTGCTCGAAGTGCTGGGCCGGATGGCAGCGCTCGAAGCCACCCTCTCCGGCATGATCCACGGCCAGATCGAGGCCGCGGAGCAATGGCCGGACGGCTACGTCACCTTCAACCGGCGCATGATGTATGCCGCGCTCAACTGGTGCACGGAAGGCTATTCCGCGATCATCGACCAGCTGCGCGAACTGTCCGGCGGCGGCGTGTTCCAGATGCCGGCGAGCGCCACCGTGATGAACAACCCGGAGATCCGCGAGCAGTTCGAGACCTTCTGGCAGACCCCGCAACTGCCGGCGCTCGAACGCATGAAGCTGTTCAAGCTGGTCTGGGACATGGTCGGCAGCGAATTCGCCGGCCGCCAACAGCAATACGAGAAATTCTACGCCGGGGCGTCGTTCATCATCCGCAACCACAACTACCGCGAAGCCCCCTGGGACGACTTCGGCGCCGTCGTCGACCGGCTGATGGCCAGCTACGACGTGCCGGAGGCGGAGGCCGGGTCGGTGGAGGCGGCGGAGTAGGTCGCCGCCCGCCGCCGTACATTCTCCCGGCGTTGCGGTCAGGCTCGGGCTGAATGGCGCAACTGGACTATCGCCCGTATGTCCCCGGCCCCGGCGAAACCAGGATCGCCGGTGCGACGGCGGAGGACCATACCGCCGCGCGGCTGGCGACGCCCCGGCCGCGGCAGTTGTTCGCCGAATGGGCGGCGCTGGCGGACGAGCCCTTCTACGGCCTCACCAATGACGGCCGCAGGCGCGAGGGCCTGTTCGCCCTGAAGCCCGAGGGCGCGCCGGTCGCGGCGATGGCCGAGACGGCCTGGCGCCTGATCGACGCCCTGACGCCGGCGGAGCGGACGCGGGCGCTCCATCCGGTCGGCTCGCCCCTGTGGCACAAGTGGCAGAACACCGAGATGCTGGTCGAGGAGCACGGCCTGCGCCTGGAGACGGCCGCCGCGCCGGTGCGCGCCCTGGCCATGGCGGTGGTGCGCGCGAGCCTGAGCGACGCCGGCTATGTGGCAAGCGAGGGCGTCATGCGCCTCAACGCCTTCCTCGGCGAGGTGCTCGGCGCGCCGGGCGTGCTGAACCAATGGAGCTACACCTTCTGCCTGTTCGGCGAACCTTCGAGCGAGAATCCCTGGGGCTGGCAACTGTTCGGCCATCACCTGTCGCTCAACTGCCTGGCGCTCGGCGGACAGATGGTGCTGACGCCCTGTTTCCTCGGCGCCGAGGTCGCCCATGCCGATACGGGGCGCCATGCCGGCCTGCGGCTGTTTCAGGACCACGAGCGGCGCGGTCTCGAGCTGATGAACGCCCTGCCGCCGGCGCAGCGGGAGCGGGCGATCGTCGGCCGGTCGATCCTCGGTGACGGTTTGCCGGCAGGCCGGCGCCACTTTGCCGACCACATGCATCTGGGCGGTGCCTACCGGGACAACCGCATCGTGCCCTACGAGGGGCTGGAGGCGACGCGGATGGACGCCCGGCAGCGCCTCATGCTGACCGACCTCGCCGACGAATATCTCTCGATGGTTCCGGACGGCCCGCGCCAGGCACGCCTGGAGGAGTTCGAGCGCCATCTGGCCGAAACGCATTTCTGCTGGATCGGCGGCACGGGCGAGGCCGACGCCTTCTACTACCGCATCCAGAGTCCGGTGCTGTTCATCGAGTTCGACATGCACAGCGGCGTCTTCCTGACCAACCGGGAGCCGGCGAAGTTCCACGTCCACACCATCGTGCGCACGCCCAACGGCAACGACTACGGCATCGACCTGCTGCGCCAGCATTACCGGCGGTCGCACGGCGGAGACGATGGGTACAGCCATGGACATGACTGAGGGGGCCGGGGCCCGGCGATGACCCATTACGACGTCGTCATCGCCGGCTGCGGGCCGGTCGGCGCGGCGCTGGGCAACCTGCTGGCGGCGCGCGAGCTCACCGTCTGCATCGCCGAGAAGCACAGGGAGATCTACGACAAGCCGCGCGCGATCACCTTCGACTGGGAGGGCATGCGCGTCCTCCAGTTCTGCGGCGTGGCGGAGGAATTCGCCAAGGGCATCCGGCCCCATCCCGGCACCGATTTCCGCGGCATCGACGGCCAGGTCATCAAGCTGTTCGACCCACTGCCGCCGCCCTGGGACCTCGGCTGGCCGCCGACCTTCACCTTCGTCCAGCCGGAGATGGAGCGGCTGCTGCGCGAGGCACTCGAACGGCGCGAGACCGTGACCCTCATGCTCGGCCGGGCGGTCGCAGGGTTCCGCGATACCGGCGACCGGGTCGAGGTCGACATCCTGGACCCGGAGAGCGGCGGGACCGAGACGGTGACCGGCGACTTCCTGGTCGGCTGCGACGGCGCGAACAGCGGGGTGCGCGAGGCGCTCGGCCTGCCGCTCGACGATCTCGGCTTCGACGAGACCTGGCTGGTGGTCGATACCCTGCAGCAGCGCGAGACCGTGCTCCCGGCCAAGGGCACGCAGTTCTGCCGGCCCTGGCGGCCGGCGACCTTCATTCCGGGGCCGGGCAAACTGCGGCGCTGGGAGCTCAAGGTCATGCCGGGCGAGACGCCGGCCGAGTTCGAGGATCCGGCGCGGGTGCGCGCGGCGCTCGCCGACCTGGTCGATGTCGACGCGGTGAAGATCTGGCGCAGCGCGACCTACCGCTTCGCCGCCCGGGTCGGGCGGGAATGGCGCAAGGGGCGGGTGATCCTCGCCGGCGACGCGGTGCACCAGACGCCGCCCTTCCTCGGCCAGGGCCTGTGCTCTGGCATCCGCGACGCCGCCAATCTGGCCTGGAAGCTGGTCCATGTCCGGCGCTGCGGCTTCAACGAAGCGCTGCTCGACAGCTACCGCGACGAGCGGCGGCCCCATGTCGTCGCGGTGGTCGAGGCGGCCAAGGAATTCGGCAAGATCGTCGGCGAGCTCGACATGGACAAGGCCCGGGCGCGCGATGCTGCGCTGGAGGCAGACCTGGCGGCCGGCCGGATGGAGACTCGGCGCCAGAAATTCATACCGAACCTGGAGGCCGGGCTGGTCCATTTCGAGCCCGGCGTGCCGCGGGAAGAGCAGATCGCCGGTACCCTGATGCCCCAGCCCGAAGTCTACGCGCCGGACGGAAGCAAACGCCTGCTCGACGATCTTGTGCCGATGGAGTGGCTGTATGTGACGGCGGGGATGGAGGCGCAGGGGTGGATGGAGGGGATGGAGGATATGTGGCGGAGGATGGGGGGGCGGCGGGTAGTCATTCTGTCCGACGCTTGGGCGGTGAATTCAGGCGCGCTATCCGATCTGTCGAACGAAGTCATCGAATTCCGAGAAATCGATGGGCGTTTCGCCCGCTGGTGCAACATCAACGGTCTGTCGAGCGTCATTGTTCGGCCTGACCGATATTTTTTTTCAGCCGGAAAAAATAATTTAGACCAAAAAGTAAAGTGGAAATTTTTTGTGGAAAGGATACAGGTTTATTGATGTATCTGGGACGTTGCTTCTCACTCGATGCACATGAACAGAACTGCGTCAGGCGACTAAAGGCTTTCGCAGCGCTAGTTAGAAAAAGAATTAAAATACCTAAAGAAGGATTTTGAAAATTTTGAAAAATAATTATTATACAATTGTTGATATATTGGCCGTAACTGACCACGATTAACCGTAGAACTGTTACCCGCTCAATAGCGTAAGTGCGCCAACTAACACAGTGGCAAGCACAAATCCGACCAATTTCTGGAAATGGAAATAATGCGAGAGCCACCAGAAACCGTGCGAAGTATTCTTGAAATTTTCGCTCGTCTCAATGAGCGGTAATGCGTTTTCTAGACTATACCATAGTCCAATCAAGCCTCGGACCGATGGCTCTTTGCTGAATTGCGCGAGCACACCGCCAACCGCCACAAGCCCAAAGAACCAATAGAGCACATGGAATGGAAATAACCCATAACCGATAATCCATTTTTCCAGCCAGAGAGCAGCGCGGCGCGCGGGACTGATCGTTTTATCACTGACGCGCTTGTGTTCGAACTTAGCGTAAAGAATTGCTTTGGCCTTTTCGGTCGCACCAGCAGCGTCCAGCACACTAGCTAATTGGGTGTAGGGCTGCGGGTCGTAGAATTTGCCATGATCGAGCTGCGCTTCTATCCGGTCGGTCAGCCAATCCGCCGACGCGTCGCCCATAAATCTACTTCCCGGTTCGTCCATTCCCCCCAGGCGAGTGTAAACAAATCCGGTCAGTTCTGTTGGTAGAAATTTCCCATTTTTTGACATATTCCAATTGCTCATCGAAGCATGTAGCGCACCGGCTCTCGCATTGCGCAGGATTAGGCGCGCTTTACTCCGCCAGATGGGGGTACCTTCACGGCCTCCTTCTAACAAGTTAAGCTCGCCGCCGATGGTAGCTCCGGTTAGATTAATTCTGTTGCTGAATGTACTTCCACCGAACTGAAGGGAAGTTCCAATCTTTGCTCCGAGAAGGTTGATTCTTCCAAAACTTCCGCCGTTACGCAAAAACAAGCTTCCTCTGACTTCCAAGCGATCTGCATTTAATATTTTGGTCACGGTCGTGCCTTGAAAACTTAATGAGCGTTTGAATTGGGCATTAATAAGCATGATATACCCTTCGATCTTGCCGTTGATAAAGAAAAAACTTGGGCTGATATCGTGATTGGCAAGAGTAATATTTCCTTTGACTAATGCACATTGGATAATTACCCTCGGATGCCTCGCTACCGATGCCCATGGATCGTGACTCAGCACTAGCTCAATGAATTCCGGCCGAAGAATGCGGTGGTTTGGTACTTTTTCTTTCTTTCTCTCAATTTCTGCCGGCTTACACTCTTTATTGTCGTAGCCTGCTTTCGCGGCGAACCGCATATTTGCTGGATTTCCTATGCAAATTTTATTCCAAGCCCAAGTCTCAGCATCGCGAAATTCCGCGGCACCGGAGGCACTCCAAAAATTTTCCGGAAGTTTGACAGCACAATCTTTTTTGTGCGGCATCGTTTGCTTCGCTCCATCCGATGCTTTCGGAATTGAATACGAAGACAGTAAAATCAAAGCTGCGAGTATCAGAGACAAGGTCTTTTGCATTTCTGGTCCTCAGGAAATATTTGTGCGCTTAACATAGTGCTTTGATTTCGAAACTTGTCAATTTACGACAAAATATCCGAAGATAATTTAATTTGAATGCGCAAAGTACATTTGAGCTTAGCAAAAAGAACGAATCCTGCAAAAATGGGTAACTTACTTTTGGATTCGAGCAGCATTGAAATTGAATCTGCTGCATAACTTAATCTAGTGAATTAAGTTTGAGTGTCTTAAAATAGCTGTTTTGTTCTGGGAAGTATGTGCGATACTTGATTTGCTCGGAACGCTCATTGTGCAACACAGCCTGAATGTCCTCAATCACGACACCTTCGTCCTTATGGTATCGATGCTCCTGAAAGCCGCTTACAACCTCCGTACAATCCACGACCGATACCTTCGCCGGCAGCAGATGTGGATGTGCCGGCCCGTCTGCGCCTAGGCGATCAGGATTCCCCTTGGTCAGGTCGCTGATAGCCAGCGGTATGTCCTCCCGGTTATGGTAGACCGTGACACGCCGGCCGAGCCGTGGGAGCAGTGCCATCTTGTGGTCGTGCTCGAAGGCGTCGGCGTCTTCGTCGGCGGCGATGAGGAGGATCTCGTCGAACAGGCGGGGCAGGTCGTCGCCGATTTGCCGGCGCATGCCCTGGACGGCGTGGCGCAGCGCATAGGCTCCCATGCTGTGGGCCATCAGGTGCAGGCGGCCGGCGCAAAACTCCTTGCGCAGCCGGGCCGCCTCCGCATCGCGGCCGAGGTCGGAGCGCACGCGCGGCCCCAGTTCGTTGGAGACCCGCCGCACGAATTCGCCGAGCTTCAGCAGCCCCCGGCCCAGCGCGGCCCCGGAGGTGCGGGCGTCGGCCCGGTCGTTGGCATAGGCGATATAGGGCATCAGCGAGCCGTCGGACGGCCAGGAGAAGACGAAGAAGGTGTAGGGCGTCTCGGCGGATTCGTATGTCCGTTTCAGCAGGGCGGCATCGATCAGCGCTTCGTGGAAGCTGTAGTTGAACCCGTGGATGAACAGCACCGTATCGACTCCGGCGCGCATGCTTTCCCTGATCTCCGCGAAAATCGTGTTGCTGCCGAGCAATTGGGACCGGCGGCTTGGCCGCAGCCGTTCCGGCGCCACGGCGATCTCTTCGACGCTGTCCAGTTCGTCGGAAACCTGCGCCTTTCCGAAGCGCAGGAACGACCCGCGGTTATTCAGCTGATGGCCGAAATCTCTCGGGTCCCTTACCGGCAGGGGATTCCTGTTCGTTCCGAAATACACGTCGATCACGATCGAAATTTCCTAATCTATTTCAAGCATTCAATATTTCGATCAGATGTGCCCGCACCTGCGTGGAGAATCCGGAATTGTCGAAACCAGACGCCGGATCGACTCTTGGGAAACGCCGCGCCGGCAGGACGCCATCAACTAATCAACCCTAAATCACAAGCGAATTGAGTCGCGTTACATGATTCTGCTGTTACGTTGCACATATATGCCTTTTGCATTCCGTGCCGGTTAGTTTCAGAAGACAAATACTAATTGTTGTCCATAATTGCTGTTTTTGCATGAATTTGCTATATTGCTCGCCGATTTTCGTAAAACCGTTGACTGCCGCTTGCAGGCGGAGTGAATGTTAAACTGACCCAAGGCGTCATCGGGGGGGCGTGCAAGGGGGTAGGACGGCGTGGTCCTTCTGGCAGGACACGGGCGAGCGAAATACACGACGGGAACGCTGCTGGGATCGAGCCGCGATCGGCGATGGAGCGGGCTGCTGGCGGAATGCTGGACGCACGGTGAGGGGGAACTCGCCGAATTCCTGCCGCGCGAAACCGAGATCGCCGTCATGCTCGAGGGCCGCGTCCATCTCCGGCGGCGCGGCGACGGCCGGCTGCAGCACAGCGATGCCGTGCCGGGGATGATCTGGCTGTGCCCGGCCGGCGTCCGCGAAGACATGATCAAGGCCTACGGCGACATCGCCGAGATGATCCACATCTACCTGCCGGCGATGCTGCTGTCCGAGACGGCGCTGCGCGAGCTCGATGTCAATCCCAAGGTCGTCAGGCTGCATTTCGACGGCGGCTTTCGCGACCCGCTGATCGAGCGGATCGCCCGGGCGATCCATGCCGAGCTGCTCGACCCCGCGCCGGCCGGCAAGATGCTCGTCGAGACCCTGGGCGCCGCCCTGGGCATTCAGATCCTGCGGCGACATTCCAATCTGGAGCGCGCGGCGATTTCGCTGCCCAGCGTGCGCGGCGCGCTCGATCCCCGGTGCCTGCGGCGGATCGCCGAATTCATCGACGCCCATCTCAGCGAAGACCTGACTGTCGAGACGCTGGCCAACGAGGCCTGCCTCAGCCCGTTCCATTTCGCTCGCGCCTTCAAGGCGGCAACCGGGACGGCGCCGCACCGCTACCTCACCGACCGCCGCATCGAGCACGCCAAGTCGCTGATCGCCGAAGGCCGTTTGCCGCTCGTCGAAATCGCCGATGTCTGCGGGTTTTCCTCCCAGGCGCACCTGACGCGCTGGTTCAAGCGGATCGTCGGCACCACGCCGGGCGCCTACCGTGCAACGCTCGGTTAATCGTCGTCGGAAGTGCGCCGGCCGCGCCATTGCGGCCGTGAAGCCCTCTTGCCTTGGGATGCGGGCGCCGCCGGTGGCCGTCGAGCGAAATCGCCCCGTTCAGCCGGGCGACAGCATGAAATTGGCGTTGGCGCCGGCGACCGGCCGGGCCGGATCGTCCTGCCAGGCGAAGACCCGGACATTGGCGACCCGCGCGCCCAGCTTGGTCACGCCGGCGCGGGCGTAGGTATCCTTCGGCCCGGCCGAGCGCAGATAATCGACCGTGATCGTGATCGTCTTGGGAATCCGCAGGGTTTCCTGCATCCACAACAGCTTCAGGATCGCCGCGGTTTCGAGCAGGCCGCCGATCGTGCCGCCGTGGATCGCCGGCAGGATCGGGTTGCCGATGATGTGCGGGCTGTAGTTCATGCAGGAGACCAGGTCGTCGCCGTCGAGCGCCGCGGTGATGTGCAGGAACCGGGCGTAGGGTATGGCCTCGGCCATGGCGTTCGGGTCGCCCGACTCGCGCGCCGCCGCAAGCCGCTCCGTCAGCGTGGCGCTCATGCCGGCTTCTTCCCGCCGGCGCCCCTATCGACGTCCGGGCCGCCTTTCTTCTTGCGGCTGCCGACGAACATGAAGGTGCCGGTGGCGAGCGCGACCGTGTCCTTGGGATCGTCCTGGTAGGCCACGGCGCTGAGGAAGGCGATGGTGCGGGTCATCTTGGTGACCTCGGCCCGGGCGAACAGGTCGAGACGGGGCGTCGCCGGGCGCTGGTAATCGATCCGCAGGTCGAGGGTCACGATGCGCTCCGGCGGCTGTCGCGCGCTCATCGTCGCCATGCCGCACACGCTGTCGAGCAGGGTCGTCACGACGCCGCCGTGCAGCACCAGTTCGTCCGGGTTGCCGACCAGCCGCTCGTGCCAGGGCAGGCGCATGATCGCCATGCCCCTGGCGGAATGGACCACCTCCAGCCCGAGTTCCCGGCTGTGCGGGGTCGAGCCGCTGATCAGCTTGATCATCTCTTCGGTGGTCGGCGGCTTGCCGTCCGGATTGCCTTTCGATCCGGGGCGCGGCGGCGTTACGGGGTCTTCGGCCATGGCCCCGTGTCTTGTCAGCCCGCCCGAAGCCGGTCAAATTGCCTTCATGACGCATAACCCGGCCAACCCCCTGAAACCCGGGCCGGCCGGCCCCACCGCTTCCGGGGACCGGCCCTCGCGCCCCCGCTCCGGTACGGGCCAGAATGTCGGGCCGGACGTCTGGAAGATCCCGGAGGGCGACGAGCGCGAGCGGCTGGTCTGCTCCGATTGCGGCTTTATCCACTATGACAACCCGAAGATCGTCGTCGGCTCGGTGGCGGTGTGGGAGGACAGGGTGCTGATGTGCCGGCGGGCGATCGCGCCGCGCATCGGCTACTGGACCCTGCCGGCCGGCTTCATGGAACTGCACGAGCGCTCTGAGGATGCCGCCGCGCGCGAGGCCTGGGAAGAGGCCCGCGCCGAGATCGAGGTGCACGACCTGTTCGCGCTCTACAACATCCCGCGCATCAGCCAGGTCCAGCTCTTCTATCGCGCCACGCTCAAATCGCCGGCGATCGAACCGGGGCCGGAGAGCACCGAAGTCCGCCTGTTCGGCTGGGACGAGCTGCCGGAAGACGAATTCGCCTTCCCGTCGGTACCCTGGGCGCTGCAGCATTACCGGGAAATCGCCGGCGAGACCGCCTTTGCCGTCCGCACCAACCCGCCCCCCGGATCCATGGGGCCATCCGCCGACGGCACGGCTTTCTCATCCCCGAAACAGGAGCGACCGCGTGGCTGACTTCATTCAATGCGCTGCCGACAACGGCGTCGGCATCATCACCCTCGATCGGCCGGAGGCGAACAATGCGCTCAACGCAGACGCCGCAAAGGAATTGTGGGACGCGACGACCGAGTTGACCGAGGATCCGTCCGTCCGCGCGATCCTCGTCCGGGCCAACGGCAGGATGTTCTGTTCCGGCGGCGACCTGAAATACATGCTGGCAATGGAGGACGAGGCCGCGCTGGCAAAAGCGCTGAAGGTGACGACGACCTATTTCCATGCGGCCGTGTCGCGGCTGATGCGCGGCAACGCGCCGGTCGTGATGGCGATCCAGGGCGCGGCGGCCGGCGGCGGCTTCAGCTTTGCCATCACAGGCGACATCGTGATCGCCGCAGAAAGCGCAAAATTCAAGATGGCCTACACCGCTTCGGGCATCAGCCCGGACGGCGGATCGACCTGGTTCCTGCCCCGGCTGGTCGGCCTGCGGGTGGCGCAGCGTCTGGCGCTTGAAAACCCGACGCTGACGGCGCAGGAGGCGCTGGACATCGACCTGATTACCCGGGTCGTGCCCGACGATGAACTGGCCGGGACCGCGATGGAAACGGCGCGGCGGTTCGCCGAGGGGCCGGCCATCGCCTACGGCCGGGTCAAGCAACTGTTCGCCGAGACCTGGGCCAACGGGGCCGAGCACCAGATGGAGCTGGAGACCCTGGCGATGGCCGCCAGCGCCCGCACCCGCGATATGAACGAAGGCCTCGCCGCCTTCTCCGCGAAACGGGCGCCGGCGTTCAAGGGGGCCTGAGCCGCCCCGAACACGCCCCGAAACGCCTAATACATGTGCTGGCCGCCGTTGATGCTGAGCGTCGAGCCGGTGATGAAGTCGGCATCCTCGCCGGTCAGGAAGACCACGCCGCGGGCGATATCCTGCGCGTTGCCGAGCCGGCCGACCGGGATCCGCTGGATGATCCGCTCGAGCACCTTCTGGGGCACCGCGCGCACCATGTCGGTATCGACATAGCCGGGCGCGATGGCGTTGACGGTGATGCCCTGGGCGGCGCCCTCCTGGGCCAGCGCCTTGGTGAAGCCGTGGATGCCGGACTTGGCGGCGGCATAGTTCACCTGGCCGTACTGGCCGCCCTGGCCGTTGATCGAGCCGATGTTGACGATGCGGCCGAACTTGCGTGCGCGCATGCCTTCGATGACGGCGCGCGAGCAGTTGAAGCAGGAGGTGAGGTTGGTCCGGATGACGTCGTCCCAGTTGTCGTAGGACATCCGGTGCATGGTGCCGTCGCGGGTGATGCCGGCGTTGTTGACCAGGATGTCGATCGGGCCGAGATCGGCCTCGATCCGGGCCACGCCGGCCTCCACGGCTTCGAAATCGCCGACGTCGAACTTGTAGACGCCGATGCCGGTGCGGTCGGAAAATTCCTTCGCCCGCTCGTCGTTGCCGCCATAGTTCGCCGCCACCTTGCAGCCGGCGTCCTTCAGCGCAATGGAAATTGCCTCGCCGATGCCACGAGTTCCGCCCGTGACCAGTGCTACGCGCGCCATGATGTCAGTCTCCTGTTGTGCGGCCCGCCTGTCCGTGCCGTGGCGCGCCGCGTTCCGTCGGTTCGGTTAGAGGTTTGGCCGGCGGCCCGAATTGACCGCGCCGCCGTCCGGGAGGATCGTGTCTCCGGTTCAGTCGCGCGCCACGCACATGGCGATGCCCATGCCGCCCCCGATGCACAGCGTGGCGAGCCCCTTTTTGGCGTCGCGCCGCTTCATCTCGTAGAGCAGCGTGGTCAGGATGCGCGCGCCGGAGGCGCCGATCGGATGGCCGAGCGCGATGGCGCCGCCGTTGACGTTCACCTTGTCCATGTCGAAGCCGAGATCCCTGGCGACGGCGCAGGATTGCGCCGCAAAGGCCTCGTTCGATTCGACCAGGTCGACATCGTCGATGCTCCAGCCGGCCTTTTCCAGCGCCTTGCGGCTCGCCGGGATCGGGCCGGAGCCCATGAGCGCCGGATCGACGCCGGTCGTCGCCCAGGACACAATGCGCGCCAGCGGCTCGACGCCGCGCTTTTCCGCCTGCTCCCGCGACATCAGGACGAGCGCCGCGGCGCCGTCGTTGATGCCCGAGGCATTGCCCGCCGTTACCGTGCCTTCCTTGGAAAAGGCCGGGCGCAGCTTGGCGAGTTTTTCGGCCGTCGTGCCGTGGCGGGGATATTCGTCGGTATCGACCGTGATGTCGCCCTTGCGGTTGGGGACGACCACCGGGACGATTTCATCGGCGAACCTGCCGGCATTCTGCGCCGCTTCGGCCTTGGCCTGGCTGGCGGCCGCGAAGGCGTCCTGGTCGTCGCGCGTGATCTGCCACTGCTCGGCGACATTCTCTGCCGTGGTGCCCATATGGTAGCCGTGAAAGGCGTCCCACAGGCCGTCGCGCAGCATCGTGTCGACAAACTCGACGTTGCCCATCTTGTGGCCGTCCCGCAGGAAGGCCGTGTGCGGCGCCTGGGTCATGCTCTCCTGCCCGCCGGCGACGACGATCTCCGCGTCGCCCGACCGGATGGCCTGGCCGGCCATGGCAACAGCGCGCAGGCCGGAGCCGCACAGTTGATTGATGGCAAGCGCCGTCGTCTCCTGCGGTACGCCCGCCGCCATGGCGGCCTGCCGGGCCGGATTCTGGCCGGTGCCGGCGGTCAGCACCTGCCCCATGATGACGTCGTCGACATCCTCGCCGGCGACGTTCGACCGCTCGAGGGCAGCCTGGATTGCAGCCTTGCCGAGATCCGACGCCGGCAAGGTCGAGAAGGCGCCGTTGAACGTGCCGATCGGGGTGCGGGCGGCGCTGGCGATGATGACATCGGTCATGAGAGGTTCCTCCTGAAGTTCCGGCCCGTCGAGCCGGTTGGGATCGGTCTGCGGGATTCCGGCGCGCTGCAAATCCGGTCCGGAATCGAACTGGAAGAGTCCGGGGCGGACCGGCGGCGCGGCAATTCCCGACTATCGGATTCATTATAATGGTGCAGTGCAGCATTTTCAAGTGCACTTGCGAAATACGGTCGGAACGTCGCGGCTGCTCCGAACGCCTGCATGGCTGCTCCTCCCCCTACGCCGCGAGCGATCGCTGCCATGCCAGAAGCGGCCGCCAGGTCTCACGCTCCGCCCGGCGGCCGGCCATCATGCCGATATGGCCGGCCCGGGCGATGCGGATTTCGGCTTGCGGCAGCAGGCGGGCCAGGGCCAGGGCCGATTCATACGGCACGATCCGGTCGCGGTCGGGAATGATGGCGAGGGCCGGCAGGTCGATTTCCTCGGGCCGTATCTCGAGACCGTCGACCGTCCAGCGCCCGGCGGCGGTGAGATTGTCTCCATACCAGCCGTGCAGGGTTTCGCGCGCGATCGGCAGCGGCAGGGGGATACCGTCGTTCAGCCAGTCTTCGAGCGCCACGAAGCGCCGTGCCGCCCCGGAATCCGGGTCCATGCGGGCGAATGCCCGGAACTTCCGGGAGGCCACCATCGGATCGTTGACGGCAAAGAGAGCCTGCAGGCCATCGACCGGAAACTGACCGAGCGCTTCGAGCGCCGGTAGCCAGGCGCCGGCAAAGTGCGCCAGCGCGCGCGCCTGCTCCGGCCGCTCGGCGTGGAAATCCCACGGCGTGGCCAGGACCGCGAGGCCGGCCATACCGGCCAGGCGCTGCCGCGCAGCGCTCAGCACGAGCAGCCCGCCCATGCAATATCCGACCACGGCCGGCCGGCCGGCTCGCGCCGTCACGTCGTCCAGCGCCGGCAACAGCCGCTCGCCGATCAGCCGCGCCAGGTCGAATCCGCTCTCTTCGGTATCGGGCGCGTTCCATTCCAACAGGAAAACCGGCGCACCCGCATCTGCCAGAAACCGGGCGAGCGAGACGCCGGGCATGAGATCGAGCACATAGCCGCGGTTGACAAGCGAGGGAACCAGCAACAGCGGCGGCCCGGCGCTCCTGCCGGCTGGGCCGGGCGCTGAATAGTCGAGCAGGCGCGCCGTGCCATAGCTTGCGGCAACGGGCGGCTCCGGCATGTCCCGCCGGTAGGGATGGTTGCGGTAGGCGGCGATGCCCGCCAGGAAATCGCCGTACGCCTCTGCCGACAGCCGGCCGACTGCGGCGGTAACCGCTGCATCGTCATGGCCTGCCAGGCGCGCACGGAGCGCCAGCGCTTCAGGACCGTTCCAGCCGGGCCAGCCGTTCCTCAATCCGCTCAAGCCGCTCAAGCAATTCGCGGAAGCGACCGTCGCCATCCACAGATGCAGGCCGAAGGGGCGCGGCGACATCCTCCGGTTGAGAGCGATCCGATCGGGTTTCATCCTGCGTCTTCCCCGCTGCCTCCCCCGCCGGGGTCGCCGGCGCTGCTTCCGGATCTCCCGGGGCCGCGGTAGCGGCGGCCTGCGCCCACCGGGCAAAAAAGCCGGAGATCGCCTCCGAAACGGCCGGGTTTGCGGAGAGCGCCGTCACCTGATCCTGCCACAGGTCGAGATATTGCCGGGCCAGTTCGTCCAGCGGGTCAGGCGTATCGCGACGCGCGCTCTCTTCTTCCGTGCCGGTCATGGCCCACCATAGCGCGGCCGGAAATCCGGGCCAATTTCTTTGCGCCCGGCTCTTTTCCGCGCCGATGCCATTGCGCGCTTGCGAAATGAATCTTGCGCATTGCGGCAAATTGCTGGCAGTCTTGGAAAAATCGGCTCAAGGGACAGGCTCCCCGCCCTCGGGGATCGTTCGATCGGGTGCGGGCGCCGGAAGTTGCGGGAGGACTGCATCGCCATGCCGAGCAAGAAAAGGCCGGGCGACGACGGCCAGGTTGTCATCAAGAAATACGCCAATCGCCGCCTCTACAACACGGCGACCAGCAGCTACGTCACCCTGGACGACCTGAGCGGCATGGTCCGCAACGACATTGATTTCGTCGTCTACGACGCGAAGACCGGCGACGACATCACGCGGTCGGTGCTGACCCAGATCATCGTCGAGGAAGAAGCCAAGGGGCAGAACCTCTTGCCGATCGGTTTCCTCCGCCAGTTGATCGGCTTGTACGGAGATTCGCTTCAGGAGCTCGTGCCCAAATATCTCGAGCACAGCATGGAGAGCTTCATCGACAATCAGGAGCAGATGCGCGAATACATGACCCAGGCCTTTGACGGCCTGTTCCCGTTCGGCTCTCTGGAAGACCTGAGCCAGCAAAACATGGAAATGATGAAACAGGCGCTGGCGATGTTCAATCCGTACCAGGCCACCCGCGCCGCCAGACCTGAGGACGGGAAGCCGGCGGCGGGTGCTGGCGATCCCTTTGCCCTGATGCAGGCGCAGATCGATGCGCTGCAGGAACAGATGCAGGCGCTGGCCGGCCTGAACAGGAAGAGTTAGGCGCAGCCTTCCCGACGGCCGGCTCGCCGGCAATTCCAACAGCAGCGACTGCCCATGGACAAGCCGGAAACCGTTCTGGACCTGCTGCAAGCCGGTCCCCCTGGAGCACCCGCGATCGGCGGCGAACGGCGCGACAGCCTCGACAATGAAGGACTGCGCGCCTTGTGCGGCAGGACCGCGGCCAGCCTTGCCGGCTGCGGAATCGGCCGCGGCGGCCGGGTCGCCATCGTGCTGCCCAACGGTCCGGAAACGGCCGCGGCCTTCGTTGCCCTGGCGGGATGTGCCACCACCGCACCGCTCAACCCGGCCTACCGGGCCGAGGAATTTCGCTTCTACCTGAGCGATCTGCGCGCTGACGCCCTGATTGTCGAACGGGACATGGAAAGCCCGGCGCGCGGGATTGCGGCCGAACTGTCGGTGCCGGTTATCGAACTGGCGCCCGATGCAGCCGGACCGGCCGGCGCGTTCACCCTTACCGGACCGCAGCGCGAAACAACCGCGGACACTTCGGCGCCGGGGCCCGACGATATTGCGCTGATCCTCCACACATCCGGGACAACCTCGCGGCCGAAGATCGTTCCCCTGACCCAGCGCAATATCTGCACGTCGGCACGGAACATCGCGCAGACCCTGGCACTGACGCCCGCCGATCGATGCCTGAATGTCATGCCGCTGTTCCACATCCACGGCCTGATCGGCGCGGTGCTGGCGAGCCTCGCTGCCGGCGCTTCGGTCTGGTGCTCGCCGGGGTTCAACGCACTGCGCTTCTTCGCCTGGATGGCGGAAGCCGCGCCGACCTGGTACAGCGCCGTGCCCACCATGCACCAGGCGATCCTGTCCCGCGCCGGCCGCAACAGGGCTGCGATAGACAGCGCCGATCTGCGCTTCATCCGCTCGTCCTCCTCTTCGCTGCCGCCGCAGATCATGGCGGCGCTGGAAGAGACGTTCGGCTGCCCGGTCATCGAAAGCTATGGCATGACCGAAGCCGCCCACCAGATGGCGTCGAACCCACTGCCGCCCGCCGCCCGCAAACCGGGCACCGTGGGCGTCGCGGCCGGGCCGGAGATCGCGGTTCTCGACGCTGCGAACCGGCCGGTAACGGCGGGAACCGTCGGCGAAGTCTGTATCCGCGGCGCCAATGTCACGCCTGGCTACGAGGCCAACCCCGAGGCCAATGCGGAAGCCTTTGCCGGCGGCTGGTTCCATACCGGCGACCAGGGGATGCTGGACGGCGACGGCTATCTGACGATTACAGGACGCCTCAAGGAGATCATCAACCGGGGCGGCGAGAAGATTTCGCCGCGCGAGGTCGACGAAGCGCTGCTCGACCATCCCGCCGTGGCGCAGGCGGTTACCTTCGCCCTGCCTCACGACAAACTGGGCGAGGAGGTCGCCGCGGCCATCGTGCCGGCCGGGAAAGACGGCGTGGACGAGCGCGCGCTGCGGAACTTCGTGGCCCGGAGGCTGGCCGACTTCAAGGTGCCGCGCCGCATTATCGTGCTCGAGGAAATTCCGAAGGGCGCGACCGGAAAGGTCCAGCGCATCGGCCTGCACGAGAAACTGGCGCAATTTCTATGAAGATCGCGATTTACGGCGCGGGCGCCATCGGCGGCTATCTGGGATGCGAACTGGCCCGCGCCGGGGCCGACGTTACCGTGATCGCTCGGAACCGGACCCTCGAAGCGATCCGCGAGAACGGCATTACGCTGCACATCGAAGGCGAAACGCGGGTCGGGTGGCCGGCGGTAACGGACGATCCTGCCGAGGCCGGTCCGCACGACGCCGTGATCGTCGCCGTCAAGGCCAACGCAGCGCCCGTCATCGCACCGGAAATGGCGCCGATGCTGGGCCCGGAGACCACCGTCGTCACTGCGACCAACGGTGTGCCTTGGTGGTATTTTCACGATCATGGCGGCGAGCTCGCCGGCACGCGCCTCGAAACCGTCGATCCGGGCGGCATCCAATGGCAGACGATCGGGCCGGAACGGGCGATCGGCTGCGTCGTCTATCCGGCCGCCGAAGCCGTCGCGCCCGGTAAGATCCGCCACATTTCGCTCAACCGCTTCTCGCTTGGCGAGCCCGACGGCAGCAAGTCCGACCGGGTGCGGCGCCTGTCGGACACCCTCAAGGCCGCCGGCTTTTCTGCGCCCGTCCGGCCGCGCATCCGGGACGAAATCTGGCTGAAGTTATGGGGCAACCTGAGCTTCAACCCGGTGAGCGCGCTCACCGGCGCAACCCTGGGGCAAATGGCGTACGACCCGCTTGTCCGCCCGGTGATCGTCGCCATGATGGCCGAGGCGCAGGCCGTGGGAGAGGCGCTTGGCGTGTCGTTCGGCCTCGACCTCGACAAGCGGATCGACGGCGCGGGCAAGGTCGGCGCCCACCGCACCTCCATGCTGCAGGATCTCGACGCCGGCCGGAAAATGGAGATCGACGCGCTGGTCTGCGCGGTGCAGGAACTGGGCCGGCTTGTCAAGGTCGACACGCCGACCGTCGATATCGTCGCCGCCCTCGTCAAGATGCGGGCGCAGGTCGATGACCTCTATCCCTAGGCGGGCGCCGTGACCGTCAGGTCGCCCTGTCTTCTGGTGTGCGAACTCGACCGGACGAGCGGATGGTGCTTCGGCTGCGGGCGCAGCGGCGAGGAGGTGGAGAACTGGTTGGCCTATTCCGACGGGCAGCGCGACGCCGTGATGGCCGCCCTGCCCGCGCGCCTCACCGCCATGGGCCTGCCGCCAGAAGGCGACCAGCGGATTGCCGAAGACAAAGCCCGCGCCCAGAAAGGCCTGGTCCGTCGGCAGAACCGGCGGCGCAAGCAACGGGCTTAAGGCAGCCGGGCGGCGGGCAGGCTGGCGGCCGTTACTTCTCCGCCGAATCGAATCGCCAGATGTAGCCGCGGTTCAGCGTGTCGTATTGCGGCGGCCATTCGACCTTGCCGTAGCCGATCCGATCCATCTCGTAGGCCGCGTGGCGGGTCCAGTAGGGATCGTACAGATGGGCCCGGGCGATCACGCAGAGATCGGCGCGCCCGCCGGCCAGGATGGAGTTGGCGTCCTCGTAGGAACTGATCGCGCCGACCGCCATGGTCGGCCGATCGAGCTCAAGGCGGATGCGCTCGGCGAACGGCGTCTGGAACAGCCGGCCGTATTCCGGTTCCTCATCGGACACGACCTGGCCTGAGGAGGCGTCAATAATGTCGGCCCCGGCGGCGTAGAGCAGCCGGGCGACTTCCACCGCATCGGGCGGCGTGGTGCCGCCGGCCTTCCAGTCGTGAGCCGAAATCCGCACCGAGATCGGTCTTTCCGCCGGCCAGACATCCCGCACCGCACGAAAGACCTCGAGCGGGAAGCGCATCCGGTTTTCCAGGCTGCCGCCGTATTCGTCGGTGCGGATGTTGGTCAGCGGCGAGACGAAGTTGTTGAGCAGATAGCCGTGCGCCATGTGGACTTCGAGCATGTCGAAGCCTGCCCGCTCGGCGCGCAGGGCCGCCTGGCGGTACTCCTCGACCACCCGGTCCATGTCGGCCCGGTCCATCTCCCGGGGCACCTGGCTGTGCGGCTTGTAGGGCAGGGGCGAGGCCGCCATGATCGGCCAGCTGCCCTCCGGCAGCGGCTCGTCAAACCCTTCCCATAGCAGGGTCGTTGAGCCCTTGCGCCCGGAATGGCCGAGCTGCAGGCCGATCTTCGCCTGCGTATAGCGATGGACATAGTCCGTGATCCGTTTCCAGCCGGCGACATGGTCGTCGCTGTAGATGCCGGTGCAGCCGGGGCTGATCCGCCCTTCGCGGCTGACATTGGTCATTTCCGCGATGACCAGTCCGGCGCCACCCATGGCGCGGCTGCCGAGATGGACGAGATGCCAGTCGTCGGGCATGCCGTCCTCGGCGGAATACTGGCACATGGGCGAGACGACGATCCGGTTGTCCAGAACCATGTCGCGCAGCCTGAACGGCGTGAACATGGGCGGCGGCGGCGGCCCGTCCGGCAGGTTGATGCCCGACCGGTTGGCCGCGCCGGCGGCGAACCATTTGTCCACGCTCTCGACATAAGCGGCGTCGCGCAGGCGCAGGTTGCCGTGGCTGATGCGCAGGCTGCGGGTCAGCAGCGAGAAGCCGAACTGGATCGGCTCCAGAGTGTCGTAGTAGCGTTCGGTTTCCTCGAACCAGCGCTGGGAAACCTTGGCCGACCGCTGCAGGCTCTCGACCTGCGGCTTGTAGGCTTCTTCATACTGCACGAGTCCCTTGCCGATATCGCCGGTCTCGAGAATCGCGCCGTGCAGGGCGATCGAGTCTTCCATCGCCAGCTTGGTGCCGGAGCCGATCGAGAAATGGGCGGTGTGCACCGCGTCGCCGGCCAGAACGACATTGTCGAACGACCAGTTATCGCAGGAAATATTGGGAAACTGGCGCCAATGGGATCGGTTCCTGACGATCTGCGCGTCGCCGATATAGGGACGCAGCAGATCGGCGACGTAGGCGACCGTCGCATCCTCGTCGGTGACCTCCAGGCCGGTGTTGGCGAAGGTGTCGTCGGTGCACTCTATGATGAGCGTCGACATGTCCTGGACGTAGCGATAGCAGTGCGTCCGCCACAGGCCGTGGCTGTTTTCGATGAAATGGAAGGTGAAAGCCGGGAAGTTGAAATCGGAGCCGAGCCAGACGAAGCGGTTGGGCCGGAAATCGAGCGTCGGGCGGAACCGGTCTTTCCAACGCTCGCGGGCGACCGAGTTGACCCCGTCGGCGGCATAGAGCAGGTCGCAGTCGCGCAGGTCTTCCGGATCCTCGATCCGCTCCTCGAAATGCATATCGATGCCGAGTTCGCGGCAGCGGTCCTGCATCAGCAGCAGCATCTTGACCCGGGACATGCCGGCGAATCCGTGGCCGGTCGATTTCAGCACCCGGCCTTTGATGTGGATGTCGATATCGTCCCAGTGCTCGAACGACCGGGTGATCGCCTCGTGGGTCGGCGCGTCGGCCTCACGGAAGCCTTCCATCGTCCGGTCCGAGAAGACGACGCCGAAGCCGAAGGTATCGTCGTGACGGTTCTGCTCGTAGATCGCGATCTGTGCGTCCGGGTAGGACTTCTTCATCAGGATCGCGAAATACAGGCTTCCCGGCCCGCCGCCGAGGCAGTTGATCTTCATGCTCTGTCCTGCACTTTTCCGGGCCGAGGCGGGGCACCGGCTAGGGTCGCGGTATAAGTCGATATTTCAGCGAAGGTTGCAACGGCGGCGAGGGCGCCGGGTCCGGCGATCCGGTTCATTGCACCCGGATACCCTGTTCGCGGGCCTTTTCTTCTTCCATCTGGCGCAATTTGAAGCGCTGGACCTTTCCGGTCTCCGTGCGCGGCAGTTCGTCGACAAATTCGATGGCGCGCGGATACTTGTAGGGCGCGATCTCCGCTTTCACGAAGTCCTGCAATTCTTCCGCAGTCGCGTCTGCCGCATCGGCCGGGTCGCGCAGGATGACGAAGGCCTTGACGATCCGGCCGCGCTGCTCGTCCGGCGCGCCGACCACCGCGCAGTCCTGAACCTTGGGGTGGTCCAGAAGCGCATCCTCGACCTCCGGACCTCCGATATTGTAGCCGGCCGAAACGATCATGTCGTCGGCCCGGGCGACGTACCAGAAATAGCCGTCGGCATCCTGGCGGTAGCGGTCGCCCGGCAGGTTCCAGCCGTTGACGACATAGCCGCGCTGCCGCTCCTCGTTGTCGAGATATTTGCAACCGGTCGGCCCTCGTGTCGCCAGCAGGCCTTCGCAGGGCGGCTCCAGGATGGTGCCGGCCTCGTCCATGATGCAGGCCTCGTAGCCGGGGATCGCGGTGCCGGTGGCGCCGGGCCGGATGGCGGCGCCTTCCGCCGAGACGAAAATATGAATCATCTCGGTCGAGCCCAGGCCGTCGATGATCCGTATCCCGGTTGCCGCCCTGAAGGCCTCGAAGATCGGCAGGGGCAGGGTCTCACCCGCCGAAACGCATTGTCTCAGGGTTGCGGGCGCGTTTCCGCTTTCGGAGATTTTGTCGGCGAGCGCGCGGTACATGGTCGGCGCCGTGTACAGCGTCGTGCAGCGGTTTTCGTCGATCAGGTCCAGCAGCCGGTCCGGGCTCGGCGGTCCCGGATAGAAAACGACCGAAGCGCCGGTCCGCATGGGAAACAGCAACTGCGCGCCCAGGCCGAAGGTGAAGGCGAGCGGCGGCGTGCCGACATAGATATCGTCCGGCGACGGCCGGTAGACATGTTTCGGGAAGCAGTCGCACATCGCGAGGATGTCGCGGTGGAAATGAACGGTGCCCTTGGGCTGGCCGGTCGTGCCCGAGGTAAAGGCGATCAGGCCGATATCGTCCGCCGCGGTGTCGACATTGTCGAAGCCGGCCGGCTTGCCGGCCATCGCCGTATCGAGATCGGCGGCCGGGTCGGACGCGTCGCCGAGCGGGGTGAAAAATTTCACCTGCTCCAGGACCGGCGCCCGCTCCATCGCGCCATCGCCCTCGGCCCGGAGGTTGAGATCGCACAGGAAATGGCGGATCTGCGCCTTCTCCGCCATGTAGGCCAGTTCGCGCGCCCGCAGCAGCGGCATGGTCGCGACGACGATCCCGCCGGCCTTCAGTACCGCCATCCAGCAGGCCGCCATCATCGGGTTGTTCGGGCCGCGCAACAGCACCCGGTTGCCCGTTTCCAGCCCCATATCCTCGACCAGCACCCGGGCCGCGGCGTCGGCCTTCGCCATCAGATCAGCATAGGTCCAGACCTCGCCCGCATAGTGGATGCAGGGACGCTCGCCCCAGCCGAATTCCGCCACCGCCCGGTCGAGGAATTCGACGGCGGCGTTCATCCGGTCCGGATAGGCTGCCAACTCCGGCAGGCCGGAATAATCGAAGTCCGGCCACTGTTCCTCCGGCGGCAGGCGGTCGCGCGCGAAGGTGTCCGTGTGGGCGGTCACGCCGTCGCCGGGAATCCTAGCCATGGGCGGCTCCGAGCGCATTCACCGTCTGGCCGGCGATCACCAGTTTCTGCACTTCGCTTGTGCCCTCGTAGATGCGCAGGGCGCGGATCTCCCGGTACAGTTCCTCAACCTTCTGGCCGACAGTCACGCCCAGCCCGCCGAAGATCTGCACCGCCTCGTCGACCACTTCCTGCGCCGCTTCCGTTGCAAACAGTTTGGCCATCGAGCTTTCGCGCGTCACGCGGATATTCTTGACGTCCTTCGTCCAGCCGGAGCGATAGACCAGCAGAGCCATGGCATCCACCTTGACCGCCATTTCGGCAATCTTGGCCTGGATGAGCTGGAACTCGCCGATCGCCTGGCCGAACGCCCTGCGGCTCTGCGCATAGGTCACGGCCTCGTCCAGCGCCCGGCGCGCCATACCCAGGGCAGCTGCGCCGACCGTCGTCCGGAAGATATCGAGATTGGCCATCGCAATCTTGAATCCCTCGCCCGGGTTGCCCAGCAGATGGCTGGCCGGGACCCGACAATTCTCGAAGGACAGGGTGGCCAGCGGATGAGGTGCCATGACATCGATCCGGCCGGCGACCCGGAACCCCGGCATGTCGGCGTCCACGACGAAAGCGGACAGGCCCTTTGCGCCGGGCGCCCCGCCGGTCCGGGCGATCACGACATAATGGTCGGCGATGCCGCCGTTCGAAATCCAGGTTTTGGTGCCGTTCAGAACGAAATGATTGCCGTCAAGCTCGGCGGTCGTCTCGAGCGCAGCGACATCCGACCCGCCCTGGGGTTCCGACATGGCCAGCGCCGCAATCCGTTCGCCCGTCGCGACACGCGGCAGGTATTCGGCCTTCAACTCCTCCGAGCCGTAAAGCGCGATCGCGCCGGTGCCGAGCCCCTGCATGACGAAACTGAAATCGGCAAGGCCGAGATAGTAACCGAGGATTTCGCGCCCGAGGGCGATCGAGCGGACGTCAAGGGTCTCATGGGCGCCGCCGTATGCCGCCGGCACGGTCAACTTCAGCCAGCCGGCTTCGCCCAGCATACGGACGAGGCGCAGACAAATGTCGTCGACATCCGTCTTGCCGTGCACTTCGTGCTCCATCGGGCCGAGATTGGCTTCCGCCCAAGCGCGAAGATCGGCGGCCAGTTGTCGGTGCCGGTCTTCCAGGAACGGCCAGTCGAGATAGGTCGAATCCGGCATCAGTTGCCCTCGAACACCGGTTTTTCCTTGGCCACGAAGGCGTGGTAGGCGCGGTGGTAATCTTGGGTCTGCATGCAGATCGCCTGGGCCTGGGCCTCGGCCTCGATATACTGCTCCAGGCCCATGTTCCATTCCATGTCCAGCATCTTCTTGGTCATGGAATTGCCGAAGGTCGGACCGTCGGCGAGCCGCGCGGCGAACGCCTGCGCCGTCCCGAGAAGTTCGCCGCCGTCGACCAGCCGGTTGTAGAAGCCCCAGCGCTCGCCCTCGTCCCCCGTCATGGCGCGGCCGGTGTACAGCAGTTCGGCGGCCCGGCCCTGGCCGATGATGCGCGGAAGAATGGCGCACGCGCCCATATCGCAGCCGGCCAGTCCCACCCGGTTGAACAGATAGAGCACCTTGGCTTCGGGCGTGCCGAAGCGGATGTCGCAGGCCATGGCGATCGCGCCGCCGGCGCCGGCGCAGATGCCGTCGATGGCGGCGATGACCGGTTGAGGACAGGTCCGGATCGCCTTTACCAGGTCGCCGGTCATGCGGGTGAAATTGAGCAGGCCGGGCATGTCCAGATCGAGCAGCGGACCAATGATCTCGTGGACGTCGCCGCCGGTGCAGAAATTGCCGCCGGCGCCCGTCACCACCACCGCCCTGACATCTTCGGCGTAGCTCAGCGCCCGGAAGGTATCGCGCAGTTCGGCATAGCTCTCGAAGGTCAGCGGGTTCTTCTTCTCCGGCCGGTTGAGTGTGATCGTGGCGACCTTGCCGTCGACCTCCCACTTGAAATGGCGCGGCCTGTAGTCGGCGCCCAGCGCGGGCGACGTGTCTTCCAGCATTTGGCCGAAGATGCGGCCGTGGCGCTTGAGCATGTCGGTTTCGGGCATCGGCTTCCTCGAAGGTGCGGCGGACGGAAGCGGCGCTCAGCCGCCGGCCGCCTTGTCGTGCAAATGATCTTTCAGGCGGCCCAGAAGGCTCTGCAACTGGCGCAGGTCGGACCGCTTCATGGCGCCCAGCTTGGCGGCGATCACCGCCTCATGGTTCGGCAACATTTCGCCGAATGCCGCTTCGCCGGCCGGCGTCAGCCTGACGATATGGGCCCGGCGATCCTTCGGCATTGGCGTGCGCTCGACCAGGCCTTCTTCGACCAGCCGGTCGATCAGTCCCGTCACGTTGCCCCTGGTGACCATCAGCCGGCGGGAAAGCTCGCCCATCGTCAGGCCATCGGGTGTGCGCTCAAGTTGCGACAGCAGGTCAAAGCGCGGCAGCGTCATGCCGAAGGCGGCGCGCAATTCCTGGCGCACATCCTGCTCGATACGGTTGGCGCAGGAAAGCAAGCGCAGCCAGACCCGCAGCTCCAGCTTGTCGTCTGCCGTCGCTGCCGTCTCGCGGTCGACGGCGCCGCCCGGTTTGACGTCGCCGTCCATCACATGATCTCGCCGCCCGCCACCGGGATCGACTGGCCGGTGATCGAGCCGCTGTCGGGCCGCGCCAGCCAGACCACGACGTTCGCGACCTCTTCCGGATCGATCAGGCGACCCTGGGGATTGCCCTGCGCCAGCTGGGCCCGCGCCGCTTCAACATCCATGCCGGTCTTTTCGACGATGTTGGCGATGGTATCGGCAGTCATGTCGGTTTCGACATAGCCGGGGCAGACCGCGTTGACCGTGACGCCGGATTTCGCGGTTTCCAGAGCCAGGGACCGGGTCAGGCCGACCACCCCGTGCTTCGATGCGACATAGGCGGTGACATAGCGGTAGCCGACCAGACCCGCCGTCGAAGCGATGTTGATTATGCGGCCGTACCCCGCCTCGGTCATCGCCGGCAGCGCCTGCCGGATGCACAGGAAGGTGCTCAGCAGGTTGATCTCGACCATGCGCATGAAGAATTCGGTCGTCGTGCGCTTGAAGGGAGCGCTGTCGCCACGCCCGGCATTGTTGACCAGAATGGAGATCGGGCCGCGTTCCGCAACCGCCCGGGCGAACGCCGCTTCGACGGCGGCCTCGTCGGTGACATCGGCGGCAGCGGTGCCGGCTGCAACGCCGAAATTCTCCGCCAGGTCTGCCTGCTTGGCTTCCAGCGTGGCCTCGGTCCGGCCGAGTAGCGTGAGAGCGGCGCCCCGGGCCGCCAGGGCGTCGGCGATCGCCGCACCGATACCGCGGCCGCCGCCGGTGACCAGCGCGTGCTGTCCCTCGAACGGGTCTGATTGGAGAGCGGTCATTACGATGGCGCTGGTTGCGTGCGGCGGGACCTGGGGAGAGGCGAGGACAATGGAGCGGAAACGGCTGAAACCGGGGACTGGACAGCCGAAAATTAGTTTAGATATAAAATATTCAGGCCTAAAATTTCTGTCTACCCCTTATTCCTGGAGCGACCGAGATGCAGTTCCTGCAACCCCCCGGCTGGCCGCGCGCCAAAGGCTATTCCAACGGCGTCGCCGCCAAAGGAACCATGGTATTCGTCGCCGGCGAAATCGGCTGGGATCCGGTCACCGAAAGGGTCGTGTCCGACGACTTCACCGCCCAGTTCCGGCAGGCGCTGGAGAATACCGTGGCCATCCTGAAAGAGGCAAACGCCCGGCCCGACCATATCGTCCGGATGACGTGGTTCATTACCGACAAGAAGGCGTATCTGGATGACGCCCGGGCCGTCGGCCAGGCTTGGCGCGATGTGATCGGCCGCCACTATCCGGCGATGGCCGTGATCGAGGTCAAGGGCCTGATGGAGCCCGGTGCCATGGTCGAAATCGAAACCACGGCGGTGATCCCCGACTGATCGCCGATCTGGACGTTGCGCGCACCGTCCGGCCCCGCGCCGCGGTAGCGAAACGTCAGGGTCGTTCGACGTTGAACGGCTTTGCCGCCTGGGTCACAATATCGGCTGGAAGCGCCGACCGCGGCCTGGCGTCGTAGAACGGATACCGGCGCCGCAGCGCGAAGGACCAAGGGCCGGAGGCGGGCAGTTGCGGGACATCATCCGGGCGGTGCTGACGGCGAACAGCGAATTCTATCGCGCCTTCCGCGAGCGGGATATCGGTGCGCTGGAGGATTTGCTGGCGGTCCGCTCTCCGGTCGCCTGCATCCATCCGGGCTGGGATATCCTGACGGACCGGGAGGAAGTCCTCAACAGCTGGCGGCAAATCCTGTCCCACCAGCAGGATGTCGCTATCGAGTGCCGCAACGCAACGCCCTACGTTTTCGACGATGTCGCCATCGTCCTGTGCCATGAGCATCTCGGCGGCCATACTCTGGCGGCGACCAACATGTTCCGGCACGAGGAAGGCGAGTGGCGCATGATCCATCACCAGGCGAGCCCCATGGCGGCATCGATGGACGAGGCGGAAGACCGGGACATTCCGGAGCCGACCCGGCGTCTGCATTGACCGGTCTGTTCATTCCGAAACCGCTTCCGGCGGCCGGCCGGAACCCCGAATCGCGAAACTGGACAAAACGGTATAGTATAGTTTCGTCCGATTTCACCCGTCGAAGAATTGCGCGGAGACGCCGACCATGAGCCTCAAGAAGAAAGACCGGTTGGTCGATACAGCGCTCCGGCTGTTCTGCCGCTACGGCTATCGCGCAACCGGAATCGATACGATCCTTACCGAGGCGGGGGTCGCCAAGATGACGCTGTACAACCATTTCGGCACTAAGGAAGGGCTGATCCTCGCGGCCCTGGAAAAGCGGGACGAAGAGCATATCGCGTGGCTTGCTTCGGAAACGCAAACGCGTGCCGGTGCGCCGGAAGACGGTCTGCTCGCCCTGTTCGATACGCTGGATGCCTGGTTTGCCGGCGACGAATTCCACGGCTGCCCGTTCCTGAAAGCGTCCGGCGAATTCGACGATCACAACGATCCGGTCCATCGCGCGGCGCTCGCGCACAAGGGGCATCTGCTCGCTCTGATCCGGGAACTGGCCGACGCTGCCGGCGCGCCGGACCCGGCGCGGATCGCCGGAGAAATCTACATGCTGGTCGAAGGGGCCACCGTCGTCGCCCAACTGACCGGCGACCGCTCGACCGCCGCCCGGGCGAAGCAGGCCGCCGAAGTCCTGCTGGCCGCCGGCTGACACCACCGCGCCGGGCATTCCCCGTCGGCCGACCGATCCGCCGAACGGCGAATGCGTTTTCGCCCGGTATCCGGACGGCTTCGCCATGCCCTGAGTCGCACCGCAGCAGGCGCCGCGGCGGTAACGATGGCGCTGGACATCGGTGCCGCGAGCGCGCAATCGGCAGCTGCAGACCGGGAAACCGCCGCACCGGGCAGAGTCTGCGTCGGTACGAGAGGTTTTGGCGTCGCCTGCATGGCCGGGGGCGTCTGGACGCGATGGACCGAGGCGGGCGGCGCGCTGGACTCCGATTTCGTCTACGCCATCGCGGCCTGCCACGGCCGGATCGTCGTTTCCACCGGCCGGCGGCTGCATGAATTCGATGGCGAGCGCCGCCGCCTGACCCATTGGACTCCCGGCAGCCCGGCCCGGCGGATCGCCTGCGATCCGACCGGCGGTTATTGGATTACAGGTGGTCGCACCCTTGCGAAATGGACGGGCCGGACATGGCTCAGTCATGGCATCGACGAGGTGTTGACTGCCGCCCGGGCCGACTGGATCGAGGGTCTGGCGATCGAGCGAAACGGCAATCTCTGGGTCGTGGCCGGCAAGAGGATAGCGGCCCGTTTCGACGGTACGGATTGGCAACTCTTCAGGGCCGGAGCCGGCCTGCCGGCCCGTTGGCGCGTGACCGGCGTCCACGCCGGCCGCGACGGCAGCCTGTGGCTTACGCATGATCGCGGTCTCGCCCGGAGGCATGGCCGTGCCTGGAACAACACAGCCGGTCCCGGCAGCGCCAGTGTCATGACCGATGACCCGGACGGCGCCCTTTGGCTGGGCTACTTCGGCCGGATTACCCGGTATCGCAACGAATTCTGGACGCGGTTTGCGCTGGCCGCGCCGGTGAAGGGCCTGGCGGCGGACAACAGAGGCCGGATATGGGCCGCGACCCGTTACGGCCTCGGCGTTTACGACAATGGGCAATGGCGCTGGCGGCGCATGGCGGATTCTGCGCTGCCGTCCAACGACCTGGCCGGAGTTGCAGTGCTGGGCGCCGGCGCCGGCCTTCCCCGGCCGTTGTCCAAACCGCCGGGCGGTCTCGCGTTCCGTTTGGTCCGGCAAGGCGGCGGCGCCCTTGTGAATGCGCGCGTCGACATTTGCGCGGCGCCGCCGGGCAGGGTTCTGCGGAGCGGCCGTTCGCCCTGTCACGGACGGCCGCTGCATCGGGTTTCGAAGACGGATGCGACCGGACGGGTCTCCTTCGGCAATCTGCCGCCGGCGGACTACTATCCGGCGGTTCTGCCACCGGAAGAGGAGCTATGGCTGATCGGCGACAGCGGGCGGCGCACGCGCGTAACGGCGGGGCAGCATTCGGACATCGGCTCCCTGTATTTACGCGCTGTCGACGACACCGGGGCCGCACGATAGGCGGCCGCCGCCAACGGCCGCTCATTGACTTTGTTTTCCATTACGATATGATATTTCAGAATATTCCGAATTAAGGAGGATGCTATGCAGCTGTCTCCGGTCATGGAATCTTTTATTCTCCACTGGGGAGAGATGGGTTCGCGGTGGGGGCTGAACCGCACGGTCGCGCAGATCTATGCCCTGCTCTACGTCGCCGGGACTCCGCTGCCGGCCGACGAGATCGCCGGCACGCTGAAGGTCGCCCGCTCGAACGTCAGCACCAGCATCCGGGAACTGCAATCCTGGGGCCTGATTGCCCGGACCCACGCGATCGGCGACCGGCGCGATCATTTCGTCGCCGAAACCGATTTGTGGACGGCCGCCGCCCGCGTCGCGGACGCGCGCAAGAGGCGGGAGATCGATCCGACGATCGAGGCGCTGGCCGGATGCCTGTCGGACGCGCGGACTGATGACGCCATCGGCAAAGACGCCGTCGCCCGAATCCGGGCGATGCACGACTTTCTCGAAGCCGCGGGCGGCTGGTATGAGGATGTGCGGGAATTGCCGCAATCCAAGCTCGAGACCTTGATCAAAATGGGCGCGAAGGTCGCCCGGCTCGAAGCACCCGCCAAGAAACCGAAGAAGAAGAAGGGCAAGGGCAGACGCTGAAGCCCGCGCCGAAACGGCGGGTATGCCGCCGCCCAGCAGGAGTTGTGCACCGCATGGCCGTATCCCAGAACGTCGTCGTCGAGACGCGCGGACGGACCCGCGTCGTCACGATTAACCGGCCCGAGGTCCGCAACGCGGTAGACCCGCCGACCGCCGGCGCCCTGCGCGACGCGTTCCTCGCCTTCGCCGACGACGATTCGGTGGATGTCGCGGTCTTCACCGGAGCGGACGGCGCCTTCTGCGCCGGCTACGACCTCAAGGCCCTGTCGGCTTCGCAGGGCGGCATCCCCTATGAACCCGAAGGCGTCGGCCCCATGGGCCCGTCGCGGCTGCTGCTCGACAAGCCGGTGATCGCGGCGGTCGAGGGGCCGGCGGTCGCCGGCGGGCTTGAACTGGCGCTGTGGTGCGATTTGCGCGTCGCGGCGGAAGATGCGGTGTTCGGCGTCTATTGCCGGCGCTGGGGCGTGCCGCTGATCGATGGCGGCACGGTCCGTCTGCCGCGCCTGATCGGCCACAGCCGGGCCATGGACATGATCCTCACCGGCCGGCCGGTGCGCGGCCCGGAAGCCCTGGAGTTCGGCCTCGCCAACCGGCTGGTGCCGAAAGGCGCCGCGCTGGAGGCCGCCGTTGCGCTCGCTGACGAGCTTACCCGCTTTCCGCAGCTCTGCTTGCAAACCGACCGCATAAGCGCCATTCGGCAATGGGGCCTGCCGCTGGAGGAGGCGCTGCGCTATGAAGGCCGGGAAGGCGTTGCGCCGCTGGAGCGCGAGGCGGTCGGCGGCGCCACGCGCTTTGCCGGCGGCAGGGGCCGCAGCGGCGCTTTCGACGACATCTGATCGCCTGTTCGCCTCCGCTGCGGCGGCTGCCGGCCGCGAGTGAGACTCCATGCCACCCAGAACCCGGAACTTCACCCTGTCGCGCCGGCTCGGCCATCCGCGCAAGCGCCATGAGGGCAGGCCGGTCACGCCGCGGGACGCTGCGACGCTGATCCTGGTCCGCCACGGTTCGGACGGGCCGGAGATCCTGATGGGGCAACGCTCCAACCGGGCGAAATTCGTGCCCGGCTCCTTCGTGTTTCCGGGCGGCCGGCTCGACGGCCACGACTGGGAGGCGCGGCCCGCGCCCCCGCCCGCCGCGCCGGTCGCCAAGATGGGCCTGCGTGGCAATTCCGCCAAGGCGCAGGCGCTCGCCATGGCGGCGATCCGCGAGACCTTCGAGGAAACCGGCCTGCTGCTGGCGGCGGCCGGCGATGTCGGCGCGGCGGACGACGAGACCTGGCGCGAAATGCGCGCCCTTGGCAAGGCGCCGGACCTGGCGCGCCTGACCTATCTCGCCCGGGCGATCACCTCGCCCTACAGCCCGATCCGCTTCCACGCCCGTTTCTTCACGGCAACATACCGGCCGGAGGATGGCGGGCTCGGCGGCTCGGGCGAACTTTCGGACCTGCAATGGATCCCGATCGCCCGGGCCGACGATTTCGGCCTGCTCGACGTCACCCATTTCATGCTCGGCGAAATCCGGCGCCGGCTGGCCGAGCCGGCCGCCGACACCGTCCCGCTGTTCGCCTACCGCCTCGACCGCCCCTTCGTGCGCTACGACTGAGCGGCAGCCGGCGGTCCGCCGGGGAGACTCGAACCTTCTCCCGCATTCCCGCCGGGCGCCATGCTGTCCGGGTGCAGGAAATTGAAATAACCGGAGTCAGTGGGGACTCTGTCGGAAGAGGCCGGAAGAGGCGCAGCGGCCCTCCCCGCCTTCAATGCGCGATGTCCTTGCGGATTTCGTAGTGGTCGCCGCCGAACTCGCCGAACATGCTCTTGACCCTGGGATGGCCCACCGGTTTGCCGGTGTCGTCGGGCAGCAGGTTCTGCTCCGAAACATAGGCCGTGTAGGTCGTCTCCGCGTTCTCGGCGAGCAGGTGATAGAAGGGCTGGTCCTTGCGCGGGCGGACCTCTTCGGGGATCGACTGCCACCATTCCTCGGTATTCGCGAATTCGGGATCGACGTCGAAGATGACGCCGCGGAACGGGTAGAGCCGGTGTCTGACGACCTGGCCGATGGCGAATTTGGCAGTGGCAAGCATGGCTCCGGCCCGGTAGTGCGGCGTTGCCGCCGTTCTTCGATCGACGCGCCGCCCGTTGCGGCGCCGCGCCCCGCCATTGTGGCGGGGAACCCGTCTGCACGCAAACCCCGATCGGCCGGATCCGAAACCGTACCGGTGTCCGCCCCTTCACGCCAACCGGAAGCTGGCGCCCGTCCCCAGTTCGCCTTCCGCCCGCACCTTCTCCTTCTCGACCAGCCAGACGAGGTGGGAGAGCACCGAGCGCGCGGCGGCCGGATACATGGCGGGCGGAACGTCGTTTGCGTACATGCGCGGCACCATGTCCGCGATGGACGTCAGTCCGTCCGTCAGGCAGGCGAGGACCTGTTCCTCCCGGCCCATGCGGTGCGCCTTCAGCGCCGGCACGAAGGCCGCAGGATCGCGGATCGGCGCGCCGTGGGTCGGCCAGTAGACCGCGTCTTCGCCCCTTTCGCCGCGGGCGATCAGCTTGTCCAGGCTGGCGACATAGTGCGCCATATCGCCGTCGGGCGGCGAGACGATGGTGGTCGACCAGCCCATGACGTGGTCGCCGCTGAACAGGGCGTTCTCCTCCTTCAGGTGGAAGCACAGATGGTTCGAGGTGTGGCCCGGCGTGTGCACGGCCTCGACCGTCCAGCCGTCGCCCTCGATAACGTCGCCGTCCCGGGTGGCGAAATCGGGCGCGAAGTTTTCGTCGCCGCCGGCCTCGACCACCGCGCCGGCCTCGATCCGGCCGCCGCCGTGCGGGCCGTAGCCGTAGGTCGGCGCCGCCCATTCGCCCTTCAGGGGTGCGGCGGCCGGCGAATGATCCCGGTGGGTGTGGGTGATCAGGATATGGGTGATCGTTTCGCCGCGCAGCGCGTGCTTCAGCGCCTCGATATGTGACGACATCAGCGGGCCCGGATCGATCACGGCGACCTTGCCGCGCCCGATGACGTAGGTGCCGGTGCCGTGAAAGGTGAAGGGGCCGCCGTTCGGCGCGACGACCCGGCGAATCAGCGGCGAGACGGCCTCGATCCGCCCGTATTCGAATTCCAGTTCCCGGTCGAAGGGAATGCCGTCCGTCATCGTGCAACGTCCTGACCATTGCAGGCTGGCCGGCAGCCTAGCGGCGTCGTCGCTTGCAGACAACGCGGCGGTCGGACGACCAGCGGAGGTCTTTGCGAGTCGGTCGGGGTCCGCGGCCTGACCGGGGTCGCGGTCCCGGGGTCCTGGGGACCGCGTTTGAATTTCCGTCAGCCCCGGCGCCCCGGCGTCGCCGGATTGCCATGGATTTCGACCGACTATTGCCCGGTTTGCGAATTCTTGTCTGGATTTGCCGCCGGCAGCTCACCCTGCCGCTTGTCCGGAGTCGGTGTGTTGCCCCGTTCGACACATTCCACGAGCCGTTTCAGCGCCGCGGCGGTTCCGGTGAGCTGGAACCCGTATTCGCGTTTGCCCTGCAGCAACCGGAGCTTCAGTCCCCAGCGCAGGCGCTCTCTTATGCTCCGGTCCTTGCCCAATGCCAGCCACAGGCGGTTCGTGTCGTATCGGAGCACGGTGCCCGGCGCCGAACGGATGACCTTCCCGTCGATGGCCATGGTCATCGTGTAGGGACTGTGCGGATTGAGCGACCAGTCCGGAGCCGCCACGCCGATGAACAGATCGTGATTGCGGAACAGCAGGAAATAGAGGGTGATGCCGCTGTTGTATTTGGCCGACATGATGCAGTGGCTGAAGCCCCCTGCACGGTCGATGTAGGAATTGCCGGTCCAGTCGCCGACTGTCCATTGTGCCCGGGCGGCCGGCGCCCAACAGACCGAACCGCCGAGAAGGACGGCAACAATCAGGGCGTAAAAACAGCGGAAGGGCCGGGGCATTCGGGCGGCTCTCTACATGCTTTGCGGCACGGCGGCCATCATGGGGCGGTCGGGGGTGATCGGGGAGCGATCATCGGACTGCGGTCGCGGACGGCGGGATTATCGCCTTTGTTGCCGTTGTGTTCAACCGCTTCGGCCGAACCCTTTCGGTCACGCCGGCGCGCGCCCCTGTCACGGTTTATCTTGCGCCGGCGAGACCCTACCTATAGGCGCATTTTTCGGAACGAGGACGGAGGGGCGCACGCCCCTCAGGAGCGACAATCGTTGGCACGGAAGCGCAAACGAAACGACGGTAGCGCGCCGGAAACTGAGATCGACCGCGAGGAAGAACTCTTCATTCAGGAAGTCAATGAAGAGCTCAAGCAGGAACGGTATCTTCAGACCTGGAAGAAATACGGCCAGTATTTCGTCGGCAGCGCCGTCCTCGCCGTTGGCAGCGTTGCGGGCTGGCAGTGGTACCAGGACAGCATCCGCAGCGGGCAAGAGGCGCAAAGCGTGGATTTCGCCTCGGCCACGGCGCTCGCTGCCGGCGGGAAAAGCGGCGAAGCCGGCAAGATTCTCGACAAGCTGGCCCGTGAGACGGACGGCGGCTATGCGGCGCTGGCGCGATTGCGGCAGGCTGCGCTGGTCGGAAAATCCGGTGACGCAAAGGGCGCCGCAGCGCTCTATCTCCAGCTCGCCGGCGACGAAAGACTCGCGCCGGTCTTTCGCGATCTCGGCACGGTGTTGTGGGGACTGCACGCCCTGGACCATGCCGGGCCGGACCGGGCGATCGCGCGGCTGACGCCCCTGGCTGCAGCCGGCGGAACCTGGCGCTATACGGCGCTGGAACTGATCGCACATTATCATCGAAAGGCGGGACGGAAGGGCGATGCCGCGCGCATATTCAAGCAGATTGCAGGCGACGCCGACGCGCCGGCATCGCTGAAACGGCGGGCTGGCGAATTGCTGTCCATGATGGGAGAGTCGTGAGCGTTCGCGGCGTCGCGGACGGCTCGGCCGACAGGTGAAAGAAATGAGCAGGCTTAAACTTGCGGTAGCGTTGGCGGCAGGTCTGGCGACGGCGGGCTGCGACTCGATCAGGGACATTTTCAGCACCGACGATCCGCCCCTGCCGGGCCGCCGTCTGGCCGTGTTGCCGACGCCCGACATTCTCAAGGCCGATGTCAGAATTTCGGATGTCCGGATCGTGCTGCCGCGGCCGGCGCCCAATGCCGCCTGGCCGCAACAGGCCGGCTATCCGAATCACGCCATGCATCATCTGGCGCTCGGCAGGGATCCGCGACAGGCCTGGTCGGTCGGGGCCGGGTCGGGCTCCGAGAGCCAGGGCCTGCTTTCGCTCTCGAGGAGCCGGCGCCTGCTGGCCCAGCCGGTGATCGCCGACGCCCGCACATTCGCGATGGATTCGAACGGCACGGTCCGGGGCTTCGACCTGAAATCCGGCCGGCAGCTCTGGTCCCAGGGGACCCTGCCGCGGCACGAGCGCGATGGCGATGTCGGCGGCGGGATCGCCTATCACGAAGGGCAGCTTTTCGTCGCGACCGGTGCGGCCGAAGTCCTGGCTATGGATGCTGCGAGCGGCAGGGTGCTCTGGCGTCGCAATACCGGGGCGCCCATGCGCTCGCCGCCGGCAGCGAACGACGGACGCCTGTTCGTCGTCACCACCGAAAATACCGTGATCGCCTTCGATACGAAGGATGGCAAGAAGTTGTGGAGCCATGACGGGGTAGCCGCCCGGACCGGACTTTTGGGCGGCGGCGCTCCGGCCGTGGACGAGGGCGTCGTGGTTGCACCTCAATCGACCGGCGAAGTCGTCGCCCTGCGGGCCGAATCCGGCACGCTTGTCTGGACGGAGAATTTGGGCGCAGCGCAGCGCGGCAATCCGGTGGGCGGCCTGAGCGCCATAATCGCCAGTCCGGTGATCGACCGCGGCGTGGTCTACGCCGTGAGCAACGCCGGGCGGCTGGCGGCCATCGAGTTGGCCTCGGGCCGGCGACTGTGGGATATCGAACTGAGCAGCCGTCAGACGGTCTGGGTGGCGGGCGACTATGTCTTCGTGTTGACCAATCGTGCGGTGCTGGCCGCGATCCGGCGCAGCGACGGCCGGGTGCGCTGGGCAATCCGGCTCGACCGGTTTACCGATGACGACGATCTGGCCGGTGGCCGGCCGTTCTGGACCGGACCGGTGCTGGCCGGCGATCGCTTGGTAGTGGCCGGATCGCACGGCGAAGCGCTGGCGGTCTCGCCCTATACCGGCGAAGTCATCGGCTGGATTCCGCTGAGCAGGGGCGTGTTCATCCCGCCGGCGATTGCGCAGGGAACGATCCTGTTCCTGGACGACAGCGGTCGTCTGACCGCCATGCGGTAATGACCGGCGCCGCGGCCAGGGTCGCCATCGTCGGCCGGCCGAACGTCGGGAAGTCCACGCTGTTCAACCGGCTGGCGGGCGCGCGCGCCGCCCTGGTGCACGATACGCCCGGCGTGACGCGGGACCGCAAGGAGGCGCCGGCGCGCCTCCATGACCTGAAATTCTCGGTTATCGACACCGCCGGCCTCGAAGAGGCGGCAGCCGGCGCGATCGAAAGCAGGATGGCCGCGCAAGCTCTCCGCGCGCTCGAAGGGGCGGCGGTCGCCCTGTTCCTGATCGACGCCCGGGCCGGCGTCACGCCGGACGACCAGCATTTTGCCAACCTGCTGCGCCGCGCCGGCACCCCCGTCCTGCTGCTCGCCAACAAATGCGAGGGCCGGGACGCCGAGCCGGGCCGTCTCGACGCCTTCGGCCTCGGCCTGGGCGAACCTCTCGCAATATCCGCCGAGCACGGGTTGGGGATGGGCGATCTGCGGGTCGCGCTGGGGCCGTATCTGGAAGGGCCGGCCGAAACCGGGAATGAACCGGATGCCGGCATGGCGGACCGGCCGATGTCTCTCGCCATCGTCGGGCGCCCGAACGCCGGCAAGTCCACCCTGTTCAACCGTCTGATCGGCGAGGAGCGGGTGCTGACCGGCCCGGAACCCGGCATCACCCGCGACGCCATCTCGTTCGACTGGCGATGGCCCGACACCGCCGACGGGCGGCCGATCCGCCTGATCGACACGGCCGGCGTCCGCCGCCGGGCGAAGGTGGACGGCTCGCTGGAAAAACTGTCGGTGATGGACACCTGGCGCGCGATCCGTTTCGCCGACATCGTCGTCCTGATGATCGACGCGCAGACGGTCCAGGCTTACGGGCACGGTCTCGAGAAGCAGGATCTGACGATCGCCCGGCAGGTCGAGGAGGAGGGCCGCGGCCTGGCTATTGCCGCCAACAAGTGGGACCTGGTCTCGGACCCGCAGAAAGTCCGCCGGCAGATCGGCGAGAGCCTCGGCAAATCCCTCAGCCAGTTGCGCGGCGTTCCGCTCGCCTGCATCTCCGCCCTGGACGGGCAGGGGATCGACCGGCTGATGGGCGCCGTGCTGAAGATCGACGCGGCGTGGAACAGCCGGGTCGGCACCGGCGCGCTCAACCGCTGGATCGAGTCGATGCAGGAGGCGCACCAGCCGCCCCTGGTGAACGGCCGGCGGATCAGGATCCGCTACGCCACCCAGGTCAAGGCGCGGCCGCCGACCTTCGCCCTGTTCGCCAACAAGCCCGCAGACCTGCCGGACAGCTACCTGCGCTATCTCGCCAACGGCCTGCGCGACTCGTTCGGCCTCGATGGCGTGCCGCTGCGGCTGCATCTGCGCAAGGGCAGAAATCCGTATGCGGAGACTGGCTGAGGGCCGCTCAGGCGAACACGGTCTCGCCGTTGCGCCGGCAGTTCTCCGAAGCCAGTTCGACAAACAGGCCGGCGACGCTCTCCGGCGGCGGCAGGGTCGTCGGGTCCTCGCCCGGCATCGCTTCGGCGCGCATCCGGGTCCGGATTACGCCGGGGCTGAGGAGGTTGACGCGGATGTCGGTCTTTTCGATCTCCGCCGCCCAGGTCCGGACCAGCGCTTCGAGCGCCGCCTTGCTCGCGGCGTAAGGGCCCCAATAGGGAAAGGTCCCCCGGGTGACGCCGCTGGTGACGAAGATCGCCCGGCCGGCCGGGGACCGGCGAAGCAACGGTTCGAACGCCCGGATCAGGCGCCAGTTGGCGGTGAGGTTGACGTTCATGGCCTCGGCCCAGCGCTCCGGCTCGACATGGGCCAGCGGCGCCAGGCCGCCAAGGACCGCGGCGTTGCCGACCAGAATGTCGAGCCTGCCGAACCGGTCGGCGATCGCCCCGGCCATTTCGTCGATCCGGTCGTGATCGGCCAGGTCGACGGGGATCAGGGTGGCCTTGGCGCCCTCGGACGCGGCCGCGATCCGGTCGTCGACCTCTTCCAGCGCGCCGGCCGTCCGGGCCGCCAGGATGAGGCGGGTGCCTTCGGCGGCGAACCGCTCCGCCACAGCGGCGCCAATGCCGCGCGACGCGCCGGTGATCAGCGCGATCCGGCCATCGAGAGCGCCCACGGCCTCACACGTCCTCTTCGAGCAGCGAAAGCTCGCTGCCGATCGAACCTTCCTCGAAGTCGGTCAGGCCGGTCGGGTAATCGCCGGTAAAGCAGGCGTCGCAGAATTGCGGCTCGATGGCGTTGCGTCCGGCCGCCTCCCCCATTGCCCTGTGCAGCCCGTCGATCGACAGGAAGGCCAGCGAATCGACCCCGATCAGGGCGGCCATCCCTTCGATATCGTGCCGTGCCGCCAGCAGTTGCTCGCGCTCCGGCGTGTCGATGCCGTAGAAGCAGGAATGGGCGGTCGGCGGGCTCGAAATGCGCAAATGAACCTCGCGCGCGCCGGCATTGCGGATCATCTCGACGATCTTGGTCGAGGTCGTGCCGCGGACGATGCTGTCGTCGACCAGCACGACCCGCTTGCCGTCCAGCGCATCGCGGTTCGGACTGTGCTTCAGCCTGACGCCGAGATGCCGGATCTGGTCCGCCGGCTCGATGAACGTGCGGCCGACATAGTGGTTGCGGACGATGCCGAGTTCGTAGGGCAGGCCGGCCGCCTCGGCGTAGCCCATGGCTGCCGGGACGCCGGAATCCGGCACCGGCACCACGACGTCCGCCGCCACGCCGGATTCGCGGGCCAGCTCGGCGCCGATGGATTTGCGCGTGCTGTAGACGCCGCGGCCCTCGACGCGGCTGTCGGGCCGGGCGAAATAGATATATTCGAAAACGCAGAACCGGCTCCGCCGCCGCGAGAACGGCCGCAGGCTCTCGACGCCGTCGCCGTCCAGCACCACCATTTCGCCGGGCTCGACGTCGCGCAGGAATTCGGCGCCGATAATGTCCAGCGCGCAGGTTTCCGAGGCGAGCACGAAACTCGCATCGAGCCTGCCCAGCACCAGCGGCCGGACGCCGAGCGGATCGCGCACTCCGATCACCTTCTTCCGGCTGACCAGCACGATGGAATAGGCGCCTTCGAGCTGGCCGATCGCATCCGTCACGCGGCCGACCAGCGTATCGCTGCCGCTCTTGGCGACGAGGTGGATGATCACTTCGGTATCGGTGGTCGACTGGAACAGCCGGCCCTCGCGGACCATCGCGGCGCGCAACGCCCGCGCGTTGGTAAGGTTGCCGTTCTGCGCGACCGCCAGGCCGCCGAACGCGAAATCGGCGAACAGGGGTTGCACGTTGCGCATGATGCTGTCGCCGCTCGTCGAATAGCGGACATGGCCGATCGCCATATGGCCGGGCAGCCTGGCGATCACGTCCGGCGCGTTCAGGGTGTCGCCGACCTGGCCCTTCGCCCGGTGCATGTGAAAATGCTCGCCGTCGTAAGCGACGATTCCGGCGGCTTCCTGGCCGCGGTGTTGCAGGGCGTGCAGCCCCAACGTGGTGAGGGCGGCGGAGTCCTCGTGGCCGAACACGCCGAAGACGCCGCATTCCTCGCGTAGCTTGTCGTCGTCGAACGGGTTCGTCGCCATTGCGGCCCGGTCCCTGCCGGCGGCCGGGCGCGGTGGGCGTCTACCGGGTGGCATCGCGCTTCGCGACGCCGCTGCCCGGCCTGCGGGCGGCGTCGATCTTCTTCTTGATCTCGGCTCCGGTGCGCAGGTCCTCTGCCGCGTCGCGCCCGGTCTGGATCACGCCTTCCGGCAAAAGCCCTTCGGCAATGCGCAGTCCCCGTTCGAGAAGAGGTTTCGAAGCCGCATCGCGCATCCAGGAAATCTGGCTGTCCTTCGGAAAGAAAGAAATCAGCACGACATAGCCCAGGACGACCAGGACGGCGCCGCGCACCACGCCGTAGATGCCGCCAAGCAAACGGTCGGTCGAACTGAAGTGGCTGCCGCGCACCCGGCCGGCGATCGGCGAACCGATGAACGCGATGGCGAACAGCACGACGATGAACACGGCGACCGACGCGATAATCCGGGCGGCCAGCACGTCATCGACGATCTGCCGCGCATAAGGTTCCGTATAGGGCAGCAGGAACCAGGCTGCCGCCGCAGCGCCGATCCAGCCCAACAGGCTGAACATCTCGCGCGTAAAGCCGCGAATGAAGGCCAAAATCGCGGACAGCAGCACGACGCCGATAACGATGAGATCCAGCAAGGTCGGGTTCACCTGCGGCCTCGATTTTCTGCCCGGATTCCGGATTGCCCGGCCGGCGCCTCGAACAGCGGCAGCATTTCGCGGAGATGGCCGATCGAAGACTGCTTGAGGGCGGTCGGAGCGCCGCCACCGGCCCCGGCGCGGGTCCGCTGTTTCGGCACAATGGCCCGTTCGAAGCCGAGTTTGGCGGCTTCCTTCAGCCGGTTGTCCATCTGACTGACCGCTCTGATCTCGCCCGACAGGCCGATTTCTCCGAAAACCACTGCGCGGCCGGGTACCGGACAGTCCGTCAGCGACGATACCAGCGCTGCGGCAACGGCGAGGTCCGCAGCCGGTTCGGCAACCCGCAACCCCCCGGCCACGTTGAGATAAACGTCGCGTCCGGCGAGCGCAAGTCCGCACCGGGCCTCGAGCACGGCAAGCACCATGTGCAGGCGTGCTGCGTCCCAGCCGATGACCGCCCGGCGCGGAGAAGCAAACGTCGCCGGCGCAACCAGCGCCTGGATTTCGACCAGCAGCGGCCGGCTGCCTTCCATGCTCGCAAGGACCGCGGCGCCGCTCGCCCGCGCGCCGCTTTCCTCCGCCTCGCCGAGGAACAGGGCGGACGGGTTGGGCACTTCCGCCAGGCCCCGGTCGGTCATTTCGAAGACGCCGATCTCGTCGGTCGGGCCGAACCGGTTCTTGACGCTGCGCAGAATGCGGAACTGGTGGCTGCGCTCGCCTTCGAAATAGAGCACGGTATCGACCATATGCTCCAACACGCGCGGGCCGGCGATCGCGCCCTCCTTGGTGACATGGCCGACAAGCAGCAGGACCGCGCCGCGTTTCTTCGCGGCCCGGATCAGCTCCTGGGCCGACGCCCGGACCTGGGAAACCGTGCCCGGCGCCGCCTCAAGCGTATCGACATACATGGTCTGGATCGAATCGATGACGACCAGTGTGGGACCGTCGGCCGAGTCCAGGCTGGTGATCACATCCCGGACGCTTGTCGCGGTCGCCAGATCGAGCGGTGCATCGGCAACGCCGAGGCGGGACGCACGCATGCGAATCTGCCCGACGGCTTCTTCGCCGGAAACGTAGACCGCGGCGCCGTCCGCTGCCGCCCGCGCCGCGACGGCCAGCAACAATGTGGACTTGCCGATGCCCGGATCGCCGCCGATCAGGACGGCGCTGCCGGGCACTAGGCCGCCGCCCAGGACCCGGTCGAACTCGGCGATGCCGCTCGGCCGGCGCGGCGGCTCGCCGGAAGCGCCTGCGAGGCCGGCGAGCGCCAGCTTGCGGCCTTTCGATGCCGCCCCTGCGCCCATGCCGCCGGGTGCCGCAGTCTCGACCTCCTCGGCGATACTGTTCCATGCGCCGCAGCCATCGCATTTCCCGGCCCAGCGGCGATGGACCGTGCCGCAGGACTGGCAGACGTAGCGGGTGACGGTCTTCGCCACGCCTACCTCCTGACCGCCATTTCGATCGGCCCTTCGGCGCGGCCGTGAATGAACTGGTCGACGAAGGCGTTGCCGCTCGATTCGATATCGCCGGCCGGCCCGTCCCAGACGATCCTGCCGTCGTGCAGCATGGCGATCCGGTCGGCGATGCGGCGTGCGCTCGCCATATCGTGGGTAATCGAAACCGCGGTCGCCCCCAGTTCCCGGACGCAGTCGACGATCAGGCGGTTGATGATGTCGCCCATGATCGGGTCCAGGCCGGTCGTCGGTTCGTCGAAAAATACAATCTCGGGATCCGTCGCAATGGCGCGCGCGAGGGCGACCCGCTTCTGCATCCCGCCGGACAACTCCGCCGGCGACAGCGCGCCGACATCGGCTTCGAGCCCGACCTGGGCCAGCTTGCCCAGCGCGATGTTCCTGGCTTCCGGCTTCGACACGCCCGAACGGCGTTGCAGGGCGAAGGCGACATTCTCCCAGACCGTCAGGGAATCGAACAGGGCCGACCCCTGGAACAGCATTCCGATCCTGGCGTTGCGGGCTTCGCGCGCCCGGCCGGACAGCGCCGAAACATCGGCGCCGTCGATGAGGATCGATCCTCCGTCCGGCCACAACAGGCCCAGAATACATTTCAGCATGACCGACTTGCCGGTGCCCGACCCGCCGATCACGACGACGGATTCGCCCGTGCCGACCTTGAGGTCGACGCCGTCGAGCACCGTCTTGGCACCGAAGGATTTTTTCAGGCCGCGGAGCTCGATCTTGGGCGTTTTGTCGGTCGGCGCGCTCATCCGTCAGGTTCCGAAGAATGCCGCGGTAATCATGTAGTTGGCGGCCAGAATCAGTACGGAGGAGGAGACCACGGCATTGGTCGCGGCGGCCCCGACGCCCTGGGCGCCGCCCCTGGAATGGAAACCGTGATAGCAGCCCATCAGCGTCACCAGGAATCCGAAAACCGCCGCCTTGACGAGGCCGGTGACAACGTCCAGCGGCTCCAGGAATTGCCAGGTCAGCTTCAGATAGTTGGCGGCGTTGAATTCGAGCGAATGGACGCTCACGACGTAGCCGCCGAACACGCCGATAATGTCGGCGATCAGCACCAGGATCGGCAACGTGATCACCCCGGCGACCAGGCGCGGAACGATCAGGTATTTGTAGGGATCGGTCGACAGGGTCGCGAGCGCGTCGATCTGTTCGGTCACCCGCATGGTGCCGATCTCGGCGGCGATGGCGGCGCCGACCCGGCCGGCGACCATGAGGCCGGCGAGCACCGGGCCGAGCTCCCGCGTCATCGTGAGGACGACAACGGTGGCGATCGCCGATTCCGCGTTCAACCGGGCAAATCCCGTATAGGACTGCAGCGCAAGGACCATGCCTGTGAAGATGGCGGTCAGCCCGACGACCGGCAGCGAAAAATAGCCGATCTGGATCATCTGCCGGCCGATCGACCGTCCATAGAACGGCGGCCGCAGGCAATGGCTGACGGAAAGGGCGGCGAACGCGACCAGGCGTCCGGTCGCGACCAGAAAGCCGATAAAGACACGGCCGATCGGCGCGAGGAAATTCATGCGCTGCCCTGCGCAGGCCGGGCCGCTTCGATTTCGCCCGGGTAACGCCGGCGATAGCGGCTGCCGAGGCTCGTCAGGATTTCATAGCCGATGGTGCCGGCATGGCCCGCGACATCGTCGATTGTGTGCCGGGCGTCGATCAGGTCGGCCAGGGTGCCGGGACGGATTTCGCTGCCGGCCTGCACGGCCTCGGTGACGTCGACGGTCAGCAGATCCATGGAGACCCGTCCTGTGACCGGGCACGCCCGGCCGTCGATGAAAACGGCGCCCCGGTTGCTCATGGCGCGGAGATAGCCGTCGGCATAGCCGGCCGCAAGCGTCGCGATCCAGGCGGGCGGGGCGGTCCCGGCGGTCGCGCCGTAGCCGACCGTGCGGCGCCCCCGGATTTCGCGAACCTGCAACACAGGCACCTGAAGCCGTACGACCGGCCTCATGGGGTTCGCGCCGGCCGACGGCGTCGGGTTGCCGCCATAAAGGGAGTAGCCCGGCCGGCCGAGATCGAACCGGTAGTCGGCGCCGAGGAACAGGCCGGACGAATTGGCGAGGCTCGCCCGCGCTGCCGGGAAGCGCGGCCGGATTTCGGCGAAGGCCGCCTGCTGGCGGCGGTTCAGCGGATGGTCCGGCTCGTCGGCGCAGGCGAGATGGCTCATCACGACCAGGCCGGGCAGGGCGTTCAGGGCGTCGAGATCGACCGCGTCGAGGTCTTGGGGATCGAGGCCGAGCCGCGTCATGCCGGTATCGACATGCAGGGCCGCCGGCGTCGGACCCGCTTCGGCACAGTGTTCGAGCCAGGCGCGCACCTGTCCCGTGTCGTTGAGGCAGGGCGCGAGCCGGTGGCAACTGTAGAGTGTGGCCTCGCCCGGCAGCAGTCCGTTCAGGACGATGATCTCCGCTTCCGGAAGGGCCCGGCGCAGCGTTTCGCCCTCTTCGGCATGGGCGACGAAAAAGGTCGCGCAGCCTTCCGAGGCGAGCCGCCGGGCGACCGGGGCCGCACCGAGACCGTAGCCGTCGGCCTTGACGACGGCGGCGCAGGCCCTTCCCGCCTCGGGGCCGCCCATCCGGTCCCGCAACAGGCGCCAGTTGGCGGCGAGCGCATCCAGGTCGACGGTCAGCACGCCCGCGGCTTCGCCGGTCTGCACGGCGGATGCCGGTTCAGCGCGCCTCGTCATGATAGGATTGCGCCAGATCGCTGAAGCGGGTCAGTTCGGGCTCGAAATGCAGTTTTATGCTGCCGATCGGTCCGTGGCGTTGCTTGGCGACGATAATGTCCGCCTTGTTGTAGGCGCGCTCCATATTCTCCGACCATTTGGTCCATTTGTCGGTATTCGGCGGCGGTTCCTGGCGCTCGAGGTAATACTGCTCCCGGTACAGGAACATGACGACGTCGGAGTCCTGCTCGATCGAGCCGGATTCGCGCAGATCGGCCAGTTGCGGGCGCTTGTCCTCCCGCTCCTCGACCTTGCGCGAGAGCTGGGCGAGCGCCAGGACCGGCAGGTTCAGATCCTTCGCCAGCGCTTTGAGCGAGCGGGTGATCTCCGTCAACTCCTGCACGCGGTTCTCCGGCCGCTGCCCCGGCGCCGGCCGCAGCAGCTGGACATAGTCGACGATGATCAGGGACAGGCCGTGCTGACGGTGCAGGCGGCGGGACCGGCTGCGCAAGGCCGCGATGCTCAGGTCCGCGCTGTCGTCGATATAGAACGGCAGGTAATTCAGCTCCTGCGAAACCTGAACGAAGCGGGAGAAATCGTCCCCGGATACCTCGCCGCGCCTGATCCGGTGGGAGGAGACGCCGGATTGCTCGGCGAGGATCCGGGTAGCCAGCTCTTCGGCTGACATTTCGAGGGAGAAAAAGCCGACCACGGCGCCGTCCTTGCGCACAGGTTGGCCGTTTTCGTCCCGTTCTTCGCGATAGGCTCTGGCCGCGTTGAAGGCGATATTGGTGCCCAGCGCGGTCTTGCCCATCGAAGGGCGGGAGGCCAGGATGACCAATTCCGACGGTTGCAGCCCGCCCAGCAGGATGTCCAGGTCTTTGAACCCGGTCTTGATGCCGACACTCCGGCCATCCTGTTTGTGGGCGGCTTCGGCCTGATCGAGCGCCTTGGCGAGTACCGCCGTGAATGCAGCGAAATCGACCTGCGTTTCGCCGGCGGTCGCCAGAGTGTAGAGTTGGTGTTCGGCCTGTTCGATCTGGGCGGAGGGATCGAGGTCGAGATCGATATTGTAGGCTTCGTTGACGATATCGGTGCCGATCTCGATCAGCGCCCGGCGCAGGTGCCGGTCGAAGACGGTCCGCCCGTAGTCGCCGGCGTTGATGATCGTGACGACGGAGGCGGCAAGGCGGGCCAGATAGTCCGCGCCGCCGATCTCGTCGAGCGACCCGTCGCTCTCGAACAGGTTCTTGAGCGTGATCGGATCGGCGACCTGGCCCATCTCGACCAGTTTGCGGATCGCGCCGAATATCCGGCCGTGGCGGGCATCGGCAAAATGCTCGACCTGGAGGAAATCGGCGACGCGGTCGAATGCCCGGTTGTTGGCGAGCAGGGCGCCGAGCAGCGCCATCTCCGCCTCGAAATTGTGTGGCGGCACACGGAAGGCTGCGCCCTCGTGCAGGCTGTCCGCAGGCGGACCGCCTGCATCGAGACCGCGCGCCGGAACCGGACCCGAACCCTCCATGCGCGTGGTTTCCCGCTCTGCAAGACGACTGAATGAAAACAGTATCAGTATTGCAGAAGAAAAAACGAGGGCTAATCGCTGGAGTATAAAACAATCCAATACCCAGTTATGCACAGTTTGTGAATTACGGCCATAAGCGGCGGAACGGGCCTGCGCATCGATCGCCGGGCGCTGCACGACGACTCTGACCTAAAAGCAGGCTCCCAACCCGACGCGACAGGCTGGATGGTATCGGACCCTCTCCGACCCGGACGGATCCCTACAATTTCTTGACCAGAATACTGCCTCGACTACTATATCTAGAATCGAAGGAGCGTCGAATGGCCGATACGCCCATTGCTGCGGAAGTGCGCGACACGCCGCTGGCGGATGCGTTGGGCGAGCGCTACCTGTCCTACGCGCTATCCACCATTGTGTCCCGCTCGTTGCCGGATGTCCGCGACGGGCTGAAACCGGTCCACCGGCGCCTGCTCTATGCCATGCGGGAACTGCGGCTCGATCCGGCCGCCGGCTTCAAGAAATGCGCCCGCATCGTCGGCGACGTGATGGGCAAGTACCATCCGCACGGCGACCAGGCGATCTACGACGCCATGGTACGGCTGGCGCAGGAATTCGCCGTGCGCTATCCGCTGGTCGACGGGCAGGGCAACTTCGGCAATATCGACGGCGATAACCCGGCGGCCATGCGCTACACCGAGGCGCGGCTGACCGAGGTCGCCGAACTGTTGCTCGAGGGCATCGACGAAGATGCCGCCGATTTCCGCGAGACCTATGACGGCGAGGGCAGCGAGCCGGCCGTTCTGCCGGCCAACTTCCCGAACCTGCTGGCCAACGGCGCCAGCGGCATCGCCGTCGGCATGGCGACCAACATCCCGCCGCATAACGTTGCCGAAATCTGCGCTGCGCTGAAGCTGCTGCTGCGCCGGAACCCGGAGAACCGGGACAAGGTGCCGGTCGCCGAGCTGATCGAACTGATGCCCGGCCCGGACTTCCCGACCGGCGGTGTGCTGGTCGAGAGCCGGGACGCCGTGACCGCCGCCTACGAGACCGGCCGCGGCAGCCTGCGCATCCGCGCGCGCTGGCAGGCGGAGCCGCGCAAGGGCGGCGGCAGTACGGTCGTCGTGACCGAGATCCCCTACGGCGTCCAGAAGGGCCGCCTGATGGAAAAGCTCGACGAACTGCTGGCGGCGAAAAAGCTGCCGCTGGTCGGCGATATCGTCGACGAATCGGCCGAGGACGTCCGCATCGCGATCCAGCCGCGCAGCCGCAACGTCGATCCGGCGGTGCTCATGGAATCGCTGTTCCGCGCGACCGAACTGGAAAGCCGATTCGGGCTGAATTTCAACGTTCTGGACGCCGGGCTGACGCCGAAGGTAATGAACCTGCGCGAGGCCCTGTGCGCGTTTCTCGACCATCGCCGGGCCGTCCTTGTGCGGCGCACGGGCCACCGGCTCGGCATCATCGCCCGGCGGATCGAGATCCTGCAGGGCTTCATCGTCGCCTATTTGAACATCGACGAGGTCATTCGCATCGTCCGGTTCGAGGACAGCCCGAAGCGGGAGCTGATGGGCCGCTACGACCTGAGCGACGTCCAGGTCGAGGCGATTCTCAACATGCGGCTGCGCGCCCTGCACAAGCTGGAAGAGATCGGCATCCGCACCGAACTGGAAGCGCTGGAGGCCGAACGGGCTGACCTGACCGGGCTGCTCGACGACGAAGGGCGCCAGTGGAAAAGGATTGCCGACGAGGTCGACCGGCTGCGCGAGACCTTCGGGCCGGACACCGAACTGGGCCGGCGCCGCACCGAACTCGGCGACGCGCCGGGCGCCGAAATCGTCGATTTCGAGGCCCTGGTCGCGAAGGAGCCGGTGACCGTCCTCTGTTCGGAGAAAGGCTGGATCCGGACGGTCGGCGGCCATGTCACCGACACCGGCGCCCACCGCTACAAGGAGGGCGACCGGGAACGCTTCGTCCTCCACGCCACGACCGCCGACCGGCTGGTCCTGTTCGGCACCGACGGGCGTTTCTACACCGTCCCGGTCGACCGGCTGCCCCGCGGCCGGGGCTTCGGCGAGCCGATCCGCCTGTCCGTCGAACTCGGCAACGACAGCGAGATCGTCTCGCTCATGGTGCACGATCCGGCGCGCAAGCTGCTGGTCGCGAGCAGCGACGGCCGCGGCTTCCTGGTGCCGGAGAAGGAGGTCGTGGCCCAGACGCGGACGGGCAAGCAGGTGCTCAACGTTGCCGGCGATGTTGAGGCCGCGGCCTGCACGGACGGTGCCGGAGACCATGTCGCCGTGCTCGGCGAGAACCGCAAGCTGCTGGTCTTTCCGGCGGCGGAACTGCCGGAGATGGCCAAGGGCAAGGGCGTGATCCTGCAAAGGTACCGCGGCGGCGGCCTGGCGGACGCCCGGACCTTCACGCTCGCCGAAGGGCTCGAATGCCGCACCGGCGCGCGAACCCGGACCTTTTCGGCGGAGGAACTGGCCGGCTGGCTCGGCAAGCGCGCCCAGGCCGGCCGCCTGCCGCCCAAGGGCTTCCCGCGGGGCGGCCGTTTCTGAGCCGGGCAGCCGGCCCGCGGCCGGTCGTGCGGCCGGTCGTTCTAGCGGGCGGGTCCTAGAAGTTCAGCGAAATATCGCGGTGGTTGGCCAAGCAGCCGGCGACGTCGGTGGCCTGGTCGCTGTTCAGGCGCGGCTGGAGACGCAGGCCGATGGTCTGGGCGATTGCCGCGTCGTATTCGGCCAGCGGTCCGGTGAGGGTCGCCTGCGCTGCGGTCCGCCAGGCGATCTCGCCGTCGAACCGTTTCAGCGCATCGTCATAGGCCTTCAGCGCCCGATCCCGCCGCAGCCGGGTCGGGCGCAGGCTGCGCCGCGCATTGCTCAGGCGCGAGCGGATCGCGCTGGTGCCTGCCACCGAACGCATCTCGCGCTCCAGGGCCCGGAGCGCCGTTTGCGCCGTTTTCGGGTCACCCGTTTCGATCAGCGGTTTGAGCGCCGTGAGCTTCGGTTTGAGGTCGTTCAGCGCGCCGGCGCCGGCAATCAGCGACCGGGTTTCCTTGATCGGCGCATAGGCGCCGTCGACGGTCCGGCGGTAGCGCAGCCGGGCCAGCCGCTCCTTCTTGGCGAGATCGAGGAACTGTTTGCGCCTGACCTGCCAGTCCGCCGGCACCTGCGCCAGCAGGGCTTTCTTCTCGGCCTGCAATTCCGCCATGTCCCGCGTGAGATCGTCGATGGCGGCGCGGTCCGGCCGCTCGGCGTTCTGCAGCCGGCGCAGGTCTTCCGCTTCCTGGCTGAGTTTGCCGTCGATGATCAGCACCTGGCGGTTGATCGACCGTACTTTGCGGTGCAGCGGCCGGTAGGTCGGGATGTAGTCGGCCACGGTCTTCTCCGCGGCACGGACGTCGCCAATCCGCGCAAAGGTGTCCCGTGCATCCTTGAAGGCCCGGTTCAGCGTTCTGCGCCGCTCGGCCGGGAGATAGGAAATATCCGTCTTCGATGCCTTGTCGATCGCCGCCACAAGGGCTGCGCGCTGCTCCGTCATCAGAACGAAGTTGCGCTCTTCGATGCAGGCCTGGAGCCGCGGATTGCGCGGCGGCGGCGCATTCTCGCCGCTGAGCGAGATGCGGTTCGGCAGATAGTTCACCAGCGACGGATACAGGCCGACGATGCCTAGGGCGACCAGCTGCAGCGTGATGAACGGCACCACGCCCTTGTACATCGAAATGGTCTTGACCGATGCCGGCGCCACGCCGCGCAGATAGAACAGGGCGAAGCCGAAGGGCGGCGTCAGGAAAGAGGTCTGGATGTTGACGCCGATCATCACGCCGAGCCAGACGGCGGTGACGTTGGCCGACGGGTCGGCAAGCAGGATCGGCGCGATGATCGGCACCACGACCACGGCGATCTCGATGAAGTCGAGGAAGAAGCCGAGGATGAAGATCACCGCCATGACCAGCGCGAACTTGGCGAGGAAGCCGCCCGGCAGGCCGAACAGGAAATCGCGGACCAGATCCTCGCCGCCGAAGGCCCGGAAGGCGGAGGTCAGCATCGCGGCGCCGATCAGGATGATGAAGACCAGCGAGGTGGTCTTCGCCGTCTCGACCATGACGTAGCGCAACGTGTCGTCGGTCTTGTAGACGCGCCAGCCGCTCCACAAGAGCGACGTGAGCAGGGCGAAGACGGCGACCGACGCCAGGACCAGCGCCGTCACGTCGTCGGCGGTGACGACATTCTTGACGTTGATCGTGTAGATCGAGAGCAGGAACAGGATCGCGGCGATCGACAAGACGGCGAGCACGGCCGGGTAGAATGCGCCTCTGCGGCCTTGGTAGAGCCGGTATCCGGCCATGATCATGGCGCCGGACGCGCCGATGGCGCCGGCCTGGTTCACGGTGGCGATGCCGGTCAGGATCGAGCCCAGCACGGCAAAGATGAGGGTCAGCGGCGGCACCAGGACGATCAGCACCCGCCTGGCGAAGGCCGCATCGAATTTCCCTTCCCGCGCTACGGGCGGCGCCAGCGCGGGCCGCGTCAGCGCCGTCACCAGGATGAACGCGATATAGAGCCCGACCAGCACCATGCCGGGCAGGAAGGCGCCGAGGAACATGTCGCCGGCGCTGGCCGAGGTCAGCCCATAGTCGCCGGGCATGGCGCTCGATCCGGTGCCGGCCTTGTATTCCGCCTTGCGCAGGGTCAGCGCCTGGTCGGTCGCGTTCGAGAGCTGGTCCGCCAGGATGATCAGCACGATCGACGGCGGAATGATCTGTCCCAGGGTGCCGGACGCGCTGATCGTGCCGGTCGCCAGTGCCGGGCTGTATTTGTTGCGCAGCATCACCGGCAGGGAAATCAGCCCCATGGCCACGACGGTCGCGCCGACGATGCCCGTGGTCGCGGCCAGCAACGCGCCGACGAAGACGACCGAGATTCCCAGCCCGCCCGGGATGCGGCCGAACAACTGGGCCATGGTCACCAGCAGGTCTTCGGCGATCTTGGACCGCTCGAGCATGATGCCCATGAACACGAACAGCGGAATCGCGATCAGGGTGTCGCGATCGGGATCCCAATAGACGCCCCGGAAGTTGGAAACCCCCGAATTCAGCCATTCGATCGGTCCGCCGGTGTGGAAGAAGCTGCCTTCGTCGCCGGTGAAAATGATACCCGCGACCGTCGCGAGCAGGATGGTGAGGATGGCCGAGCCGGGCAGGGCGAAGGCGACCGGATAGCCGGACGCCAGGGCGCCGGCCATCAACAGAATCAGAAGCAGCAGGAAGAAGAATTCCATCAGCCGCCGCCCCGCCGCGTAGCCTGATCGCCGCCGCTAATAGTGCGCATCGCTCTCGCCCTTGCTCTGTGGCGCGTCCGCTTCCTCCAGCAGGACGCCGGCGTTGGACAGCAGCGACGCCATGAATTCCAGCAGCATGGTGACGGCAAAGACCAGCAGATAGCCGGCCAGCATGTATTTGACATAGAGGCCGAAGCCGGCCTGCGTGACTTCGAAGCTCAGTAGCGGACCGCTGACGACGCTGAATTTGTTGGCGAGGCCCATCGTCATCACGATCCAGCAGACCGGTGCGCCCAGAATCGCTGCGCCCACCGCGTTGACCCAGGCGCGCCGGCGCGGCCCGAAGCCGGAATACAGCACGTCGACCCGGACATGGCCTTCGTGGAGCAGCGTATAGGCGCTCGCGAACAGGAACAGGGCCGCGTACCAGAAGCGCACCAGGTCGGCCATGAAGGCCTGTTCGTAGGAGTAGAGGAACCGCAGGATGACGATCTGGAGTTCGGCCACGACGACCAGCAGCGCCAGCCAGGTGAAGCCGACCGACCGGGTGAACAGCGAGATCGCTATGGCCGCAGCCATCAGGGGCAGATGCAGAACCTGGGCGCGGAACGAAGACTTGCCCAGATCCTGCGCCAGGCCCTTGCCGACGACATCCGGGAGAAGGCCCTCGACCCTCAGGAAGGAGACGACCGCGTCGGCAAGGCCGACAAGAAGAACGGTCCAGAAGGCGGCCCGGGCAACGAAGGCGCCGATGGCGCTGAGGCGTTTTGCATCCATATGGAGGGTGCGCGCCCGCGTCCGCAAAACGTAAACGACGATGGCGGCGACGGTGACCGGATAAAACGCAATCTGAAGGATTGCGAGCGCGACGCGACCGCCGAGCGGTTCTTTCGGCGCGGCAAAGCCCAGCAGTCCGGCGTCTCCGAGCAAGGCGACGACGCCCGGCCAGTCGAGCCAGAAGACCAGATAGGCGTTCGCCAGATAGACGAAGCCGAGATAGGAGACGGAAAGCGCAAGAATGCGCATTGCCGGCTGCATCGAGCCGGACGCCGCCGCAGGCAGGTCGGAAATGGCGCCGGAATCGGCCGTCGCTGCAATACTCATACCGGATCGCTCGACAGGCAATGACGTCCGCCCGTCGCCCGCATTGGGTCGCCCGCGCGGGGCGGTCGGGAAGCCGAACCGAAAGAACCGGGAGCAGCCGATGGCGTTATCGGCTGCTCCCGATCCTGGTTATACGGCGACCCGGCTAGAGGCCGAGCACCCGGTTCCGCTGGGCCAGATAGGCCTGGGTGGAAATCTGCGTCCATGCGCCGAGGTCGGCGCGCGCCGCGCGGAAGCTGTCGTCGACTTCCTTGGCGAGCGCGCTGTGAGCGCGGGTCGCTTCGAAGACCGCCTCAGCGCCCTTGCCGAACGCATCGTAGACATCGTCGTTGAACTGGCGCAGCTTCACGCCGTGATCCCGGACCAGCTCCTTCAGGGCCTGGCCGGATTTGGCGTCGAACTCGGCCATCATGATGTCGTTTTCGGCCGTGGCGAGACCTTCGATGATCGTCTGATCGTTCTTGCTGAGCTTGCCCCACCAGGATCCGTTCATGCCCAGGGACAGCATGGCGCCCGGCTCGTGCATGCCCGGATAGTAGTAGTAGCTGGCCGCTTCGTAGAACTTCATGAACTTGTCGTTCCACGGGCCGACCCACTCGGTGGCGTCGATCGCGCCGGAGACCAGGTTTTCGTAAATCTGGCCGCCCGGCAGCGAGACCGGCGAAGCGCCCAGCTTGGCCATGACGTCGCCGCCCAGCCCCGGAATACGCATCTTCAGGCCCTTGAGGTCGTCCGGCGACTCGATTTCCTTGCGGAACCATCCGCCCATCTGGACACCGGTGCTGCCGGCGCGGAGACACTTGAGGCCGAATTCGCCGGCGACCTTGTCCCAGAGTTGCTGTCCGCCGCCCCACTGGATCCAGGCATTGATCTCCGTGAAGGTCAGGCCGAACGGCACCGCCGTGAAATAGGCCCACGCCGGGTGCTTGCCTTTCCAGTAGTAGTCGGCAGCGTGATAGATGTGCGCCTTGCCCGACGCGACTTCGTCGAACGAGGCAAAGGCGCCGACTTTCTCGCCGGCGGCATAGTAGGTGACCTTGATCTTGCCGTCGGTGGCATCGTTGATACGCTTGGCAAGACGTTGCGCGCCCGTGCCGAGGCCCGGGAAGTCGCGCGGCCACGTCGTCACCATAACGGCTTCGATCTTTTTCTGCGCCAGCGCCGGCTTCGGCAGTGCGCTGGCGGCAACGGTAGCGCCGGCCGCAGCCGCGCCCGACAGGAATATACGACGTTTCATGAAGCGTCCTCTTTGACTGGTGTGGCTCCCTCGCGCCTCCTGACCGTGCTGACGCGACAGTGTCCGGCAGGCAGATTCCGGACGGTCAGGGCGGCGGAAATCCTGGAACGGTCCTCCCCCGCTCGGCAGCGTGACCGCATTATATGCGTTTAACACACACTGGCAACATGCGCGCTATTGGCCGGTGTATATTCAGCAGCCGGCGGGGTTGCGCTGCGGCCTTGCCGTTCCGGGCAGCCGACGCGGCAGGTTCCTGCGGTTTCCGGGTCTTCAGGCCGCGAACAGCTCCCGCTGTTCGGGCGGGCGCAGGTCGAGCGGGCGCCAGCCGTCCGCCGTCAGCCCTTCGAGCGGGCGGAAGCGCCACTTGTAGGACATTTTCGGGCTGCCCTCGATCCAGTAGCCGAGATAGAGGTAGGGCAGGCCGAGTTGCTGCGCCCTGGCGATCAGGCGGACGATCGTGTAGGTGCCGAGGCTGCGCCGGTCGAGGGCCGGATCGAAAAAACTGTAGACGGCGGACAGGCCGTCCTCCAGCCGGTCGACGAGGGCGCAGGCGCGCAGCCGGCCCCTCGGGTCGCGGAATTCGGTGACGAAGGTGCGCAAGGGGCTGTCCTGCACCATCGCGGCATATTCCTGAAAATCCATGCCGGCCATTTCGCCGTCGCCGTGGCGCGAGGTGACATAGCGCAGGAACAGTTCGTATTGCTCGGCCGTCGCCCGGGCCGGCAAATCCTGTTCGGCCAGGTCGGCGTTGCGCTTGACGATCCGGCGCAGGCTGGCGCCCGGCGCGAAGGCCGGCGCGACGACCCGGACGGGCACGCAGGCCCGGCAGCCGGGACAGGCCGGCCGGTAGGCGACGTTGTGGGACCGCCGGAAGCCCGACTGGGTCAGCGCATCGTAGAGGCCGCCGGTATTGGGGCCGGCCAGTTCGGTGAAGATATTCTGTTCCGTGCGCCCTTTCAGATAGGGGCACGGCCGGGGCGGCATCCGGTAGAAGAAACGGGGCAGCCGGGCGGGCTTCGCTGTCATCGCTGTCGGTCCGGCCAATTTCCCGTCCAATCCGTCAGTCTGCTCGAACGCGGCATGATGGCCAAGATGCCCGGCCATTGCAAGCCGACCGCCGCGGGCCGGTCGTAACGTCTTGCGGAGGAAATGGCCGCGCGCCGCGCCGGCTCAGGCTTTGTCGAGCGCCCGGTCCAGGTCGGCCAGGATATCGTCGCAATCCTCGATGCCGACCGAAAGACGGACCAGCCCGTCCGTCAGGCCGCGGGCGTGGCGTTCCTCCACCGGTACCTCGGCATGGGTCATGGTCGCCGGGTGGGTGATCATGGTCTCGACGGCGCCCAGGCTCTCGGCGAGCGCGCACAGTTCGACCGAATTCATCAGCGCCTTACCGGCCGGGATGCCGCCTTTCAGTTCGAACGAGATCATGCCGGCAAAACCGTCCATCTGGGCAGCGGCGATGTTGTGCTGCGGATGCGACGGCAGGCCCGGATACCGGACATGCGCGACCTTGTCGTGGGCCTCCAGGTAGCGTGCGATCTTCATGCCGCTGTCGTTGTGGCGGGCCATGCGCAGGTGCAGCGTTTTCAGGCCGAGCAGAACCAGCCAGCAGTCCATCGGGCTCGGTACGGCGCCGATCGTCTTCTGGATGAATTTCATCTCCCGGAAGATGTCTTCCCGGTTGGTCAGGACCGCGCCGCCGATGATCTGGTTGTGGCCGGAGAGATATTTGGTCGTGCTGTGGACCACGATGTCCGCGCCGAGTTCCAGCGGCCGCAGGAACACCGGCGTGGCGAAGGTGGAATCGACGCCGAGCAGGAGATTGTGCTCCTTCGCGATCGCCGCCATCGCCGCGAGGTCGGTCACCTGGAGCAGCGGATTGGTCGGCGTCTCGACCCACAGCATCCGGGTTTCCGGGCGGATCGCGGCGCGCACGGCGTCCGGATCGGCGGTGTCGACATAGGTGAATTCGAGGCCGTAGCGCGACAGTACCCGGTTGAAGTGCCGCGAAACCCCGCCGTAGACGTCGTTCGAGGAGATTGTGTGATCGCCCGCGGACAGCAGCTTCATAACGCTGTCGACGCTCGCCATCCCGCTGGAGAAGCAGATGCCGTAGTCCGCCCCTTCGATGGCGGCGAGGTTGTCCTCCAGCACCTGGCGCGTCGGGTTGGACGACCTCGTGTAGTCGAAGCCCTTGTCCTTGCCGACTTCCTCCAGGACGAAGGTCGCCGTCTCGTAGATCGGCGGGAGGATGGCGCCGGTGGTCGGGTCGGGCGAAATACCGGCGCGGACGATGCGGGTGTCGAGCTTCACGGATCGGGCCTCCAGACAGGCGGTATCGCAGGTTCGCGGCGCTTACTGGCACAGCGCAGGCGCCATTGCCAGCCTGCGCGCGCGCCGTTTTGACGCCGGGAAGCGGGGCGGCTAGGCTGGCGCGCAGGTCAAGGATCCGGGAGCCGAAGCGTGGCCGCAGACAAGGATTCCCTCGATTACCGGAGCGCGCTGGGGACGTTTGCGACCGGCGTGACGGTCATCACCACCATGTCCGACAGCGGCGAGCCGGTCGGCTTTACCGCCAATTCCCTGAGTTCGGTTTCCCTCGATCCGCCGCTGGTGCTGTTTTGCCTGGACCGGGGTAGCTATTCCTTCAACCATTTCGAGACAGCGAAGCATTTCGCGGTCAACGTGCTGACCGATCTGCAACAGGACGTGTCCGCCCATTTCGCCCGGCCGTCGGAGGACAAATGGCGCCACGTCGGCTACGACCTCTGCAGCGTCGGCTGCCCGGTGTTCGCGGAAACGCTGGCGGTCTTCGAATGCCGGACCCACGCCGTCCACGACGGCGGCGACCATATCATCGTCGTCGGCGAAGTGGTGCGTTTCGCCCACAAGGCCGAGGGCGATCCGCTACTCTACTATCGCGGCCGATACGCCCGGATCGCGCCCGAAGACGGTCCCGGTAACGCCGGGCGTTGAGCGATGGGCGCCTGGTTCGTCGAGCAGATTTCGCGCTATTCGTCCTACCACCGCGACGGCCGGAACAAGGCGATCCATTTTGTCGGCGTGCCGGCGATTGCCGTATCGCTGCTCTTGCCTCCGGCGCTGGTGAAATTCGGCACGACAGGCTGGTACGATATTTCCCTCGCGACGGCGTTTGCAGCGGCCGTCTGGGTGTACTGGATCGCCCTGGACCGCCCCTTCGGCATCGCGACGTCTCTCGTCTTTCTTCCGGCGCCGGTGTTCGCCGACTGGATGGCGGTGCAAGGCGCCGCGGCGGTCTGGACGACCTTTGCCGTTCTCTTCGTCGGCGGTTGGGCGCTTCAGCTTGCCGGCCATGCGTTCGAGGGGCGAAAGCCGGCCCTTGTCGACAATTTCATCCAGGTCTTCATCGCGCCGGTGTTCCTGATTGCCGAAGTCGCCTTCGCCCTCGGGCTGCGCAAGGCGCTCGCCGCCGAGGTCGAGGCCCGCTGGCGGGACTATCTGCCGGAAGGCGGGGACAAGGATCCCGCCCAGGCGGTTTGATCGGGCGGTTTGATCGGGCGGTTTGATCGGGCGATCCGACCGGGCGACCCGACCCGGCCGGGCCTTAGGCAGCGCGCTGGCGCATGTAGTTCAGCAGATCGATCCGGGTGATCAGGCCGAGGAAGCGCTCGCCTTCCATCACGATGGCAACCTTGTCCTGCGCAAACAGGACCGGCAGGGCATCCACGGGCGCGCCCGGTTCGATGGTTTCCAGGTTGGCGGTCATCGCTTCGCGCACCGGCCGCTCGAAGCGGCCCGAATCGTCCAGCACCGACAGCAGGATATCGCTTTCGTCGACCATGCCGACGATCCTGCCGTCGTCCATGACCGGCAGTTGCGAAACGTCGTGCAGCTTCATCCGGCCGAACGCCGCCATCAGGGTCTCGCCGGGCTCGACGGTGACCACCGCGCGCTCGGCGTGCTTGCGGCCGATCAGGTCGCGCAGGTCGCCGGCCGGCTCGGTGCTGAGAAAGCCCTGATCGGCCATCCAGTAGTCGTTGTAGGCCTTCGAGAGATATTTGGCGCCGCTGTCGCAGACCAGCGTGACGATCCGTTTCGGTTCGCTCTGTTCGCGGCAGTAGCGCAACGCCGCGGCGATCAGCGTGCCCGAGGAGGTGCCGGCGAAGATGCCCTCCTTCAGCAGCAGGGTCCGGATGGTCGCGAAGGCCTCGGAATCCGGGATGCTGTAGGCCCTGCCGGCCAGGCCGAGATCGGCGACCGGGGGGATGAAATCCTCGCCGATCCCTTCGACCAGCCACGCGCCGGCCGCGTTGCCGATCGTTCCGTCGTTGACATAGTCCGCGAGGATCGAGCCCTCCGGATCGGCCAGCACCATTTCCGTCTTCGGCGATTGCGCGGCCATGAAGCGGCCGATGCCGGTGATCGTCCCGCCCGAGCCGACGCCGCATACGACGGCATCCACGTCGCCGCCCATCTGCGCGAAAATTTCCGGCCCGGTCCCGGTTTCGTGCGCCCTCGGGTTGGCCGGGTTGCCGAACTGGTCGGCCCACCAGGCCCCGGGTATCTCCCGGACCAGGCGGGCCGCGACGTCCCGGTAATAGTCCGGATGGCCCTTGTTGACGTCGGAGCGGGTCAGGCGGACGTCGGCGCCCAGGGCCTTGAGATGAAAGATCTTCTCTCGGCTCATCTTGTCCGGCACGACCAGGATGCAGCGGTAGCCCCGCAGCACGCCGATCAGGGCGAGACCGAGACCGGTGTTGCCCGCCGTCGCCTCGACGATCGTGCCGCCGGGCATGAGCTGGCCGACGTCCTCGGCGGCGCGGATCATCGAGAGCGCGACCCGGTCCTTGATCGAGCCGCCCGGATTCTGGCTCTCCAGCTTGAGGAACAGGCGGCACGGCCCGGTATCGAAGCAGGCGGCCTCGACCAGCGGCGTGCTGCCGATCAGGTCGAGGACGGAAGAAACGGGCGCGGGGGCTTCGGGCATAGGACCGGTGGCGGCGGGGTCTCTTGGCCCGCTACTTAGCAAGGCGGCCGCAGCGGGGAAAGCCGGCCCGGGAATTTGCTTCCCCGGCGCGCCCTGTGAGGCCGTGTCGCAGCAAAGCGGGAGCGTCCCGGTGGTAACTCTCCGGGTTGCCGCAAACGGTTCGGAGACGCCCGGTGAGCGCCGACGACACGCGCATCCATCTGTTCGACACGACGCTGCGGGACGGCGCCCAGACCCGGGGCGTCGATTTCTCCGTGCGCGACAAGACGACGATCGCCGAAGCTCTGGACACGCTCGGCGTCGATTACATCGAAGGCGGCTGGCCCGGCGCCAACCCGACCGACGACCTGTTCTTCGAGGCGCCGCCGGCCCTGAAGACGGCGAAATTCACCGCCTTCGGGATGACCCGCCGGCCGGGGCGCAGCGCGGAGAACGATCCGGGGCTGACCGCCATCCTGACGACGAAGGCGCGCACCGTCTGCATGGTCGGCAAGACCTGGGATTTTCACGTCGATATCGCCCTCGAGACGACGCTCGAGGAGAATATCGCGATGATCGCGGACAGCATCGCCCTGGCGAAGCGGCGGCTCGACGAGGCGATGTTCGATGCCGAGCATTTCTTCGACGGCTACAGGGCCAACCCGGACTTCGCCCTGGATTGCCTGAAGGCTGCCTACGACGCGGGCGCGCGCTGGATCGTGCTGTGCGACACCAACGGCGGCGCCCTGCCGGACGAGGTCTATCGCGTCGTTTCCGAGGTGGTGCGGCACATTCCGGGCACGCATCTGGGGATTCACGCCCACAACGATACCGAAAACGCCGTGGCCAATTCCCTGGCCGCGGTCGAGGCCGGCGCCCGCCAGGTCCAGGGCACGATCAACGGGCTGGGCGAGCGTTGCGGCAACGCCAACCTGATTTCCCTGATCCCGACCCTGGCGCTGAAGACGGACTACGAAATCGGCATTGCGCCGGCGCAGCTCGAACGGCTGACCTCCGTCTCCCACATGCTCGACGAGCTGCTCAACCGCAGCCCGGACCGCAGCCAGGCCTATGTCGGCGAAGGCGCGTTCAGCCACAAGGGCGGCCTGCACGTCTCGGCCGTCCAGAAGGACCCCCGGACCTACGAGCATATCGACCCGGCCCTGGTCGGCAACCGGCGGCATATCGTGGTGTCGGACCAGGCCGGTCGCTCGAACGTCCTGGCGCGGCTGGCCGACGCCGGGATCGAGATCGCCGCCGACAATCCGAAGATCGGCCGGCTGGTCGAGGACGTGAAGGCGCGCGAGCACGACGGCTATGCCTATGACGGCGCTGAGGCCAGCTTCGAACTGCTGGCCCGCAAATTGCTGCAGGGCCTGCCGAAATTCTTCACCATGGAGAGCTTCCGGGTCGAAACCGAGCGCCGCTACAACGCGCGCGGCGGCCTGACCACGGTCTCCACGGCCGTGACGAAGCTGGATGTCGCCGGCGAGCCCTATCTGGAGGCGGGCGAGGGCAACGGGCCGGTCGACGCGCTGGACGACGCCATGCGCAAGGCGCTGCTGCGTGCCTATCCGGAATTGGCCGATATGCGCCTGACCGACTACAAGGTCCGCATCCTGACGCCGCAGGAGGGCACGGCCGCCGTGACGCGGGTGATGATCGAATCGACCGACGGCAGCGGCCTGCGCTGGTCGACCGTCGGGATTTCGCCGAACATCATCGAAGCCTCCTACGAGGCGCTGCGCGACGCCATCTACTGGAAGCTGCTGCGCCACGCCGACGGCCGCAACGGGAATGGCCGGCCCTGACGCCCCTGAAGGCGCCGCTGCCGGCGCCCCCGCCGACGCCCCTGCGGTGATCCTGGTCGAGCCGCAGCTCGGCGAGAATATCGGCACGGCGGCGCGCGCCATGATGAATTGCGGCCTGTCCGACCTGCGGCTGGTCGATCCGCGCGACGGCTGGCCCAGCGAACAGGCGCTCGCCGCCTCCTCGGGCGCCGAGGGGATCCTGGAAAACGCGCGCCTCTGCGAAACGACCGCCGCGGCGCTCGAAGGCCTGCACCATGTCTACGCGACGACGGCCCGGCCGCGCGACATGAACAAGCCGGTGCTCGGGCCGCGCGAGGCCGGCGCCGCGATGCGCCGGGCCGAGGCCGCCGGCCGGCGCAACGGCATCCTCTTCGGCAAGGAATCCAAGGGCCTGCACAACGACGACGTCGCGCTCGCCGGCACGATTATCGAGGCGCAACTCAATCCGGCGCACAATTCGCTCAACCTCGCCCAGGCCGTGCTGCTGGTCGGCTGGGAATGGTGGAGCGCCGGTCCGGCGGCAGCGGAAGCGGCCAGGCCGGATTCGGGCGCCGGGACGCCCGACGGGCCGGCGCTCCAGTCCGATCTGCTCAACATGTTCGCGCATCTCGAAGGCGCGCTCGACGAGGCCGGCCATTTCCATCCGGCGGAGAAGCGCCCGGTCATGGTGCGCAACCTGCGCAACATCTTCCACCGGGCGGACCTGACCGATTCGGAAGTCCGCGGCCTGCGCGGCGTCATCGAATCCCTGTCGCGGGAACGCAAGCGCCGGCGGTAGGGGGCTTCGCCCAGGAACCGCCCCGGCGGCGGCGCGGGCACCGGAACGTCTGCTTTCGTTTTTGTGCACCCGTTCAAAATCGGATTCCGGCGAATGGCCCGGAAAAACAGATGGTTGGCCCGCGTTCCTGATCTGGACAGACCGTTCCATAAATTAAAAAAATTGCCGGAACGGCCCGGCCGCGGCCCTGCGGCGCCACGGGCAAAGCCTTGCACAGCGTGGCTTTCAGGGACAGCGGCGATCCGGAGCGTCACGCCGGAAATGACGCAAATTGTTTCTTGATAGGTTCATATTCCTTGTCCATTTGCCAGGCCATTTCCTGTCCATTTCCGGAGAATAGTCCGTAAAAACAGAGGCTTGGCCGGTTTCCTGGCCCGGATGGTACCTACCCCGCTTAGCAGGCAATTCGCCGAAACATCCCGGCTTCGTCGGAAAAAGGGCATTCTACGGAGAGGTTCTCTGCGAAAGGGCCGCCAACCGAATCCCCCTCCCCTTGGGGGAGGGGCTAGGGGAGGGGTCGTCTGGCGCCGCG